>NZ_JBVJGW010000005.1:102308-358572 GCF_055587105.1 Streptomyces sp. NPDC048461 | reverse complement strand
CCGGCCGGGGGCCCGCCCCCGAGGGGGCCTACCCCCAAACCGCGGTGCCCGCCCCCCCCCCCGCCCGGCGGCGCCCCCCCCCCCCGGGCCCCGCGGGGGGGGCCCCCCCCCCCCGCCCGGACCCGGTCCGCTCCCACCGGAGGAACCCCATGGCACGCACGCCGTTGCCCGAGCGCCGCCGCCAGCTGACGGAGGCGGCGATCCGCGTGATGACCCGCGACGGCGTCGCCCGGGCGACGACCCGTTCCATCTCCGCCGAGGCGGGCGTCTCGCTGAGCGTCTTCCACTACTGCTTCGACTCCAAGCAGGCCCTCTTCGAGTCCGTCATCACGGCCATCACCGACCACTACGTGACGGTGGTCAAGGAGGCGATCCGGCCCCGGCCCACCCTGCGCGAGACCATCCGGGCGGGCTTCGAGGCCTACTGGGACCACGTGCGCGCCCACCCGGGCGAGCACATGCTGACGTACGAGCTCACCCAGTACGCCCTGCGCCAGCCCGGCTTCGGCCACCTGGCCCGGCGCCAGTACGAGCTGTACGGGGAGACGTACGCCGAGCTCATCGAGGAGCTCCGCCGCACCGCCGCGTTCGACCTCAGCGTCCCGGTGCCGGTGCTGGCCCGCTACCTCGCGGCCATGACCGACGGGTTCACCCTGAGCCTCCTCGTCCTGGGCGACGACGGGGGGCCGGCGGGCGTGCCGGTCGTCGAGACCATCACCGAGATGATCACCGCGTACGTGGTGGGGCTGGTCGAGGACGGGCCGGCCGCCGCCGGTCTGGCCGCAGCGGGCCCGGCCGGAGCGCGGCCGGCCGGCGCGTAACCGGGGGCGGCTAGCGTCGGCGGACCCGCCCGCCGGGCGGTGTCCCCGCCGGGCGGTGTCCCCGCCGGGCGGCGCGCATCCGCCGGGTGGGAGCCGCCCGCCCGGAGAGGCCGCCATGCCGAGTTCCGTGTCCGGTCCCGTGTCAGGTTCCGCCGTACGCACCGCGCCGCCCGCCGAGGGCGTACGCCCCGCGCCGCCCGCCGCGCCTGGACGCCCGGCGCCCGCGGGCGCCCGCCGCGCACCGGCGCGGCCCTCCGCCGGGGCCGCGTTCCACGCCGTCAGCGCCGCGGCCACCGCGCTGCTCGCCCTGGCCGCGCTCGGCGCCGTCCTGCGCGAGCCGGTGCTGATACCGCCGCTGGCCGCCAGCGCCGCCCTCGTGCACGGCGCCCCGACGCTCCCGTTCGCCCAGCCGCGGAGCGTCCTGCTGGGCCACCTGCTCGGCGCCGCGACCGGGTACGCCGTCCTGCACACCGCCGGCGGCAGCGCCTGGGCGGCCGCGGTGGCGGCGGCCCTGACCCTGGCCCTCACCGTGGCCGCCCGCGCACCGCACTCGCCGGCCTGCGCCACACCGGTGGTGATCGTCCTGCAGGCCCCCGGCCCGGCGGCGTTCGTCCCGCTGCTGCTCGGAGCGGGGGCCCTGCTCGTCCTCACCGAGTACACGGCCTCCCGCATCCGCCCGTCGGCGCCGCGCTACCCCGCGTACTGGTGGTGAACCCCGGCCGCCGCCCGGCCGGGAGGGCTACTCCTTGTCCCGCTTCTCGTCCCGGTCCTTCTTCTCGTCCTTCTCCTCCTGCTCGTCCCGCAGGGACTTCAGGAACTCCGGATTGTCGTCGGGCGCCACCCACTGGGTCCGGCGCGCCCGGCCGCCGCCGAAACCGCCGCCGCCCACCGCGGCCCGCTTCTTGCCCGCGAACAGCCACACCACCGGGCCGACGATGGAGAAGAGCAGGATGATGATCACCCAGACCACCTTGGGGAGGTGCTTGACCTCCTCCTCCGGCGTGTTCAGACAGTCGATGAAGGTGTAGATGGTCAGCGCGATGATCAGCAGGAACGGCAGATAGCGCAGCACGGTGTGGGACCGACTCCCAGGCAGTGACGGCGGGCCCACGCAGGGCCCCGGTGACGCCTCCAGGGTAGTTGGTGACGGATACTGGCCCCTATGGCTTACGACGATCTCCGCTCGCTGCTCCGGGCTCTGGAGCGGGAGGGCGACCTCAAGCGCATCAAGGCCGAAGTCGATCCGTACCTGGAAATCGGCGAGATCGTCGACCGGGTGAACAAGGCGGGCGGGCCCGCCCTGCTCTTCGAGAACGTCAAGGGCTCGGCGATGCCGCTGGCCATGAACGTCTTCGGGACCGACCGCCGGCTGCTCAAGGCCCTCGGCCTGAAGTCGTACGCCGAGATCAGCGAGAAGATCGGCGGCCTGCTGAAGCCGGAGCTGCCGCAGGGCTTCATCGGGGTCCGCGAGGCCTTCGGCAAGCTGGGCTCGATGGTCCACGTGCCGCCGAAGAAGGTGAAGGGCGACTCCGCGCCCGTCCAGGAGGTCGTCCTGACCGGGGACGACGTGGACCTGGACCGGCTGCCGGCCCTCTTCACCTGGCCCAAGGACGGCGGCTCCTTCTTCAACCTCGGCCTGACGCACACGAAGCACCCCGAGACGGGCGTGCGCAACCTCGGGCTCTACCGCCTCCAGCGCCACGACAAGCGCACCATCGGCATGCACTGGCAGATCCACAAGGACAGCCGCAACCACTACGCGGTCGCCGCCGCGCGCGGCGAGCGGCTGCCGGTCGCGATCGCCTTCGGCTGCCCGCCCGCCGTGACGTACGCCTCCACCGCGCCGCTGCCGGGGGACATCGACGAGTACCTGTTCGCCGGGTTCGTCGCGGGCAAGCGGATCGAGATGGTGGACTGCAAGACGGTCCCGCTCCAGGTCCCGGCCAACGCCGAGGTCGTCATCGAGGGCTGGCTGGAGCCGGGGGAGACCCTTCCCGAGGGCCCCTTCGGCGACCACACCGGCTTCTACACGCCGCAGGAGCCCTTCCCGGCGCTGAAGATCGACTGCGTGACGATGCGCAAGCGGCCGCTGATCCAGTCGATCGTCGTGGGCCGGCCGCCGACCGAGGACGGTCCGCTGGGCCGTGCGACGGAGCGGTTCTTCCTGCCGCTGCTGAAGATCATCGTTCCGGACATCGTGGACTACCACCTGCCGGAGTCGGGCGGCTTCCACAACTGCGCCATCGTCTCGATCGACAAGAAGTACCCGAAGCACGCGCAGAAGGTCATGCACGCCATCTGGGGCGCGCACATGATGTCGCTGACGAAGCTGATCGTCGTGGTGGACAAGGACTGTGACGTCCACGACCTGCACGAGGTGTCCTGGCGGGCGCTCGGGAACACCGACTACGCCCGAGACCTCACCGTCGTGGAGGGTCCGGTGGACCACCTCGACCACGCCTCCTACCAGCAGTTCTGGGGCGGCAAGGCGGGCATCGACGCCACGAAGAAGCTCCCCGAGGAGGGGTACACCCGCGACGGCGGCTGGCCCGACATGGTCGAGTCCGACCCGGCCACCGCGGCCCTGGTCGACAGCCGCTGGAAGGAATACGGACTGTGAGCATCGCCGTGGGCGGACCCGCCCTGTTCATCGGCAGTGACACGCCCTGCGTGGCGCTGGTGCGTCCCGCGATCGACCCGGCGCAGCAGGGCGTGCGGGAGGCGGCCGAGCGGGCGGGCGTGACGCCCGAGGAGTTCGCCGGTCCCTCGGACCTGTGGCAGCTGATCGCCGACCGGACCGACGGCGAGGGCCGGGAGGTCGACCTGCCCGAGCTCGCCGACGCCGACGCGTCCGCGTTCGCGCAGCGCCTGCTGGAGGCGACCGCCGACGCGGAGGCCGAGTTCACGGTGGAACTCGCGGTGGCCGGGCACGGCCTGCTCCGCCTCGACGGCCGCCCGGCCGGCGAGGGCTTCGCCTTCCTGGCGCGGGTCACCCCGCCCGGGTCCGGTGCGGCGGCGCCGCTGGACGTGGAGATCGGCCCGACGGCCCTCGCGGACCTGCGCGCCGAGCTCGAACAGTTCCGCCGGAGCCTGTGATGGCGACCGCCGACGGGATCGTCGGGCACGGGAGCCCCGCTCCGGAGGCCACGGGCAAGGTGAAGGCCTTCCTGCGGCTCGTGATGATCGAGCACTCGGTCTTCGCGCTGCCCTTCGCCTACATCGCCGCCCTGACCGCCATGTTCCAGCTGGACCGCACGGTCCACTGGGGCACGCTGCTGCTCGTCACCGTGTGCATGGTGGGTCTGCGGACCTTCGCCATGGCGGCGAACCGGATCATCGACCGCGAGATCGACGCCCGCAATCCGCGCACCGCCGGCCGCGAGCTGGTCACCGGCGCGGTGTCGGTGCGCTCCGCGTGGACCGGGGCCGGGATCGCGCTCGCCGTCTTCCTCGGGTCGGCCGCGCTGCTGAACCCGCTCTGCCTGGCGCTGGCGCCCGTCGCGGTGATCCCGATGGTGGTGTACCCGTACGGCAAGCGGTTCACGAACTTCCCGCACGCCATCCTGGGCCTGGCCCAGGCGATGGGCCCGGTCGGGGCCTGGCTGGCCGTCACCGGCGAGTGGTCCGGCGACGCGGTGATCCTCGGACTCGCGGTGGGCGTGTGGATCGGCGGCTTCGACCTGATCTTCGCCTGCCAGGACGTGGCCGCGGACCGCGCGGAGGGCGTCAAGTCCGTCCCGGCCCGCTTCGGGGTCCCGGCGGCGCTGTGGGGGGCCCGCGGCGCGCACGTCGTGACCACGGCCCTGCTGGTCTGGTACGCGCTGGCGACGGGCGCGGGCGCGTTCTTCTGGGCCGGTCTGGTGGTCGTCGTCGCGGCGTTCCTCTACGAGCACACCATCGTGAAGCCGCACGACCTGTCCCGCCTGAACCGGGCGTTCTTCACGGTGAACGGCTTCATCGGGATCGCGCTGTTCGTGTGCGCCCTGCTCGACCTGGTGGTCAGGGGCCTGACCGTATAGGCCGGTCGGGCCGGCGGAAGTACAGCGCCGTCAGCACGCCCGCGACCAGGCCGATGAGGTGGGCGTACCAGCCGACCCCGGAGTCGGTCGGGACCACGCCGAGGAGGAACGAGCCGCCCCAGTAGGCGGCCGCCGCCAGGCCCACGGCGATGCCCAGGGGGCTGCGCTCGACGAAGCCGCGGACGACGACGTACCCGAAGAGGCCGAAGACCAGGCCCGAGGCGCCGGCCCCGAGGGTGTGGGGCGGGGCGACCAGCCAGGAGCCCGCGCCGACGGCGAGGCAGACCAGCGCGCTCACCGCGAGGAAGCGCCGGATCCCGCTGAGCGCGGTCACGAAGCCGAGGACCAGCAGCGGGAAGCTGTTGGACGCCACGTGGCCGAAACCGAAGTGCAGGAACGGGTGGGCGACGATGCCGACGAGGTGGTCGGGGTCGCGGGGTCTGACGCCGTAGGGGTCCAGGGCGTGGCCGGTGACCAGGTCGACCCCTTCGATCAGCCAGAGCAGGGCGACCAGACCGAGCATCAGCCGCGCGGCGGCCTTGGCCCGGTCGCCGCGCGTCCAGGTCGGTTCCAGCGTGGTGCTCACGTGCTCCCCCTCGTACGGTCCCGCCTCGTGCCGTCCCACCCCCTGGAACGTCTGGGACACCTTAACGAGTGCCCGCTCGCATTGGCCGGATAGTCTCGGAGGTATGACTGAGCGCAAGCGCACCCCGTGGGTGGTCGGGGTTTCCGGGGCGTCCGGGACGCCGTACGCGGCGGCGGTGCTCCGCGGGCTGCTCGCGGCGGGAGAGGGTGTCGACCTGGTGGTGAGCCGGGCCTCGCGCCTGACGCTGCTGGACGAGACCGGGATCGCGTTCCGGGACGCGCACTGGCGGGACGATCTCGCGCAGTGGCTGGCCCGGGGGGCGGACGGCAAGCCGGGGACGTTCCTCGACGTGCCGCTCGACGACGTGCGGTACTGGGGCGCCGGGGACCTGGCGGCGGGTCCGAGTTCGGGCTCGTACCCGGTGAAGGGGATGCTGATCGTGCCCGCGTCCACGGCGTGCGTGGCGGGGGTGGCGCTCGGGCTGTCGAAGGACCTGCTCCAGCGGGTCGCGAGCGTGACGCTCAAGGAGCGGCGCCGGCTGGTGGTCGCGGTGCGGGAGACCCCGCTGAACGGGCAGACGCTCAAGCACCTGGTGGCGCTGGACGAGGCGGGCGCGGTCGTGCTGCCCGCCTCTCCGGCGTTCTACGCGGGTGCGACGCACATCCAGGATCTCGTGGACTTCGTCGCGGGGCGGGTGCTCGACGCGGCAGGGGTGCCGCACGGGCTGTACCGCCGGTGGGAGGGGGAGCTCGGTGGGGGCTCCCGCTCCCGGGAGGCGAGCGGTGGGGGCTAGGCCTTCTTGGCGCCCCGCGGCTTGCGGGTCTTGTCCACGCGGTGCGCGGCGGCGGGCTGGTGGGCACGGGATCGGTTGGCCAGCTCCTGGAGCTGTCGCATGTGCGCGTAGGCCATCTCGATCGTGTACACGGTGAACCACTCCTGAAGATCGCCATTGATCTGTTGAAAGATTCGCAGGGTGTTGACCCTGCGTGCCTTAGATTCTATACCTAGACTTGCAGGATCGCCGAATAATGGAAGGCTCCACGTAAATGGACACGGTGGACAGGCAGCTCATCCAGGCACTTCGCGAGAACGGTCGTGCCTCGTACGCGGAGCTGGGCCGTCTCGTGGGCCTCTCCGGCCCCAGCGTCACCGACCGCATCAACCGGCTGGAGACGGCCGGCGTCATCACCGGCTACCGCGCGACCGTGGCCGCCGCCGAGCTGGGCCTAGGCGTCACGGCGCTGATCGGCATCTCGCTCTCCGACGCCGCCGACCACGAGGACGTGGCGCGCCGGCTCAAGGACCTCGCCGAGATCGAGGACTGCTGGTTCATCGCGGGGGACGACTCCTTCATGCTGAAGGTGCGCGCCAACGACGTGGACGGGCTGGAGAAGATCATCCGCAGGCTCTCGGGGACGAAGGGCGTCTCGCGCACCCGCACCACCATCGTGCTCTCCACCAAGTGGGAGAACCGGGTCGGGGAACTTCCCGAGGAAGCCTGAGAGTACGGTTGGTCGAGGTTGCAGGCAGCAGGCGGCAGCGCCGGGACGGGGCTGCGGGACACAGAGGAAGGCGGGCGACCGGCATGGACGCTGGGCTCAAGCGCGAGCTGGAGGAGAAGGTCCGCTCTGGCGAGCGGCTGACGCGTGAGGACGGTATCGCCCTCTACGAGTCGGACGACCTGGCCTGGCTCGGCGGCCTCGCCCACGAGGTGCGGACGCGGAAGAACGGCGACGTCGTCCACTTCAACGTCAACCGCCACCTCAACATGACGAACGTGTGCACGGCGTCGTGCGCGTACTGCTCGTTCCAGCGCAAGCCGGGCGAGAAGGACGCGTACACGATGCGCATCGAGGAGGCCGTGCGCCTGGCCAAGGCCATGGAGAACGACAACCTCACCGAGCTGCACATCGTCAACGGCCTGCACCCGAACCTGCCGTGGCGCTACTACCCGCGCTCGCTGTCGGAGCTGAAGAAGGCGCTGCCGAACGTCTCGCTGAAGGCGTTCACCGCCACCGAGATCCACCACTTCGAGACGATCTCCGGCATGTCGGCCTCCGACATCCTGGACGAGCTGATCGAGGCGGGCCTGGAGTCCCTCACCGGCGGCGGCGCGGAGATCTTCGACTGGGAGGTCCGCCAGCACATCGTCGACCACCGCACCCACTGGGAGGACTGGTCGCGCATCCACCGCCTCGCGCACTCGAAGGGGCTCAAGACGCCCTCGACGATGCTGTACGGCCACATCGAGGAGCCGCGCCACCGCGTGGACCACGTGCTGCGGCTGCGCGAGCTCCAGGACGAGACCGGCGGCTTCCAGGTCTTCATCCCGCTGCGCTACCAGCACGACTTCGTGGACATGCAGGACGGCAAGGTCCGCAACAAGCTCCAGGCGCGGACGACGATGGCGACCGGCGCGGAGGCGCTGAAGACCTTCGCGGTCTCGCGGCTGCTCTTCGACAACGTGCCGCACGTGAAGGTCTTCTGGGTGATGCACGGCGTGCAGACCGCCCAGCTGGCGCTGCAGCACGGTGCGGACGACATGGACGGCTCGGTCGTCGAGTACAAGATCACGCACGACGCGGACAACTACGGCACCCCGAACAAGCTGGGCCGCGACGACCTGCTGGAGCTGATCCGGGAAGCCGGCTTCCGGCCGGTCGAGCGCAACACGCGCTACGAGATCATCCGCGAGTACCCCGGTCCGGCCGAGGGCCTGCGCGAGACCCCGCAGGCGATGCGCGTCTGACCCGCTCGCACACCGCTGTACAGGCAAGCCCCGGCCGGGACGGCCGGGGCTTGCCCCGTCCGCGGGGCCGGGCGGGCGAGGCCGAACGGTGCGGCCGAGCGGTGCGTGGACGAAGCGGAATGTAATGAATAGAATCCAGCTATGACCCTTACTTTCACCCTGGATCCGGTCGTCGACACGGCCCTGCGTGACGGCATCCTGGAGCTGTGGGCCGACGTCACCAACGCGGACGGCGCCGTCGGATTCGTCCCCCCGGTCACGGTGGACGACATCCGCCCCGCCCTGATCACGCAGCTCGGCTCGGTGGCCGACGGGGGCAGCCGGCTGCTGGTCGGCCACGACGCGGACGGCGCTCTCGCGGCGACCGCGTTCCTCACCCACAACACGCACCGCCTCCAGCTCCACTGGGTGTGGGCGTACACGGTGATGGTCCACCCGCGCCTCCAGGGGCGCGGGTACGGCCGCGACCTGATGGCCGCGGTGGAGGCCGCGGGCCGCTCCATCGAGGGCATCGACGCCATCCGCCTCGGCTGCCGCGGGGGCTACGGCCTGGAGCGCTTCTACGCGGCCTGCGGCTACAAGGAGGTCGGCCGCGTCCCCGAGGCCATCCGGGTGGCGCCGGGCGACGACCGCGACGACATCACGATGCTCCTGCCGCTGCGCTGACGCGCGGCCGGACCGGACCCCCGGCGGCCCTGTGCGCCGGGCGGGCGTGCTTCACTGGACGGGCACATCCCGACGCAGGACGACGAGAGAGAAGGGGTCACCGTGTCCCTCAAGCCGAGCGCAACGATCCGCTACACCGCGATGCGCCTGGGCATCTTCGTCGGATGCCTCGTCGCCGTCGCGGGCCTCG
Source organism: Streptomyces sp. NPDC048461 (assembly GCF_055587105.1). Classification (NCBI taxonomy): domain Bacteria; kingdom Bacillati; phylum Actinomycetota; class Actinomycetes; order Kitasatosporales; family Streptomycetaceae; genus Streptomyces; species Streptomyces sp. NPDC048461. The sequence goes on along the minus strand of NZ_JBVJGW010000005.1, from coordinate 349,541 downwards.
TCCGCCTCGGCTGGGTGCCCTCCTCGATCGGCGACGCCAACTTCGCCTGGATCGTGCTGCTCGCCCTCGTGATCTCCGCCCCGCTCTCCTTCGTCCTGCTGCGCAAGCAGCGCGACGAGATGTCCGAGCAGATCTCCGGACGCGTCGCGGGTGCGAAGGAGAAGCTCGCCTCGAACCGCAGCCAGGAGGACCTGGCGGACGACGCGGCGCGCGTGAGCTCCTAGCTCCCGCCGTTGGCTTCATCACACACCGAACCGCCCCAGCACCGGGTATACCGCCCGTAACGCTGGGGCTTTCGCGTGCTCCCGGCCGGTGCGCGGGGCTGCGGTGCGCCGCCGACCCAAAGAACGCCTTTGAGATTCTCAAAGCGTAAGTGTTAGCGTGTTCAACATGTCGACCCCAGCTGCGCACCCGATGACCATGAGCGTTCCGCTCGTGGCGCGCCTGCACGTCGACCTCTGCCGCCGCGTGTCCGCGGCCTGTTGCTGTTGTCGCTGACGACCGCTCCGCGTTGAGCCGCATCGATACAGCAGCGGTCCCGGCCGGCCCTTTTCCGGCTGCCGCCACCGCAGAACCCATCCCCGCCAGTTCCCTGTGCGTCACCCCCGGAGAGTGTCCGTGTCCGCGACCCCCCAGGCCCAGGCTCCCGCCAAGGCCTCGTTCAAGTTTCCCTTCTGGGCCCAGATAATCGCCGGCCTCGCGCTCGGTGTCCTGTTCGGCTGGCTCGCCCGCAGCCAGGACATCAGCTGGCTCGCCACCACCCTGGAGAAGACCGGCGACCTGTTCGTCCAGCTGCTGAAGCTGGCGGTCGCCCCGCTCGTCTTCTTCGCGATCCTGGTGTCGATCACCAACCTCCGGAAGGTGAACAACGCCGCCCGGCTCGCCTCCCGCACGCTCCTCTGGTTCATGATCACCTCGCTGATCGCGGTCGGCATCGGCATCGCCATCGGCCTGCTGACCGACCCGGGCTCCGGTACCGGCCTCACCGCCGCCGACGGCAAGGAGCCGAAGCGGACGGGCTCCTGGATCGACTTCCTGACCGGCATCGTGCCGACGGACATCGTCACGCCGTTCACCGAGCTCAAGGTCCTCCAGATCGTCTTCCTGGCCGTCGTCGCCGGCATCGCGGCGCTCCAGCTGGGCAGCAAGGCCAAGCCGGTCCTCGACCTCGCCGAGTCCGCCCTGGAGCTGCTCCAGAAGGCCCTGTGGTGGGTCATCCGCCTCGCCCCGATCGGCACCATCGGCCTCATCGGCACGGCGATCGCCACGTACGGCTGGGACCTCATCGGCAAGTACGCGACCTTCACCGCCGACGTCTACATCGGCTGCGCCCTCGTGATGTTCGGCGTCTACCCGCTGCTGCTCGCCACCGTCGCCAAGGTCAGCCCGCTCCAGTTCTACAAGGGCGCCTGGCCCGCCATCCAGCTGGCGTTCGTCTCCCGCTCCTCGGTCGGCACCATGCCGGTCACCCAGAAGGTCACCGAGCGCCTCGGCGTCCCGAAGGAGTACGCCTCCTTCGCCGTGCCGTTCGGCGCCACCACCAAGATGGACGGCTGCGCCGCCATCTACCCGGCGCTCGCCGCGATCTTCATCGCGCAGATCTTCGACGTGCAGCTGGGCATCAAGGAGTACCTGCTCATCGTCTTCGTCTCGGTGATCGGCTCGGCCGCGACGGCCGGTCTGACGGGCGCCACGGTCATGCTGACCCTGACGCTCTCCACCCTCGGCCTGCCGCTGGCCGGCGTCGGCCTGCTGCTGGCGATCGACCCGATCCTCGACATGATCCGCACTGCCACCAACGTGGCCGGCCAGGCCCTGGTCCCGGTCATCGTCTCGGCCCGCGAGGGGATCCTGGACAAGGAGGCGTACGCCTCGGCCTCGGCCTCCGCCCTGGACGAGCCCGAGCCGGAGCCGGCGCAGGACCCGGCCGCCACCGCGCAGGACGCCCCGGCGGAGAAGGTCCCGGCCACCGTCTGACCGCCCCGCCCCGCACCCGTCGCAGCCCCCGCCCCCGTCCGGGCGGGGGCTGCCGACGTATCGGCGCCGCTCCGGCGGGGGTCAGCGGCCGGAGGCGTGCGCCACGAACCGGGCCCAGGCGGAGGGGGCGACGGTGAGGTGGGGGAGCCGGGCGTCCTTGGAGTCCCGGACGTGGACGGCCCCGGGGCCGGGCCCGTCGGCAGCCACCTCGACGCAGGAGTCACCTTCGCTGCCGTCGCTGTAGCTGCTCTTGAACCACTCCAGCCGGTGGCGCTCGCCGGTCATGAGACCTGCCTCACGAAGCCCGCCCAGGCGCCGGTGCCGAAGGACAGACGTGGGCCCCGGAGGTTCTTGGAGTCCCGGACGTGGACGGTCCCGGGGCCGTCGGCGGCCACCTCGACGCAGTCGTTGATGTCGCCGCTGTCGCTGTAGCTGCTCTTGAACCACTCCAGCTCGGGGCTGTGGATCATGTCTCTCCCAGGACTTGCTCGATGAATGCGACCGATTCCCGCGGCCCGAGGGCCTGGGAGCGGATCATGGCATGGCACTGCTCCAGTATCCGGAGCTGCCTCGGGCTGGACACGGGCCTGCCGTGGAACGCTCCTTCGGAGCGCCCCACCGCCGTCCCGTCGGCGAATTTCAGTACCTGGATCAACCCGCCCATACCGGCGTGCTCCTCGCAGTCCGTCGGCATCACCTGGATCGTCACGTGCCGCAACTGGGCCACCTCCAGCAGGCGTTCGAGCTGTCCGCGCATCACCATTGTCCCTCCGATGCGCCGCCGGAGGGTGACCTCTTCCTGGACGAAGCTGAGGGCGGGCGCGGGGGAGCGGTCGAAGATCGCCCGGCGGGCCATCCTTGCGGCCACACCGCGTTCCACCTGCTCCTTCGCGTGGGGCGGCTGCCACATTTCGAAGAGGGCCCGGGCGTAGTCGTCGGTCTGCAACAGGCCGTGGATGTTGTGGTTGCCGTAAGCCGAGAGCTCGACGGCCCTCGCCTCCAACTTGGTCAGGTTCCTGATCGTCTTGGGGTAGCGGATGGGCTCCGTGTCCGCCTTCATGGCGGCGATGCGGCCGCCCGCCCGCAGTACCTCGTCCGCCCTGTCCAGGTACTCGGGGCGGGGGATCCGCTTGCCGGCCTCGACCTTGCGGACGAGGTCCTCGCCGTACCCGATCGCCGTGCCGAACTCGGCCGTCCGCAGGCCCGCCGTCTCGCGCCACGCGCGGAGCTGGCGTCCCAGGGCGGCCAGGACCGCCGCGCCCTGTTCGTCCTCGGGGTCGACGTCCCAGCCCGCGTCGTCCGTACCGTCCCTGTCCACGCTCACGCGCGCCCACCTCCGACGTGCCGAAGTTCTCTCCGCGCCCTGTGCCCGGAGGGCTTCCGGACAGCCCGGACAGCGCGGGACAAGCGCCGGACAAAGGCCGGACGCAGGGGAGTTGTCGCTCCTCACGGTAGGGGGGTCCGGCCACGCTGCGTGATGTGAACACTCAGATCTGGGACTCTGCCGACGCGTTCGGCGCCCGACTCGCCGCCACCCCCCGCGGGGCCCGGCAGGCCCGCCGTCTCGCCGTCGAGAAGCTCGCTGCCTGGGGGTTGCCGCCGGACGCCCCGGCGCTCATCGTGGCCGAGCTGGCCGCCAACGCCGTGACCCACGGGCGGGTGCCCGGGCGGGACTTCCGGATCGGGCTCACCCTGGGCGACGGCGTGCTGCGGATCGAGGTGGTCGACACCCGCGGTGACCGGGTCCCGGGTCTCCGCGACGCGGACGAGGGCGCGGAGGGCGGGCGGGGGCTGCTGCTGGTGGACGCGCTCGCGGACCGGTGGGGGGTGGACCGGGGGCTGCCGCCGGGCAAAGTGGTGTGGGCCGAGGTGGACCTGGTCGGAGGGCCGGAACACCGGGTCGTGGCCCAGCGCGACCCGGGCGGTCCCGACGTAACCCCTTGCAAACACGGGAGCTGAAACCAACCCACCCCACCCCACCAGCCCCCCGTAACTCACACGGGTGAACTGTGCCAACTGGGCTGGATTTATGGATGGTTGCCGGGCATATGCTCGGCCCACAACGTCAGACATGAGACGGCCCCCGGCGGGACTGGCATCCCGGGCGAGGGCCTGACCAAGCAGGAAGCAATCACCTTCCCCATGGCTCTGAAGCAGCTTAGCGCGCCCTCGCGCGCCTCGTCCCGGGAACGTGCCGGGGTCCCCGCACCGGGCGGCATCGTCCACGTCAAGGCACGGCACACCGAGCAGTACACGGTGGTCGGCAACCACCTGGCCCAGCACCGTGTGCTGTCGCTGACGGCGAGGGGCCTCGCGCTGTACATCCAGTCGCTGCCGACCGGCGCCAAGGTCGGCATCAAGCGGCTCACGGACCGGTTCCCGGAGGGCGAGGTGCGGATCGCCTCCGCGCTGCGGGAGTTGGAGGCGCACGGGTACCTGGAGCGCAGTCGCGTGCGGCTGGCGAGCGGGCAGGTGGTCACCCGTACGGTGTCCTACAACCAGCCCCGAACCACCCGCCCGGGCCTCCCGGAGCGCCCGCCGCCGCCTCCGGCGAAGCGTCGCGAGGTCGTCGTACGGCCGTCCCGGCCCGATCCCGCGCCGGTGGCCGAGCCCCCGGCGCGGCCGGACTTCGAGCCGTGGCCCGAGTGCGAGCCCGGGTACGCCTCCGAGCCGGAGCCGGACCCGTGTCCCGGGCCGGAGTCCGATCCCGGGCCGGAGTCCGAGCCCGGTCCCGAGCCCGGTCCCGAGCCCGAACCGGGCTCCGTGGCCCCGGAGTCGGCCGGCGCCGCGCTGCGGCAGGACGCCGTCGAGCTGCTGGCCCGGCTGCGCGAGGACGACCCCCGGCTGCTGCTGCCCGAACGGCACGTCCGGCGGCTCGCGCCCGGGGTGTCGGCCTGGCTGGAGCGCGGGGCCGAGCCGGAGGCCGTACGGCACGTGCTCTCCGGGGGCCTGCCCGCCGAGCTGCGCAACCCGGCGGGGCTGATCGCGCACCGGCTCGCGACGCAGGTCCCGCCGCGGCTGGCTCCGCGGCCCGCCGGGCCGGCGGCCGCGCGGCCCGACCCGATGCAGAACTGCGACGGCTGCGAACGGGCCTTCCGGGCGCCCCGGCCCGGCCGCTGCCGGGACTGTCCCGAGGAGGCGGCGGACTCCGCCGCGTGAGGGCCGCGCGGGACTCGTGCGGATTCCCCGTGCGGCCCGCGTGCGCTCCGGGTGGTCCAGTGGTGAAGAAAGGCTCCGAGGGCTGTTCAGAGGGGGTTACCGGTGCGTAAATTACCGGCGGTAACGCCCTCACCCAGCCGCAGCTGGGTGGTACCCCGGCCGAGGAGACCGTGCAGTGGAAGCCGTACCCAAGCTGGTGGAGCCCGTCAAGACCGTGATCGGCGGCAGGGTGCGCGAGGTACGGGTCCCCGCCCTGGCGCCCGTACCGGACCGCGGTTCCCTGGGGGACATCCCCTTCGACAACGCCCGCGAGGCCCCCGGCGAGGCGGTGCTCGCGCGCAAGGACCGGGACGGCCGCTGGTGGGACATCACGGCCGCCGAGTTCGCGGCCGAGGTGCTCGCCGTCGCCAAGGGCCTGATCGCGGAGGGGCTGCGCGAGGGCGACCGGCTCGCCATCATGGCCCGTACGACCTACGAGTGGACCCTCCTCGACTTCGCCGGATGGGCCGCCGGACTGGTCACCGTCCCCATCTACCCCACCTCCTCCGCCCTCCAGGCCCGCTGGATCATCCAGGACTCCGGCGCCGTGGCCTGCGCCGTCGAGGACACCGCGCAGGCCCGCATCATCAGCTCCGAGCGGGGCAACCTGCCCTGGCTGCAGCACCTGTGGGAGTTCGACACCGGAGCCGTCGCCCGCCTGGTCAAGGCCGGGGAACACCTGCCCGACGCCGTGGTGCACGCGCGGCGGGCCGCCCGTACGCCGGAATCCGTCGCCACCCTCATCTACACCTCGGGCACCACCGGCCGGCCGAAGGGCTGCGTGATCACCCACGCCAACTTCTTCGCCGAGGTCGACAACTCGGTCGAGCTGCTGCACCCCGTCTTCAAGTCGGTCAGCGACGACCCCGCCTCGACGCTCCTCTTCCTGCCGCTCAGCCACGTCTTCGGGAGGATGGTCGCCGTCGGCTGCATGCGGGCCCGCGTGAAGCTCGGGCACGCGCCCAGCATCCGTACCGAGGACCTCCTCGCCGACCTCGGCGGGTTCCGCCCGACCTTCCTCCTCGCCATCCCCTACGTCCTGGAGAAGGTCTACAACACCGCCCGCGCCACCGCCGAGAAGATGGGCCGGGCCGCCTCCTTCGACCGGGCCGCCAAGATCGCGCAGAGCTTCGGCGAGCTGGTCGAGGGCAAGACCGCCGGCCTCGGGCTGCGCGCCGCCCGCGCCCTGTACGAACCGCTCGTCTACCGCCGGGTCCGGGCCGCGCTCGGCGGCCGCGTCACGTACGTCCTCAGCGGCGGATCCCCCCTCGGCCGCCGGCTCGCCGCCTTCTACACCGGAGCCGGCATCGAGGTCTTCGAGGGCTACGGGCTCACCGAGACCACCGGCGCCAGCACCGTGACCCCGCCGCTGCGCCCCCGCCTGGGCACGGTGGGCTGGCCGCTGCCGGGCACGGCCGTACGGATCGCCGACGACGGGGAGGTACTGCTCGGCGGGCGCCACGTGTTCGCCGGGTACTGGAACTCCGGGCAGGCGGTGCCGCCCCACACCTGGCTGCCGACCGGCGACATCGGGGAGCTGGACGACGACGGCTACCTCACCATCACCGGCCGCAAGAAGGACCTGATCATCACCTCCGGCGGCAAGAACGTGGCCCCGGCGCCCCTGGAGGACTGGCTGCGGTCCCACCCGCTGGTCGGCCAGTGCCTGGTGGTCGGCGACAACCGGCCGTACGTCAGCGCGCTGATCACCCTGGAGCCGGACGGGCTGGGGCACTGGCGCCAGATGCACAAGAAGCAGGACGTGCCGATGCGGATCCTGGTCCAGGACGAGGAGCTGCGGGCCGACCTCCAGCGGGCGGTGGACGAGGCGAACCGGCTGGTGTCGCGGGCCGAGTCGATCCGCCGCTTCACGGTCCTGCCGGGGGACTTCACGGAGGAGGGCGGGCACCTGACCCCCTCGATGAAGCTCAAGCGGGACGCGATCGCGCGCGACTACGCCCGCCAGATCGACGAGCTGTACCGGGGCCCGCGCGAGGGCTGACGCCCGGACGGTCCGGGCCCCCGGCGGTCGGGCGGGGGCCGGTCCGGGGGCCGGGGGGCGCTGCGCAGGCGGGTTCCGCGGGGCGCGGTTACGGTGGGCTGAACCGTCCGGGGGGCGCGCCCGAGGAGGGTCCGGTGCCCCGTACGCGAACCGCCGCCGCGGCCTGCGCGCTGCTCCTGGCCGCCCTGGTCACCGCCCCGGCGCCGGCCCCCGCCGGCGTACCGGCCCCCACCGGCACCCCGGCCGCGGGCGTCCGCTGGGGGGCGTGCCCCGAACGGCGGGTGCCCGCCGCCCTGCGGTGCGGGACCGTGCAGGTGCCGCTGGACCACGCCGACCCCGGCAAGGGGACGATCGAGGTGGCCGTGGCGCGCCTGCCCGCCACCGGCCGCGGCCGGCACCTCGGCTCGCTGCTGCTGAACTTCGGCGGACCCGGCGCCCCGGGCGTCGCCGGCCTCGCCGCCGACCCGGACGCCTTCGCGAAGCTCGGCGAACGGTACGACCTGGTCGCCTTCGACCCGCGCGGGGTCGGCCACAGCGCCCCGGTGTCCTGCGCCGGTTCCCAGGAGACCGGCGAGGACGCGGCCACCGACGCGGCCGCCCAGCTGGCCGCCCTGCGGGCGGTGGCCGGACGCTGCGAGCTGGCCTCCGGCCCGGTCCTCCCGTACGTCGGCACCGTGCACGTCGCCCGCGACATGGACGCGGTGCGCCGGGCGCTGGGCGACGCCAAGCTGAACTACCTCGGCTTCTCCTACGGCACCCGGCTCGGCGCCGTGTACGCCGCGCTGTTCCCCCACCGCACCGGCCGCATGGTCCTGGACGGGGTCGACACCCTGTCCGAGCCGCTGGCCGAGCAGGCCCTGGCCACGGCGCGCGGCCAGCAGCGGGCGCTGGACCGCTTCCTGTCCTGGTGCACCCACCGGCCGGGCTGCGTGTACGGGACCAACACCCGCACCGCCAGGGAGCAGGTCGACGACCTCGTGGCACGGCTCGACCGGCGGCCGCTCATCGGCGGCGACGGTTCGTACGTGACCGGGCAGGACGTGGCCGGCTCGATCGGCGCCGCCCTCTACTCGCCCCACGCCTGGCCCGCACTGGCCGACGCGCTGAAGCTGGCCGAGGAGTGGGACGACCCGGTCGGGCTGCTCCAGCTCGGCGGTCCGGCCGGCCCCTCCGGCGGGGGCGACGGCGAGGACGACGGCGGCGAGGACGACGGAGGCTGGGAGCAGCCGCAGGGACCCGGCTCGGTGCCCGCCGACAACGCGGACGCGGCGCTCGCCGCCGTGAACTGCGCCGACGACCCCGACCGGTCGAACGACACGGCGAGCCCGGCCCGCATCGAGAGCGAACTGGAGGCGCTGCGGCCCGAGTTCGAGAAGGCCTCGAAGATCTTCGGGCCGCGGCAGCTGATGACCGTACTGGCCTGTTACGGCCGGCCCGCCGGCACCGACTTCATCCGCCGGATCGACCGCCCCGGCGCCCCGCGGATGCTGCTCGTCGGGACCCGGGGCGACCCGGCCACCCCGTACGAGTGGACGGAGGAGACGGCGCGCCGGCTCGGCTCCGCGGTGGTCCTGGACCACAAGGGCGACGGGCACACCGGCTACCTCGCCTCGTCCTGCGTGCGGGAGTACGCGGACCGCTTCCTGCTCGACGGACGGCTGCCGTCCGGGACGCGGTCCTGCCCCGCCGGCGAGTGAACCGGCGGGGCGGGCGGCGGCCGGCCCCGGGGCGGCCGCCGCAGGGGGACGCGCTCAGCAGTTGGCGTGCGTCGGGCGTCCGGCGAAGCGGTCCGCCAGCCAGTTCGCGACCGCCGGGGACTGGGTGATCACGCCGCTGACGTGCTCGCCGAGCCAGATGGTGTCGAACTCGACGTTCGCACCCCGCGCACACCACTCGGAGCGCAGCTTGCTGCCCACCGCGTAGGGGATCAGCTCGTCGGCGAGCGCGTGGTACTGGTACACGGGCGCCGCCGGGGCGGTGCGCCCCAGCCGGCTCTGGTTCAGCCGGGCCTGCCAGTCGGGCTGGGCGAGGGGGTCGCGCGTGGTCAGGTCGGAGATCCGCTTGAACGAGCCGGCGATGGCGTCGATCGCCACGCAGTTCTGCTTCATCGCGCCGACCAGCACCTTGCCCGCCGGGTTCAGGTAGGAGTCGAGCTTCAGCTCCGGGAAGGCGGCGTCCTGGCCGGCCGCCGCCATGAAGATGAGGCCGGAGCCGTAGGAGCCGTTGTTGAAGTCGGCCACCTTCAGCAGGTCGGCGGGCACCCCGCCGGTCGCGGTGCCCTTCACCCGGAGTTCCGGCGCGTACGAGCCCTGCAGCTCGGCGGCCCAGCTGCTGGCCTGGCCGCCCTGGGAGTACCCCATGATGGCGACCGGACCGGTCGGCGAGAGCCCGGCCTGCGGCAACCGCTGGGCGGCGCGGGCCGCGTCGAGGACGGCGTGCCCGGCGGAGGGGCCGACGGTGTAGGTGTGGACGCCCGGGGTGCCGAGGCCCTCGTAGTCGGTGACGACCACGGCCCAGCCGCGCAGGGTGAGCTGCTGGATGAGGTTGGCCTCCATGGCGGTGCCGTACGGGATGTTGTTGCTCGGCGCGCAGGAGTCGCCCATGCCGACGGTGCCGACGGCGTACGTGATCAGCGGGCGCGGGCCGGTGCGGCCGTCCTGCGGGACGATGACGGTGCCGGAGACGGTGTTCGGGGCGCCGTCGGCGGTGGTGGACCGGTAGTGGATCTTCCAGGCCTTGGTGCCGGTGGGCTGTCCGGGCAGCGGGTGGAAGGCGGAGGGGGCGCTGCTGACGACGTCACCGGGCGCGCCCGCGGCGGCGCCGGACCCGGCGCCGTCCCGGGCGGTGGCGGTGGCGGTCGCGGCGGGGGTCCAGGCGGCGAGGGCCAGGACGGCCACGGCGGCGAGGGCGGTACTGCGCAGGCGCGGGGGGTTTCGGAAACGCATGGGGCGGCTCTCCCAACGGTCCGTGCGGGGGTAGGTGAGGCGACGGTAGTGACCGACCGGTCGGCATGTCGCTGACCGCACAGCTCACCTTTCCTGACCCGACCTCCCACCCCGATCCGCCGCACGGAGCGTCAGCCGAACGGAGCCGCCGTCGAACAGTCGCCCCGGGGGAAGCGGGTTCAGCCGCCCGAGGCGATGCGGTAGGCGCCCGGGGTGGTGCCCGTCCAGCGGCGGAACGCGCGGTGGAAGGCCGTGTCCTCCGAGAAGCCCAGGCGGGCGGCGAGTTCCGCGATCGGCTCGCCGCTCTCCGCCAGGCCCGCGATGGCGGCGTCCCGCCGGACGTGGTCCTTCAGCTCCTGGAACGAGGTCCCCTCCCGCCCGAGCCGGCGCCGCAGCGTCGCCGGGGACACCGCCAGGCGGGCCGCCACCTCTTCGAGGCCCGGCAGCCGCGGTGACGTGCGCAGCTGCCGGGTCAGGGCCCGGCGCACCTGCTCGGCGACCGTGGTGCCGTACTCCGGCCGGGACAGCAGGTCGAAGGGGGCCCGGCGCAGCATCGCGTCGAGCGCGGGCTCGTCGCGCACGAGCGGGGCGGTCAGCCAGTGCGCGTCGAAGGCGGTGCCCGTGCGGTCCGCGCCGAAGCGGACCGGACAGTCGAACAGGACCTCGTACTCCTCCGCGTGCGGGGGCGGCGGGTAGGCGAAGGCGGCCTCCGCGAGCGGGATGCGGCGGCCGATGAGCCAGCTGCTCAGCCGGTGCCAGATGGCGAGCACGCACTCGGTGAGGAAGCGGTCCTCGTCCCGGTCGAAGTCGTTGCGGACGGTGAACCGGGCCTGCCCGCCGACCACGTCGAGCCCCAGCTCCGGCCCGCCGGGGAACAACCCGTAGAAGGCGGCCGCGCGCTGCGTCGCCGCGCCGAGGTCCCGGCAGCCGAGCGAGGCGCAGCACATCATCGCGAACGTGCCGGGGCGGCTCGGGACCGGGCTCAGGCCGAGGAACTCGTCCTGCGTGGCCCGGTACAGCGCCCGGAACAGCCGGGCGAACTGCGCGGGCGTGATCCGCGCCCGGTCGTCGCCCAGCAGCAGCGGCGGGATCTGCGCCGCCTGGAGCAGCGGCACGGTGTCGAGGCCGCCGGCGCGGGCGCCCGCGAGCAGGGCCCGTACGTGGTGCACGGTGATCGTCCGCCTCCCCATGCTGCGACGGTAGCCGCCGGGGCCCCCGGGCGATACGGACGCGACACCACCCGTCGCGCCCGGTGAGCGCTGCGGCCAGTGCGGCTGACGTCTCCGGTCATGCCGCGGGGCCGTCCGCGGTGCCTAGCGTCGGGGGTCACCGATTCCCCGGGAGGGCATGCGATGGACGGTCGGCCCAGCACGCTGGCGGAGTTCACCCGGTGGACCGGGGAACGGTACGGGTCCGGGACCGCCCTGCGGTTCCGGCCGCGGACGGACCCGGGCGGGGGCACGGCCGGGGAGGCCGGCGACGGGTGGCAGACCCGTACGTACGCCGAACTGGACGCGGAGGCACGGGCCGTGGGGTGCGCGCTGCTCGGGCTGGGGGTCGCCGCCGGGGAGCGGGTCGCGGTCCTGGCGGAGACGCGGCCGCAGTGGACGTACACGCACTTCGGGGTGATGGCGGCGGGCGCCGTCCTGGTGCCGGTCTACCCCACGGCGGGGGAGGAGGAGCTGGCCTGGGTGCTGTCGGACTCCGAGGCCGTCGCGGTGGTCTGCGACGACGCGGCGCAGCGCGAGCGGGTCGAGGCCCTGCGGGAGAAGCTGCCGGCGCTGCGGGCGGTGGTGCTCATGGACGCGCTGCCCGGGCTGCACCGGGCCCCGGAGGCCGACCTGCTGGCGCGGGCGGCCGCCGTCACGGCGGAGGCCGACGCGTCGATCGTCTACACCTCCGGCACGACCGGGCTGCCGAAGGGGTGCCGGCTGACCCACGGGAACCTCGGCGCCGTCCAGGACGCGACGCTCCCGCTGGTCCGGGGCGGCCCGGGGGACTCGACGTACCTGTACCTGCCGCTGGCGCACCTGCTGGCCCAGCTGATCCAGTTCACGACGCTGCTGGAGGGCGGGGAGCTCTGCTACTTCGGCGGCCGGATCGAGGACGTGCTGGCGGAGCTGGGAACCGTACGGCCCACCCACCTGCCCTCCGTGCCGCGGCTGTTCGAGAAGCTGCACACGGTGGTGCTGTCCCTGGCGGAGGCCCGCGAGGGCGGCCGGCAGAGCTTCGAGGAGGCGGTGCGGATCGGCGTGCTCGCGGCGGAGGGGCGGCTGCCCGAGTCGCTCCGGGCGGCGCACGCGGCGGCCGAGGAGTCGCTGTACTCCCTCGTCCGGGGCGCGTTCGGCGGCCGCCTGAAGTGGGCGCTGACCGGGGGCGCCCCGATCGCGCCGGCGACGCTGGACTTCCTGCGGGCGTGCGGGATCGCCGTGTTCGAGGGGTACGGGATGACGGAGTCGGGCGGGGTCATCTCCCTCAACCACCCGGACGCGGTGCGGTACGGGACGGTGGGCCGGCCCGTCGCGGGCTGCGAGGTGCGGATCGGGGAGGACGGGGAGGTGCTCGCGCGGGGGCCGATGGTCTTCCCGGGCTACCACGCGAACCCGCGGGCCACGGCGGAGACCGTCGACCCGGAGGGCTGGCTGCACACGGGCGACCTCGGCGAGCTGGACGGGGACGGCTTCCTGCGCATCACCGGCCGCAAGAAGGAACTGGTCATCACCTCGGCGGGGAAGAACCTCACCCCGACGGAGGTCGAGTTCGCCGTCCAGCGCTCCCGCTACGTCTCCCGGGCGGTGATGATCGGCGACCGCCGCCCGCACCCGGTCGCCCTGATCACCCTGGACGCCGAGGAGATCGCCTCCTGGGCCGCCCGAGAGGGCCTCGACCCGGGACCCGACCCGGCCGCCCACCCCGCGGTCCGCGCCCTGGTGGGAGCGGCGGTCGAGCAGGCCAACGCCACGGTCTCGCGCCCGGCCCGCATCCGGGCCTTCCGCATCCTCCCGGAGGAGTTCTCGATCGGGGCGGGCACCCTGACCCCGACCCTCAAGCTCCGCCGCGCGGAGGTGGCGCGGCGCTACGCGCGGGAGATCGAGGAGCTGTACGCGCAGTGAGGCGGCCGGCGGGCCGCGGGCGGGACCCGTCCGTCAGAGCCCGGGCCGGTTCTTCGCGGAGTCCTCCAAGCGGGCGAGCTCCGCCGCGTGGGCGCTCATGCGGGTGGCGGTGCTGCTCGACGTGTAGAGCACCGTGCCGACGACGGCGACGGGGAGCGAGAGGAGGGTGAGGGCGAGGAGCCCGCCCAGGTCCCGCTCGGCGTCGCAGGAATCGCCCTCGGCCTCGGCGTAGGTCTCGGGCTGCCGCTCGTCCCCCGCGTCGTAGAACACCCGGGACTCGCAGTCCTGCTCGGAGGGCCCGGCGAACGGGAGCAGCAGTTGGGCGGCGACCCAGAGCCAGACGCCCGACGCCGCGGCGAGCAGTCCGAAGCCCCAGGCGAGCCGGCGGGCGGCCTTCTCGCGGAAGTCCCGGTCGTACACCAGTGCACTCATGCGCCCGAAGCTAGCAGCGGCCCCCGTCCGGGGTGGCGGGGGGCGGTGCGGGAGGGGGGCGAAAACGGATCACGCAGGGCAATCCGGGCGACCGGTCGGGGCCTTGGGCCACCCGTCCGCGAGGTCCCGGCGAAGCCGAGACGAATGGTGCGTCACATCTGCCGGGGGGACGGCGAGTCGCTGCCGAATACCTGATAGACAGTGGATATTCACGGCCCGACCGGCCGTACGCCTTTGACGGCTCCTGGGGGGATCGCCGCACTGTGAAGCCGCTTCACCGTCACCTCGTCAACACCTCGCGCAAGGTCCTGTGCACGGCCGCGCTCGCGGCCAGCCTCACCACCGCAGCGGTCGTGTCCACGCCGACGACCGCCGACGCGGGCGAGTCCGAGCCGACGCCGGACAGCCCCCAGGCCGCCGACCGCGGCGACGCGCGGCTGGACCTGCCCGGGGAGGTCGCCGACCCGCAGGTGCCCGCGGGCGCCGCGACGCAGGAGGGGGCCAACGGCATACCCGCCACCGCCCTCGACGCCTACCAGCGCGCCGGACTGTCGGTGGCCGCCGCCCTGCCCAACTGCAAGCTGCCGTGGGAACTGCTCGCCGGCATAGGCCGGGTCGAGTCCGTGCACGCCTCCGGCTACGGCCTCAAGACCGACGGCTCCACCGAGAAGCCGATCCGCGGCCCGCGCCTCGACGGCAACGGCTTCGCCGAGATCCGCGACACCGACCGGGGCGAGTGGGACGCGGACGTCGTGTACGACCGCGCCATCGGCCCGATGCAGTTCATCCCCTCCACCTGGCGGACCTGGGGAGCCGACGGCAACGGCGACGGCAAGCGCGACCCCAACAACCTCTACGACGCGGCGCTCGGCGCGGGGCTCTACCTGTGCGCCGGCGACAAGGACCTGACGAACGCCGCCAAGCTCGACCAGGCGATCCTCAGTTACAACAACTCGCGCGAGTACGTGAACATCGTGCTCGGCTACATGCGCCAGTACCAGACCGGCGGCGCCGCCGGGGTTCCGAACCCGCCCGCCGGCAACTACCCGACCACGCCGCCCGGCACCCTGCCCACCCCGCCGGCCCGGACCACCCCGCCGGCGGTCGTCACCCCGCCGGCGCCGGTCCGGCCGACGACCCCGCCGGCGAAGCCCACGACCCCGCCGGTGACGCAGCCCGAGAAGCCCGTACCGCCCGCCGCGCCGCACCTGGCCGAGCTGACGCTGCTGGGCGGCGCGGGGCTCAAGGCCGAGACCGGAGCGGCCTTCGCCGAGGTCCCCAAGGTGAAGGCGGTCCTCAGCAACGGCAAGCCCGCCGTCGGCCAGGACGTCGTCTTCACGGTCGAGTCGGACACCACCGGCGGCACCGCCTTCCCCAAGGCCCCCGCCGACTCCCTCGTGGTCAAGACGGACGCGTCGGGCACCGCGGCCGCCCCCGGCCTCACGGCGGGCGCCAAGCCCGGCACCTTCACGCTGCGGGCCTCCGCCTACGACAAGGTCGGCAGGCTCTCGGTGGGGTTCACCGGCACGGTCACGGCGAAGCCGGTCGTGGACCTGCTGGCCCGCCCGGCCGGCTCGAAGGCGCTGACGGCCACCGCCGGCGCGAGCTTCAAGGACGTCGTGCTCCTCGCCACCGCGCAGGGCAAGCCGCTCGCCGTGAGCGGAGTCCTCGCCGAGCTGGTGGAGAAGAAGGACGGCGCGTGGGTCCCGGTCGACCTGGCGACGGCGAAGGGCCCGTACTTCAAGGGCGCCAAGGAGGGGGAGAAGGTCACCCGCCTGGAGCTCCCCGCGACCGGCGCCGACGGGAAGATCGTCCTGCCGGAGCTGTTCACGGCCGCGGACCTCGCCCCGGGCACCTACCACCTCCGCCTGACCACCCCGGACGAGGTCACCCTGGTCCTGGACTTCGAGGTGACCGCCGCCCCGGCGACCACCCCGCCGACGGACCCGGCGAAGGACCCGGCGAAGGCTCCGGCCAAGACCGCCTGAGCCTCCGGGCCGAGGGCCCCGGCACCGTGAGAACGGTGCCGGGGCCCTCGGCTTTGCCCGCCCCACCCCACCCGGGAGGGGAAAGGCAGGAGCCCCGCCGCTCTGCTCGCGCAGAGTGGACGGGGCTCCTTGGGTACTGCTTCCAACCGCGATGTGGTTGGCCCAGGCGACTAGGCCGGGGTGACGTTCTCCGCCTGCGGGCCCTTCGGACCCTGCGTGACGTCGAAGTTCACCGTCTGGTTCTCTTCCAGGGAACGGAAGCCAGCGGCATTGATCGCGGAGTAGTGGACGAAGACATCCGGGCCGCCGCCGTCCTGGGCGATGAAGCCGAAGCCCTTTTCAGCGTTGAACCACTTGACGGTTCCGGTAGCCATGAGCCCTCCTATGGGCCAAAGGGTCGCCCTGCTCCAGAACCTGCTAAGAAGTCTGAAAACTACAAAAGCCTGCGGGTCACATTCTCCGCAGGCCTCGTACTGCAAGGGAAACCAAACTGCAACTTGCGACGAGCCTAGCACGCACCCTCGGGCCAGTACCAGAGGGAAAGATCACGTCACCCGGACGTTTGAGACCCGCCGGAACGCTGACGTGACGAGGGGGGCTAGTCTCGCGATGTGGACGTCTATCGCAGCCGGCCCCGCGTCGGCCACATCCAGTTCCTGAACTGCCTGCCCCTCTACTGGGGGCTGGCCAGAACCGGCACGCTGCTGGACCTGGAGCTGACCAAGGACACTCCCGAGAAGCTGAGCGAACGCCTCGTCGCGGGCGAGCTCGACATCGCCCCCATCACCCTCGTGGAGTTCCTCCGCAACGCCGACCAGCTCGTCGCCTTCCCCGACCTCGCGGTCGGCTGCGACGGGCCCGTGATGTCCTGCGTGATCGTCTCGCAGGTGCCGCTGGAGCAGCTCGACCGCGCCCGCGTCGCGCTCGGTTCGACCTCGCGGACCTCCGTACGCCTCGCCCAGCTGCTGCTCACCGAGCAGTACGGGGTCCGGCCCGACTACTACACCTGCCCCCCCGACCTGGGGGTGATGATGCAGGAGGCCGACGCCGCGGTGCTGATCGGCGACGCCGCCCTGCGCGCCTCCCTGCACGACGCCCCCCGGCTCGGCCTGGCCGTGCACGACCTGGGGCAGATGTGGAAGGAGTGGACCGGGCTGCCGTTCGTCTTCGCCGTCTGGGCCGCCCGCAAGGACTACCTGGCCCGCGAGCCCCTCGTCGTCGAGAAGGTCCACGAGGCCTTCCTCGCCTCCCGGGACGTGTCCCTGGAGGAGGTCGCCAAGGTCGCCGAGCAGGCGGCCCGCTGGGAGGCCTTCGACGCCGACCTCCTGGAGCGGTACTTCACCACCCTCGACTTCCGCTTCGGCCCCGACCAGCTGGCCGGAGTACGGGAATTCGCGCGGCGCACCGGACCCACCACGGGCTACCCGGCCGATGTCGCCGTGGAGTTGCTGAACACCGTCCGCCCGTAGTCCACAGAGGTGCGGGCGGGCGAATGCCCGGTTTCCCGGGAATTCCCTCCCTTTTCGCATTCCCGACGCCCGGCGGGAATGCGAAAGGGGAATGCGGGCCGCGCAGACCGGCGCCGCGGGAAGGCCCGGACCAGGAGCCGCCGCGCCCCCGAAGCCCTAAGGTGCTCAAGGGGCCGGACCGTGCGGGAGGCCCGGTCCGGGAACTCGGGGGAGGGGGACGCGATGCAGCCGCTCGAAGCCGGCGAACCGCGCACCATCGGCGCCTACCGGCTGCTCGGCCGGCTCGGCGCGGGCGGCATGGGCCGGGTCTACCTGGGGCGCAGTGCGGGCGGCCGGACCGTCGCCGTGAAGATCGTGCACCCGCACTTCGCCGCCGACGAGGAGTTCCGGGCCCGGTTCCGCCGCGAGGTCGAGGCCGCCCGGCGGGTGGGCGGCGAATGGACCGCGCCCGTCCTGGACGCGGACCCCGGAGCGGCCGTGCCGTGGGTGGCCACCGGTTACGTGGCCGGGCCCTCCCTGGACCGGGCGCTGGCCTCGCACGGGCCGCTGCCCGAGAGCTCGGTACGGGCGATCGGCGCCGGGCTCGCCCGGGCCCTGGTCGCCGTACACGCACTGGGCCTCGTCCACCGGGACGTGAAGCCCTCCAACGTGATGCTGACCCTCGACGGGCCGCGGCTCATCGACTTCGGGATCGCCCGCGCCACCGACGGGACGGCCTCCCTCACCTCCACCGGGGTCTCCATCGGCTCGCCCGGCTACATGTCGCCCGAGCAGAT
The DNA here is from genome assembly GCF_055587105.1 of Streptomyces sp. NPDC048461. Lineage (NCBI taxonomy): Bacteria > Bacillati > Actinomycetota > Actinomycetes > Kitasatosporales > Streptomycetaceae > Streptomyces > Streptomyces sp. NPDC048461. The sequence continues at coordinate 331,641 of NZ_JBVJGW010000005.1, read as the reverse complement.
CCTCGGCAAGGGGATCACCGGCGCGGCCGACGTGTTCTCGCTCGGCGCGGTGCTGGCCTTCGCGGCGACCGGGCGGCCGCCCTTCACCGGGGACAACTCCGCCACCCTCCTCTACAAGGTCGTCCACGAGCCGCCCGAGCTGGGCGACGTCCCCGCCGGGCAGCTCCGCGAGCTGATCGGCGCCTGCCTGGCCAAGACGGCCGCCGACCGGCCCGCCCCCGAGGACGTCGCGGCGGCCCTCGGCGACGCCCTGGGCACCCCGGGCTGGCTCCCGGGGCCCCTCGTCGAGGCGGCCAGCCGGGCCGCGGTGGCCCTGCTCGACCTGGACGCGGCGGCGCCCGAACACCCCTCGGGGCCGGTGCCCTTCACCACCCCCTCCTACGGCGGCGCGGCCGCCCCCGGCGCCGGCTTCGGGGCCGGCTTCGGAGCGCCGGACCCCTCGTACGGCCACCCCCACGGCCCGGCCGGGACCGGCTCCGGGCCGCATCCGGCGACGCCGGGCCCGTACGGACGGCCCACCCCGGGGCCCACCGGGCCCGGCGCGGGGGCGGCGGGCGTGCCCGGTCCCCGGAGCGCGCCCGACGGGCGGCAGCTCAGCGTGCGCGCCGCCGGACGGCGGTTCAGCTGCACCGTGGTGCTCGCCGCGGCGGCCGTCCTCGCGCTGGTCTCCGGCGGCCTGTACGGGCTCGGCCTGCTGCCCGGCGGCGACGGCGGGGGCCGCGACGTGGCCGGCGACACCGGCGCCTCCGCCTCCCGTACGCCCGCCCCGGCGGGCAGCGCGCCGGCCAGCCCGCGCGCGAGCGGCGGCCCGGGCGGGAGCACCGGCCCGACGGCGAGCGGCGGGCCGCCCGCGGGCACCCGCGACGACGTCCCCCCGGAGCTCGTCGGCACGTGGAAGGGCACGGCCACCACCAACCTGGGGGCTCCCGTCGCGTTCGAGATCACCATCCGGGCGGGCCGGACCGGCAGCGTCGTCGGCCGGGACAAGTCCGTCGTCCCGGTCCTGGGCACCGACTGCAGCGGGGACTGGAAGCTGGCCTCCGCCACCGACCGCTCCCTCGTCCTGGACACCTCCGGCGGCCCCAACCCGGCCCCCGGCATCTGCTCGGGCGGCTCCGCCGACGAGCGCTTCACCCTCAACCCGGGCGGAACGCTGCACTACCGGTCGGGCGACACGGCGGCCGGGAACCCCGAGGGAGACCTCACCCGAAGCCCCTGACCGGCCCGCTGCGGCGCTGGCGTAGGCTGGATCGGTCCGGACCTTGACACACCGCCGAAAGGTGACGCACCGGTGACCGACCAGGCCGCTCTCCAGTCTGTCCTCGACCGCGCCGCCGCGGGAGGCCGGATCACCAAGGAAGAGGCGCTCGACCTCTACCGCCACGCGCCGCTGCACGCCCTCGGCCAGGCCGCCGACGCCGTGCGCCGCCGCCGCTACGCCGGTACCGAGCACATCGCGACGTACATCATCGAGCGGAACATCAACTACACGAACGTGTGCGTCACCGCGTGCAAGTTCTGCGCCTTCTACGCGGCCCCCAAGGACGCGAAGAAGGGCTGGTCCCGCGACCTCGACGACATCCTGCGCCGCTGCGCGGAGACCGTCGAACTGGGCGGCACCCAGATCATGTTCCAGGGCGGCCACCACCCGGACTACGGCGTCGAGTACTACGAAGAGCACTTCGCCGCCATCAAGAAGGACTTCCCGCAGCTGGTCATCCACTCCCTCGGCGCGTCCGAGGTCGAGCACATGGCCCGCATCTCCGGGGTCTCCGCCGAAGAGGCCATCACCCGCATCCACGCGGCCGGCCTCGACTCCTTCGCCGGCGCCGGTGCCGAACTGCTGCCGGAGCGCCCGCGGACCGCGATCGCCCCGCTCAAGGAGTCCGGCGAGCGCTGGCTGGAGATCATGGAGATCGCCCACCGGCTCGGAGTGGAATCCACCTCCACCATGCTGATGGGCACCGGCGAGACCAACGCCGAGCGCATCGAGCACATCGCGATGATCCGGGACACCCAGGACCGCACGGGCGGCTTCCGCGCCTTCATCCCGTACACCTACCAGCCCGAGAACAACAAGCTCAAGGGCCGCACCCAGGCGACGATCTTCGAGTACCTGCGCATGATCGCGATCGCGCGCCTCTTCCTCGACAACGTCGCCCACATCCAGGGCTCCTGGCTGACCGTCGGCAAGGAGGCGGGCCAGCTGTCGCTGCACTACGGCGCCGACGACCTGGGCTCGATCATGCTGGAGGAGAACGTCGTCTCCTCGGCCGGTGCCAAGCACCGCTCCAACCGCCAGGAGATCATCGACCTGATCCGCAAGGCGGGCCGCACCCCGGCGCAGCGCGCGACCACGTACGAGCACCTGCTGGTGCACGACGACCCGGCGAACGACCCGGCCGACGACCGCGTGGTCTCGCACATCTCCTCCACCGCGATCGAGGGCGGCACGGCGCACCCCGAGCTGAAGCTCATCTCGACGAACTGACCCGGCCGTGCTGACGCTCCACACCGCCGAACTCCTCGTCCCCGGGCCGGGATCCGCCCCCGTGCCCGGAGGCGCGGTCCTCGTCGAAGGCGACCGGATCTCCCGCACGGGGCCGTACGCGGACCTCGCCGCGGCCCACCCGCACGCCCGCTGCCGGCGCTGGCCCGGGGTGCTCACCCCGGGACTGCTGGTCCGCGGCGCGGACGAGCTGCTGGAGCGCACGTACTACCCGGACGACCCGTACGAGGTCGCCGAACTCGGCACCGAACCGGTCACCGGCGAGGCCGCGCTGGCCGCGCTGAGGATGACCGAGGCGCGGTGGGGCCACAGCGCCCGGCGCGGTACGCAGAAGCTGCTCGCGCGCGGGGTCACCACCGTCACCGGCCGCTTCGCGATCGCGGCGGTGCGCACGGCCGTGGTCCGCTCGGGGCTCACCGTCCTGCCCCCGGCCGCCGCGCCGGCGGGTGTCCCCGCGTCCCTGGACCCGTTCGCCGGGCGGGACGCCGCCGAGGAGGCGTTCCACGGGGTACTGGAGCCGGGCGCCCCGGCCCGGTTCGCGGTCTTCGCGGCGGCGGATCCGGCGGAGCTCCTGGAGCGGGGCGCGACCAGCTGCGTGGCGACGGTCATCGGGGGACGGCTGCTGCACCGCCGTCGCTGACCGGGGGGAAGCCGGCCGCGGGCGGGCCCGCCGTGCGCAGGTCCTCGCGGGCGAGGGCCGCCAGCAGGCAGGCCTGGAGCCGGCTGATCCCGCCGAGCTTGGCCCGTATGTTCACCACGTGGAACTTGACCGTGCTGACGGACAGCTGCAGTTCGACCGCGAGCTCGGCGTTGGAGGCGCCGGTGGCCAGGCACAGGAACACGGCCGACTCCTGCTCGGTCAGCTGGGTTTGGGGCCGGTCCGGCTCGCCGTGCGGGGGGAACCACGCGGGGACGCTGAAGCTGACGACGCGCACGGTTTTCCACTCCTCGGCCCCCGGCCGGCCCATCCGATGGCCGGCCCTCCCGGTTATGGGACGCTCGGGCCCGACAGATAAGTTCCGCCCGCACTGTACGGCCAGGCATTGGCCGTACAGCCCTGGAGCCCCTTGATCTGCTGCATCATCGCGGGCGCGGGCTGCCCGGCTCCCGGGCAGCTCTCGTGTCCGCGGCCGATCTCGTGCCCGACCTCGTGGTTCACGATGAGCGCCCGGTACTCCTCGACCGGGCCGTTGAACTGCGGTGATCCCTCCTGCCAGCGCTTGAGGTTCACCACGACGGTGTGCCCGGCCCGGCAGTTGGTCTCGCCGATCAGCTCGGGGGTGACCACCTCGCACAGCCGGTCGGTGGTCGTCGGCGTGGCGATCTTGACGGTGAAGTCGACCGGCTGGCCCGCCCCGACCAGCTGGAAGGCGTAGGCCGGGTCCTTGGTCCAGCCGCGCGGGTCGCCGAGGATCTTCTCCACGGCGCGGGCGGCCGTGTCCGGGTCGACGCCGCTGTTCTCCTCCACCTCGATCCGCCAGCGCAGCGCGGTCCCCGTGCCCTGGGGCTGCCCGGTGGCGGCGGAGGACCTGAACGTGCCCGGGCCGGAGGCCGGGACGGCCGTGGTCGACGGGGCCGCGGTCGTCGGCGCGGTGGACGCCTTCGGCACCACCGGGGCCTGCGCCGAGGGCGCGGCGGAGGAGCGCTCGGGCACGGGGGCCGCCTTGCCGCCCTGCGGGGCGGCCGCGCCGGACCCGTCCGCGGGGCTCTCCCCGGCCTCCGGCGTCCGGGCGGCGACCGCCGGCTTGTCGGAGACCCCGGCGGAGTCCTCCCCGGGCACCATCGCGTAGCCGGTCGCGCAGACCGCGAGGAGCGCCGCCGAGCCGAGGATCGTGCGCCGCAGCCGCGTCCGCCGCTGCGCCCGGCGCCGGGCGCGCGGGCTGAGGGAGGAGCGACCGGTGGAATGGCCTGCCGGCATCGTGAAGCCCTTTGCTCGGCGGCCGCTGCCGGACCGGCCGCCACGGGGGCCACGGTCCGGAGGTGACCCTCACCGGGCCGCACCCGGCCAGTCAACGCGGCCGCGGGGCATCGGCGTAACTGGCCTTCGGGCCAGTTGTGTGGTTGGGAGCCGGGGTGGGCGGGTATACCGGGTGGCCGCCGCGGATGCCGGACGGCGCCGCCCCTGCCGGTGGGACCCGCCGCGCCGCCCCGGGCGCCCCCGGGGCCCCAGCCGTCCCCGGCGCCCCGGCCGAGCCGCCGCGACCGGGGGAGCCGCGGCCTGAGAGGATGGGCCCGTACCCGATCCGCATCGCACACCGAGGGGCGAACACCAGTGACTAGGGCTTCCCTGGACAAGCAGCCGCACGAAGTCGCCTCCATGTTCGACGGGGTCGCGGCGAACTACGACCTCACCAACGACGTCCTCTCGCTCGGCCAGGCCCGGCTGTGGCGCAAGGAGGTCGCCAAGGCGGTCGGCGCGCGCCCCGGGCAGAAGGTCCTCGACCTCGCCGCGGGCACCGCGACCTCCTCGCTGCCCTTCGCCGCGACCGGTGCGTACGTCGTCCCCTGCGACTTCTCCCTCGGCATGCTGCGCGAGGGCAAGAAGCGCAACCCCTGGCTGCCGCTGACCGCGGGCGACGCGACGAAGCTGCCGTTCAAGGACGACACCTTCGACACCGTCACGATCTCCTTCGGCCTGCGCAACGTCCAGGACACCGACGCCGCCCTGCGCGAGCTGTACCGGGTGACCAAGCCCGGCGGCAAGGTCGTCATCTGCGAGTTCTCCCAGCCGACCTGGGCGCCCTTCCGCACGGTGTACACCGAGTACCTGATGCGGGCCCTCCCGCCCGTGGCCCGCGCCGTGTCCTCCAACCCGGACGCGTACGTGTACCTCGCCGAGTCCATCCGGGAGTGGCCCGACCAGCCCGCGCTGGCCGCCCTGCTGCAGAAGGCCGGCTGGTCGAAGGCCGCCTGGCGCAACCTGAGCGGCGGAATCGTCGCGCTGCACCGCGGCACCAAGGACTGACACTGCCGTGGACGCCGTGCCCTTCGACTACGCGACGCTGCTGGAACAGGTCGCGGCGGACATCGCCCCCCTGATCGGCAGCGGAACGCCCGCCGAGTACATCCCGGCGCTCGCGTCCGTGGACCCCGCGCAGTTCGGGATGGCCATCGTCGACCTCGACGGCAACGTCCACGGGGTGGGCGACTGGCAGGTCCCCTTCTCCACGCAGTCGATCACCAAGGTCTTCGCGCTCGCCCTCGCCCTCGCCGAGGGCGGCGTCAGCCTGTGGGAGCGGGTGGGCCGGGAGCCGTCCGGCAACCCGTTCAACTCGCTCGTGCAGCTGGAGTACGAGAACGGCATCCCGCGCAATCCGTTCATCAACGCGGGCGCCCTCGTCGTCACCGACCGGCTGCAGACCCTGACCGGCGACGCGAGCAGCGAACTGCTCGGCTTCCTCCGCGAGGAGAGCGGCAACCCCGACATAGGCTTCGACGCCGAGGTCGCGGCCTCCGAGCAGGCGCACGGCGACCGCAACGCCGCCGTCGCGCACTTCATGGCCTCGTACGGGAACATCGACAACCCGGTGCCCGCCCTGCTGGAGCACTACTTCTGGCAGTGCTCCATCGAGATGAGCTGCGCCGACCTGGCCCGCGCCGGCCGCTTCCTGGCCCGGCACGGCCTGCGCGCCGACGGCTCGCGGCTGCTGACGCGCAGCGAGGCCAAGCAGATCAACGCCGTCATGCTGACCTGCGGGACCTACGACGCGGCGGGCGAGTTCGCCTACCGCGTCGGGCTCCCCGGCAAGAGCGGGGTCGGCGGCGGCATCGTCGCGGTCGTCCCCGGACAGTGCACCGTCGCCGTGTGGAGCCCCGGGCTGGACGACCGGGGCAACTCGGTCGCGGGCGTGGCGGCCCTGGACCGGTTCACGACGCTGACGGGCCTGTCGGTCTTCTGACCGCCGGTGCGGGGGCGGTCGCGGTCACGGGCGGTCCCGGTCACCGGTGGTGGCGGTCACCGGCGGTCCCGGTCACCGGCGGTCGCGGTCAGCTCCCGGACAGCGTCAGCTCGTAGCGGCGGCCGTGGCGCGCGCCGCCCGGCAGCAGGAAGCGGTCCGCCAGGGTCATGCCGAGTCGCTCCGCCACCGCGATCGACCGCTGGTTCTCGTCGTTGATCATCGCGACGACGTGCGGGACGCCCACCGCGCGGACCCGCTCCACCGTGGCCAGCGCGGCGGCGTACGCGTACCCCTTGCCCCAGGCGGAGCGGCCCAGCCGCCAGCCGATCTCGATCTCCCCGACCGGTCCCCACTCCTTCTCCCGGGGCCACGGCTGCGCGCCCGTGAAGCCGATCACGGCGCCGTCCGTGTCGAGCAGGGTCCACAGGCAGTGGCCGAGCTGCGCGTCGTGCATGCGCTGGCGCGCGGTGAACTCCTCGTACAGGGACAGTTCGGCGGGCCCGCCGAGGAACTCCATCACCTCCGGGTCGTCGAACACCCGGTGCCAGGCCCGCGCGTCCTCGTCGGTGGGCACGCGCAGCTGCACGGCGGGAAGCGGCCGGGTCGGCGAGGTGGTCATCGGAGGCACCCTTCGGATCGCGATCTCTCTCGCTGCATAGACTGCACATGTCCGGTGCCGTTGGGCACCCTTTATCGAGCCTTCGGGAGACCCCGCAGTGACCGAGCCCCTCTCCGAACACTCCGCGGACGTGATCGTCGTCGGGGCCGGGCCCGCCGGCTCGACCACCGCGTACTACCTCGCCAAGGCCGGATTGGACGTCCTGCTCCTGGAGAAGACCGCGTTCCCCCGGGAAAAGGTGTGCGGTGACGGGCTGACCCCGCGCGCCACCAAGCAGCTGGTCTCCATGGGCATCGACATCTCCGAGGAGGCCGGCTGGCTGCGCAACAAGGGCCTGCGGATCATCGGCGGCGGCCAGCGCCTCCAGCTGGACTGGCCGGAACTCGCCTCCTATCCGGACTACGGACTCGTGCGCAAGCGCGACGACTTCGACGAGACCCTGGCCCGCCAGGCGCAGAAGGCCGGCGCCCGGCTCTACGAGCGCTGCAACGTCGGCGAGCCCGTGCGCGACCCGCGCACCGGCCACATCACCGGCGTGCAGGCGAAGCTCGGCGAGGAGAAGACCCCGGTCACCTTCAGCGCCCCGCTGGTCGTCGCGGCCGACGGCAACTCCTCCCGGCTGTCCCTCGCGATGGGCCTGCACCGGCGTGAGGACCGCCCGATGGGCGTCGCCGTGCGGACGTACTTCACCTCGCCCCGGCACGACGACGACTACCTGGAGTCCTGGCTGGAGCTGTGGGACCGGCGCGGCGCGCAGGACCGGCTGCTGCCCGGCTACGGCTGGATCTTCGGCATGGGCGACGGCACCTCCAACGTCGGCCTCGGCATCCTCAACTCCTCCTCCGCCTTCAAGGAGCTGGACTGGCGCGAGGTCCTCAAGGCCTGGTGCGCGTCCATGCCCGAGGACTGGGGCTACACCCCCGAGAACATGACGCAGCCGATCCGCGGCGCGGCCCTGCCGATGGCGTTCAACCGGCAGCCGCACTACACCAAGGGCCTGCTGCTCGTCGGTGACGCGGGCGGGCTCGTCAACCCGTTCAACGGCGAGGGCATCGCCTACGCGATGGAATCGGGCCAGATCGCGGCCGACGTCATCGTGCAGGCGCACTCCCGCGCCACCACGGCGCTGCGCGAGCTCACCCTGCACAGCTACCCGAAGGTCCTCAAGGAGACGTACGGCGGTTACTACACGCTGGGCCGCGCCTTCGTGAAGCTGATCGGCAACCCGAAGGTCATGAAGGTGGCCACCCAGCGCGGCCTGACCCACCCGGTGCTCATGCGGTTCACGCTGAAGATGCTGGCCAACCTGACCGACCCGACGGGCGGCGACGCGATGGACCGCATCATCAACGGGCTCTCGAAGATGGCCCCGAAGGCCTGACGCGGGCGCGGATGCGGCCGGTCCTGCGAGGCGGGCCGCGGCGGGGTCTCCCCGGCGCGGCCCGTTTCGCCGTTCCGGGAGCCGGAGGGGCGTCGTACGGGCAACGCCGGCACGGGCCGTCGTGCGGGCGCCGTACGGGCCTTCCTACGGCTCCCCGGCGGCGTCCCCGGCGCAGTGCACCGTGCGCACGCAGCGGGTCAGGAGCACCAGCCCGCACAGCAGGAGCACCGCCGAGGCGCTCCAGCCGAGGCCGAGGGACAGCGCGTTCCCGGGCTTCTGCCAGGGGCGGGCGGTGCCCAGCAGCAGGCCGCCGAGGGCGAGGAGGCCGAGCCCGGACGCGGCCGGGACGGCGGCGGGGTCGCCCCCGCCGGGGTACGCGTGCGGTCGAGCGCTCACGGGACCACCACCTCCAGGGTCGGGGCGGGTCCGACGGGACGGACGCGCCGCCGCCATCTTCGCAGGGCGCCGGGCGGATGCGGCCGGGAGGTGTTGCGCAGGCCGTACGCCGGGGCGGGGACGGCGGCGCGAGGCCCGCTCCGCCGTCCCCGCCCCGGCGGCCTCCGTGGTCCGAGGACGCCGAAGGACCGGTACTCCACCCCCGAGCGGGGGAGTACCGGCCCTTCCTGACGCTCCGGAGACCGGAGGACGGCTCAGAGGACGCGCACGGCGCCCGTCGGCTTGTCGTAGCTCAGCGAGCGCTCCACGATGCCGGTGCTGGAGTTCTGCGCGCCGACGAACTTGCCGCCGCCGACGTAGAGGGCGACGTGGTACGCGCTGCCCTTGGAGCCCCAGTACAGGATGTCGCCCGGCTGCAGGGCGCTGAGGGACACCGAGGTGCCCGCCGTGGACTGCTGCTGGGACATGCGCGGCAGGGTGATGCCGGCCTGGCGGTAGGCGGCGCCGACGAGGCCGGAGCAGTCGAACGACGACGGGCCGGTGCCGCCGAGCACGTACGCCTTGCCGACCTGCGCGCGGGCGAAGTTCACGATGGCCGCGGCGGAGCCGGTGGCCGGCGCGGTGACGGTGCCCGTGCCCTGGGAGGGGGCGGTGCTCTTGCCGGAGCCCGAGGTGGACTTCGAACCGGAGCCGGAGCCGGAGTCGGACGCGGAGGCGGTCGCCAGCGTGGAGCGGGCGGCGCTCCGGTTGGCGCGGTCGGCCGCTTCCTTGCGGTCGGCCTCCTGCTGCGCCTTCTTGTCGGCGTCGGCCTTCTGCTGGGCGTCTTCCTTGGCCTTCTTCGCCTCGGCGGCGGCGCCGGTGCGGGCGCTCTCCTCCTGGGCGGTCAGTTCGCCCTCGACGGCGGCCAGACGGGTGTTCTCGGCCGCGACGGTGACGGCGGAGGAGACGTCGGCGCCGAGGTCCAGGTCGAGGACCGGCATCTCGAGCGTCGTCTCGGCCACGGGCTCTGCGGTCGGGGACGCGCTCGCGGTTCCGGCCATGGCCAGGGTGCTGAGGACGCCACCGGCTACTCCGGCGCGGACCGCGAGCTTCGAGGCGCTGCGGCGGGGCTTCCGGTGGCTGGGTATGTGAGCGGTGTGGGACATGAGGACAAGCGCTATCAGGGTGTCAGGGGTCCCTTCAAGAAACGTGGTCTGCGCCACAGTTGTGCGCGAAGGGGGCTAACCGGGCGCTCCGGCCCTCTTATTGACGCAGTAACGGGCTAATCGGACACACCGTCACAACCCTGTGATCATGTGGTTTCTGCATTAAGTCCGAATTGATCCACGGCCTACCATTCCGCCGGACAGTTGGCCAAGCCCCGTTTCGGAAGCGCCGATTCACTGTGACGCAGGTCACAGTGACGTCACGCTGTGCGGACGCCGTGGCCCCGTTGTGACCCGGCTGTGAAGGCATCGCGTGGTTCGTGAACGGATGCACGTGCCCGGGTGCCCGTTCTGTCCGGCTTCTGCCTCGCGTCCACCTCGGTACGCACGTGGTCCCCCGGTCGGGGGAGGCCTGATGCCGATAGCACGCGCCACAGCCTTGCGCCAATTTGCATGCAAGGGGCACCCTTGATAGTGGAGGCACGCCCTCTACCTGCGGTAACGATGATGGATGTCACCATTCGTGACCGTCCGGATGCTTCACGTATGAAGATCACCGCTCATCCGACTTCATGATCGTTCGTCAGGTGGTGGAGATCACAAACTCGTTGTTGTAACCCGTGTCGCAGATCACAGAGAGGCAGGCATAGGATGCGCAGCAGTCCGGCTTGTGAACTGCCTCACATGTACACGATCTTCGCGAGGCGGGTCACGCCCCCAGTCCATTACTGGGCGGCATCCCCGGCCGGTACGGCGGTCCAACGGTCAAGGACGACTGGAAGGAGCGAGGAGCGTGAATGCGTACGCGCCCATCCTCGTGCTCGGCGCCCTCGGCGCAGGGTTTGCGATCTTCTCCGTGGTCATGGCCACGCTGATCGGTCCAAAACGGTACAACCGGGCAAAGCTTGAAGCGTATGAGTGCGGCATCGAGCCGACTCCGATGCCGGCCGGCGGCGGCCGCTTCCCCATCAAGTACTACCTGACGGCGATGCTCTTCATCGTCTTCGACATCGAGGTTGTCTTCCTCTACCCCTGGGCCGTCACCTTCGACTCCCTGGGGATCTTCGGGCTCGTCGAGATGCTGCTCTTCGTGCTCACCGTCTTCGTCGCCTACGCCTACGTCTGGCGCCGCGGCGGCCTGGAATGGGACTGAGGGGCTGAGGTTTCCATGGGACTGGAAGAGAAGCTGCCGAGCGGCTTTCTGCTGACCACCGTCGAACAGGCCGCGGGATGGGTGCGCAAGTCATCCGTCTTCCCCGCGACCTTCGGCCTCGCCTGCTGCGCCATCGAGATGATGACGACCGGAGCGGGCCGGTACGACCTCGCCCGCTTCGGCATGGAGGTCTTCCGCGGCTCGCCGCGCCAGGCCGACCTGATGATCGTGGCCGGCCGGGTCAGCCAGAAGATGGCGCCCGTGCTGCGGCAGGTGTACGACCAGATGCCCGCTCCCAAATGGGTCATCTCCATGGGGGTTTGTGCATCCTCGGGCGGAATGTTCAACAACTACGCCATCGTCCAGGGCGTCGACCACATCGTCCCGGTGGACATCTACCTCCCCGGCTGCCCGCCGCGCCCCGAGATGCTGATGGACGCGATCCTCAAGCTCCACCAGAAGATCCAGGGCTCCAAGCTCGGCGTGAACCGGGAAGAGGCCGCCCGCGAGGCGGAGGAGGCGGCCCTCAAGGCACTCCCCACCATCGAGATGAAGGGGCTGCTCCGGTGAGCGAGACCCAAGAGCCGGAGAACGGCAGCAACGTCCCCGCTCCGCGGGCCCAGGGCCCCGAGGTCATCGGCGTCCGCACGGGCATGTTCGGTGCGGCGGCCGGCGGCGACACCAGCGGCTACGGCGGCCTGGTCCGCACCGTGGCCCTGCCCGGCGCGAGCAGCCGCCCGTACGGCTCGTACTTCGACGAGGTCGCCGACGAGCTCGAAGGGGCCCTGGAGGAGCAGGACGTGCTTCCCGGGAACGCCATCGAGAAGACGGTGGTCGACCGGGACGAGCTGACCTTCCACATCGCCCGCGAGCACCTCGTGCGCGTCGCGCGCACCCTGCGCGACGACCCGGCCCTGCGCTTCGAGCTCTGCACCGGTGTCTCCGGGGTGCACTTCCCCGGCGACAAGGGGCGCGAGCTGCACGCCGTCTACCACCTGCGCTCGCTCACCCACGGGCGGATCCTGCGGCTGGAGGTGTCGGTCCCGGACGGCGACCCGCACGTCCCGTCGCTGGTGGCGGTCTACCCGACCAACGACTGGCACGAGCGCGAGACCTACGACTTCTTCGGCCTGGTCTTCGACGGGCACCCCGCCCTCACGCGGATCATGATGCCGGACGACTGGCAGGGCTTCCCGCAGCGCAAGGACTACCCGCTCGGCGGCATCGCCGTCGAGTACAAGGGCGCCCAGATCCCGGCTCCCGACCAGCGGAGGTCGTACAGCTGATGTCCACTTCACACGCCTCCTCCCGGGAGACCACCGAAGGCCTCGTCTACACCGTCACCGGCGGCGACTGGGACGAGATCGTCCAGTCGGCGGCTCGCGCGGACGACGAGCGGATCATCGTCAACATGGGTCCCCAGCACCCGTCCACCCACGGAGTGCTCCGCCTGATCCTGGAGATCGACGGCGAGACGGTCACCGAGGCCCGCTGCGGAATCGGCTACCTGCACACCGGCATCGAGAAGAACCTCGAATACCGGAACTGGACGCAGGGCACCACCTTCGTGACGCGCATGGACTACCTGACGCCGTTCTTCAACGAGACGGCCTACTGCCTCGGCGTCGAGAAGCTGCTCGGCATCACCGACCAGATCCCGGACCGCGCCACCGTCATCCGCGTCCTGCTCATGGAACTCAACCGGCTCTCCTCCCACCTGGTGTGCATCGCCACCGGCGGCATGGAACTGGGCGCGACCACGATCATGATCTACGGCTTCCGCGACCGCGAACTGATCCTGGACGTCTTCGAGCTGATCACCGGCCTGCGCATGAACCACGCGTTCGTCCGGCCCGGCGGCCTCGCCCAGGACCTGCCCCCGGGCGCGGTCGACCAACTGCGCGAGCTGGTCAAGACCATGAAGAAGAACCTGCCGGAGTACGACAAGCTCGCCACCGGCAACCCCATCTTCAAGGCCCGCATGCAGGACGTCGGCTACCTGGACCTGACCGGAGCCATGGCGCTCGGCGCCACCGGCCCGGTGCTGCGGTCCGCGGGCCTGCCGCACGACCTGCGCAGGTCGGACCCGTACTGCGGTTACGAGACGTACGAGTTCGACGTCCCGACCACCGAGACCTGCGACTCGTACGGGCGGTTCCTGATCCGCCTGGAGGAGATGCGCCAGTCGCTGCGGATCGTCGAGCAGTGCCTGGACCGGCTGGAGCCGGGGCCGGTGATGGTCGCCGACAAGAAGATCGCCTGGCCGGCGCAGCTGGCCATGGGGCCCGACGGCCTCGGCAACTCGCTCGACCACATCAAGAACATCATGGGCACCTCCATGGAAGCCCTCATCCACCACTTCAAGCTGGTGACCGAGGGCTTCCGGGTCCCCGCCGGGCAGGCCTACGCGGCCGTCGAATCGCCCAAGGGCGAACTCGGCGTCCACGTCGTCTCCGACGGCGGCACCCGCCCCTACCGGGTCCACTTCCGGGACCCGTCCTTCACCAACCTGCAGGCCATGGCCGCGATGTGCGAAGGCGGCCAGATCGCCGACGTCATCGTCGCCGTCGCCTCCATCGACCCCGTGATGGGAGGCGTCGACCGATGACCGACATCCAACTGGGCATGCCCCGGCTGCCCGCCCCGGACTACCCGGCGGAGGTGCGCGAGCGGCTCGCGGCGGACGCCGCCGAGGTCATCGCGCGCTATCCCGACAGCCGCAGCGCGCTGCTGCCCCTGCTCCACCTGATCCAGTCGGAGGAGGGCTACGTCTCGCGCACCGGCATCCGCTTCTGCGCCGACGTGCTGGGCCTGACCACCGCCGAGGTCACCGCCGTGGCCACCTTCTACACGATGTACCGGCGCAAGCCCTCCGGCGACTACCAGGTCGGCGTCTGCACGAACACGCTGTGCGCGGTGATGGGCGGCGACGCCATCTTCGACGAGCTCAAGGAACACCTCGGGGTCGGCAACAACGAGACCACCCCCGACGGCAAGGTCACGCTGGAGCACATCGAGTGCAACGCGGCCTGCGACTTCGCCCCCGTGGTGATGGTGAACTGGGAGTTCTTCGACAACCAGACCCCCGAGTCCGCCAAGGCCATGGTCGACGACCTGCTGGCCGGCCGCCCGGTCGAGCCGACCCGGGGCGCGCCGCTGTGCACGTACAAGGAGACGGCCCGGATCCTGGCCGGCTTCCCGGACGAGCGCGAGGGCGCCGTGGAGGCCACCGGCGGCGCCGGACCCGCCTCCCTCATCGGGCTGCGCATCGCCCGCGGCGAGACCCCGCACACCTCGATCGTGCACCCGCGGGGCGAGACCACCACCGAGGGAGGGGAGTGATGACCGTGTCCACTGAACTCAGTAAGAACGGGACGAGTCCGGAGAAGCTCCTCGCCCCGGTCCTGTCGGCGTTCTGGGACGACCCGCGGTCGTGGACGCTGGAGACCTACCGGCGCCACGAGGGGTACGAGGGCCTGCGCAAGGCGCTCGCCATGACCCCCGACGACCTCATCGCCTACGTGAAGGACTCCGGCCTGCGCGGCCGCGGCGGCGCGGGCTTCCCCACCGGGATGAAGTGGCAGTTCATCCCGCAGGGCGACGGGAAGCCGCACTACCTGGTGGTGAACGCGGACGAGTCGGAGCCGGGGACCTGCAAGGACATCCCGCTCCTCTTCGCCAACCCGCATTCCCTCATCGAGGGAATGATCATCGCGTGCTACGCGATCCGCTCCGCGCACGCCTTCATCTACCTGCGCGGCGAGGTCGTACCGGTGCTGCGGCGCCTGCACGAGGCGGTCCGCGAGGCGTACGAGGCCGGATACCTCGGCAAGGACATCCTCGGCAGCGGGCTCGACCTCGACATCACGGTGCACGCCGGGGCGGGCGCGTACATCTGCGGCGAGGAGACGGCACTGCTCGACTCCCTCGAAGGCCGGCGCGGACAGCCCCGGCTGCGACCGCCCTTCCCGGCCGTCGAGGGGCTCTACGCGTGCCCGACCGTCGTCAACAACGTCGAGTCCATCGCCTCGGTGCCCGCGATCCTGAACAACGGCAAGGACTGGTTCAAGGCGATGGGGACGGAGAAGTCCCCCGGCTTCACGCTCTACTCGCTCTCCGGCCACGTCTCCGGCCCCGGTCAGTACGAGGCCCCGCTCGGCATCACCCTGCGCCAGCTGCTCGACATGAGCGGCGGGATGCGCCCCGGCCACCGGCTGAAGTTCTGGACCCCGGGCGGCTCCTCCACCCCGATGTTCACGGACGAGCACCTCGACGTGCCCCTCGACTACGAGGGCGTCGGCGCGGCCGGCTCGATGCTCGGCACCAAGGCGCTCCAGTGCTTCGACGAGACGACGTGCGTGGTGCGGGCCGTCACCCGGTGGACCGAGTTCTACGCCCACGAGTCCTGCGGCAAGTGCACCCCGTGCCGCGAGGGCACGTACTGGCTCGTCCAGCTGCTGCGCGACATCGAAGCCGGCAAGGGCGTCATGTCCGACCTCGACAAGCTGAACGACATCGCCGACAACATCAACGGCAAGTCCTTCTGCGCCCTCGGCGACGGTGCGGCCAGCCCGATCTTCTCCTCGCTCAAGTACTTCCGCGAGGAGTACGAGCAGCACATCACGGGCAAGGGCTGCCCCTTCGACCCCAAGAAGTCGACCCTCTGGGCTGACACGGAGGTGAACGCATGACCATCACCACCAACGCTCCGGCCGGTGGCGGGGAGGCCGCCGTGCCCCCGGAGAACCTGGTCTCCCTGACCATCGACGGCGTCGAGCTGTCGGTGCCCAAGGACACGCTGGTGATCCGGGCCGCCGAACAGCTCGGCATCGAGATCCCCCGGTTCTGCGACCACCCCCTCCTCTCGCCGGCCGGCGCCTGCCGCCAGTGCATCGTCGAGGTCGAGGGCCAGCGCAAGCCGATGGCCTCCTGCACGATCACCTGCACCGACGGCATGGTCGTCAAGACGCAGCTGACGTCGGAGGTCGCCGACAAGGCCCAGCGCGGGGTGATGGAGCTGCTGCTCATCAACCACCCGCTGGACTGCCCGGTCTGCGACAAGGGCGGCGAGTGCCCGCTGCAGAACCAGGCGATGTCCCACGGCAACGCCGAGTCCCGCTTCGAGGGCAGGAAGCGCACCTACGAGAAGCCCGTCCCGATCTCCACCCAGGTGCTGCTGGACCGCGAGCGGTGCGTGCTGTGCGCGCGCTGCACGCGCTTCTCCAACGAGATCGCCGGCGACCCGATGATCGAGCTGCTGGAGCGGGGCGCGCTCCAACAGGTCGGCACCGGCGAGGACGACCCGTTCGAGTCGTACTTCTCCGGCAACACCATCCAGATCTGCCCCGTCGGCGCGCTGACCTCGGCCGCCTACCGGTTCCGCTCCCGCCCGTTCGACCTCGTCTCCTCCCCGAGCGTGTGCGAGCACTGCGCGGGCGGCTGCGCGACCCGGACCGACCACCGGCGCGGCAAGGTGCTGCGCCGCCTGGCCGCCGAGGACCCCGAGGTCAACGAGGAGTGGATCTGCGACAAGGGCCGCTTCGGGTTCCGCTACGCGCAGCGCCCGGACCGGCTGACCACCCCGCTGGTGCGCGGCACCGACGGCATCCTGGCCCCGGCGAGCTGGCCCGAGGCGCTGGAGGCCGCGGCGAACGGGCTGGCCGCCGCGCGCGGCCGCGCGGGCGTGCTGACCGGCGGCCGGCTCACCGTCGAGGACGCCTACGCGTACGCCAAGTTCGCGCGCGTGGTGCTCGACACCAACGACATCGACTTCCGGGCCCGCGTGCACAGCGCGGAGGAGGCCGAGTTCCTGGCCGCCTCCGTCGCCGGCACCGGCAAGGACCTCGACGGCACCGGCGTCACGTACGCCTCGCTGGAGGCGGCGCCCGCGGTGCTGCTCGCCGGCATCGAGGCCGAGGAAGAGGCCCCCGGCGTCTTCCTGCGGCTGCGCAAGGCCCACCGCAAGCACAAGCAGCGGACCTTCGCCCTCGCCCCCTTCGCCACCCGGGGCCTGGCCAAGGCGGGCGGCACCCTGCTGGCCGCCGCCCCCGGCACCGAGCCCGCGTGGATCGACGCGCTGGCCACCCGCGACGGCCTGGAGGCCGGCGGGTCCACCGCCGCCGACGCGCTGCGCGAGCCCGGCGCCGTCATCGTGGTCGGGGAGCGCCTCGCCGGCGTCCCGGGCGCGCTGACCGCCGCCGTACGGGCCGCCACCGCCACCGGCGCCGCGCTGGTGTGGATCCCGCGCCGGGCCGGGGAGCGGGCCGCCGTCGAGGCGGGCGCGCTGCCGTCCCTGCTGCCCGGCGGCCGCCCGGCCACCGATCCGCGGGCCCGCGACGAGGTCGCCACCGCCTGGGGCCTGGACGACCTCCCGCACCGCTACGGCCGAGACACCGGGCAGATCGTCGAGGCCGCGGCCACGCGCGAGCTGTCCGCGCTGCTGGTCGCGGGCGTGGAGGTCGCCGACCTGCCCGACCCGGCCCGCGCCCGCACCGCGCTCCAGGAGGCCTTCGTGGTCTGTCTGGAACTGCGGCCCAGCGAGGTCACCGACCACGCCGACGTGGTCTTCCCGGTCGCCGCGGTCGCCGAGAAGCCGGGCGCGTTCGTCAACTGGGAGGGCAGGGTCCGGCCGTTCGAGGCCGCCCTCAAGCCCGAGCAGATGACCCGGCGCCTCGCCCCCGCCGACTCCCGCGTGCTGCACATGCTGGCCGACGCGGCCGACCGGCCGATCGCCCTGCCCGACGTGCACGCCGTACGCCGGGAGCTGGAGCGGCTCGGCCCGTGGGAGGGGGCGCTCGCCACCGAGCAGTCCACCGACACGGAGCCGCTGCCCCGTCCCGGAGCGGGCGAGGCGGTCCTCGCGGGCCACCGCCTGCTCCTCGACCAGGGCCGCCTCCAGGACGGCGACGACGCCCTGGCCGGCACCCGGCACGAGGCCACCGCCCGGCTGTCGGCGGCCACGGCCGCCGAGACCGGCGTCAAGAGCGGCGACGTCCTCGCGGTCACCGGCCCCGCCGGGACCGTGGAACTGCCGCTGCGGATCACCGAGATGCCCGACCGCGTGGTCTGGCTCCCGCTGAACTCCACCGGATCCGGCGTCCTCGCCGACACCGGCGCCCGTCCGGGCACCCTCGTGCGCATCGGCCCGGCGACCCCGGCCGGCGCGGGCGCCAGCACTGCGGAGGTGGACGCGTGAACGCGGTACAGATCGCCGCGGAGGACCTCTCCCTCTTCGGCCGCGACGTCTGGTGGCTCGTCGTCATCAAGGCCGTCTTCTGCTTCGCCTTCCTGATGGTGACCGTGCTGTTCTCCATCGTGTGGGAGCGCAAGGTCGTCGCCTGGATGCAGTTGCGCATCGGCCCCAACCGGCACGGCCCCTGGGGCATGCTCCAGTCGCTCGCCGACGGCGTGAAGCTCATGCTGAAGGAAGACCTGATCGTCAAGCGGGCCGACAAGGTCGTCTACGTCCTGGCCCCGATCATCGCGGCCATCCCGGCCTTCATGGCCATCGCGGTGATCCCCTTCGGGCCCGCCGGCAACGAGGTCTCCATCTTCGGCCAGCGCACCACGATGCAGCTGACCGACCTGCCCATCGCGATGCTCTACATCCTCGCGGTGGCCTCGGTCGGCATCTACGGCATCGTGCTCGCCGGCTGGTCCTCCGGCTC
Source organism: Streptomyces sp. NPDC048461 (assembly GCF_055587105.1). Lineage (NCBI taxonomy): Bacteria > Bacillati > Actinomycetota > Actinomycetes > Kitasatosporales > Streptomycetaceae > Streptomyces > Streptomyces sp. NPDC048461. The sequence goes on along the minus strand of NZ_JBVJGW010000005.1, from coordinate 312,872 downwards.
GACCTACCCGCTCCTCGGCGGCCTGCGCTCCTGCGCGCAGATGATCTCGTACGAGATCGCGATGGGCGCGGCCTTCGCCTCGGTCTTCCTCTACTCCGGGTCGATGTCGACCTCGGCGATCGTCGAGGCCCAGGCGGACCGCTGGTACATCATCCTGCTGCCGGTCTCCTTCATCATCTACGTGATCACGATGGTCGGGGAGACGAACCGCGCCCCCTTCGACATGCCGGAGTCCGAGGGCGACCTCGTCGGCGGCTTCAACACCGAGTACTCCTCCATCAAGTTCGCGCTGTTCATGCTCGCCGAGTACGTCAACATGGTCACCGTCTCGGCCGTCTCGGTCACCCTCTTCCTGGGCGGCTGGCGGGCCCCGGCGCCGATCTCCACCTACTGGGAGGGCGCGAACCACGGCTGGTGGCCGATGCTCTGGTTCGTCCTCAAGGTGCAGCTCCTCCTCTTCTTCTTCATCTGGCTCCGCGGCACGCTGCCCCGCGTGCGCTACGACCAGCTGATGAAGCTGGGCTGGAAGGTCCTGATCCCGGTCTCGCTGGTCTGGCTGATGCTCGTGGCCACCGTCCGCGCGCTGCGCAACGAGGCCTACGACTTCAGCGAGATCGTCCTCTACGTCGGCGGGGCCGTCGTGGCGATCCTGCTCCTCTCCTTCGTCGTGGACCTCTTCCGCGACAAGCGGGAGAAGGCGGCGGCCCGGGAGGCCGTCCACGACGCCGAGCCCTTCGACCCGCTGGCGGGCGGGTTCCCCGTACCGCCCAAGCCCGGCCAGCAGCTGGCACCCGTACCGCGCCGGAGGTCCCGCGACGAGCGGGAGCTGATCGTCAGCGGCGGGACGAATTCCGACAGTGACCGAGAGGAGGCTTGAGAGATGTCCGACGACAAGTGGCAGAACCCGGTGGCCGGCTTCGGCGTGACCTTCAAGGCCATGTTCAAGAAGCGCCTCACCGAGCAGTACCCGGAGCAGGAGAAGACCACCGCCCCGCGCTTCCACGGACGGCATCAGCTCAACCGGCACCCGGACGGTCTGGAGAAGTGCATCGGGTGCGAACTGTGCGCCTGGGCCTGTCCCGCCGACGCGATCTACGTGGAGGGCGCGGACAACACCGAGGAGGAGCGCTACTCCCCGGGCGAGCGCTACGGCCGCGTCTACCAGATCAACTACGCCCGCTGCATCCTGTGCGGGCTGTGCGTCGAGGCGTGCCCGACGCGGGCGCTGACCATGACGAACGAGTTCGAACTGGCCGACTCCAGCCGCGAGGCGCTCATCTACACCAAGGAGCAGCTGCTCTCCGGCCTGACCGAAGGCATGGTCGAGGCGCCGCACTCGGTCTTCCCCGGCATGGACGACACGGACTACTACCGCGGACTGGTGACGGGCGCCGCCCCGGGCACGGTCCGGCAGGTCGCGGTGTCCAAGGGCGAGACGACGGCGGACGATTCCGAGGAGGTGGGGGCATGAGCACGATCGCCGCTGCGGCCACCTCGCTCACCTCCACCGGTGAGGCCGTGCAGTTCTGGATCCTCGGCACCGTCGCCGTCATCGGCGCGCTGGCCACGATCCTGATGAAGAAGGCCGTCCACAGCGCACTGAGCCTGGCCGGGACGATGATCATCCTGGCGGTCTTCTACCTCGCGAACGGGGCGTACTTCCTGGGCGTCGTCCAGGTCGTCGTCTACACCGGCGCGATCATGATGCTCTTCCTCTTCGTGGTCATGCTCGTCGGCGTCACCGCCGCCGACTCCCTCACGGAGACGATCAAGGGGCAGCGCTGGCTGGCCGCCCTGTGCGGACTCGGCTTCGGGATCCTGCTGATCGCCGGCATCGGCAACGCCGGGATCACCCACTTCAACGGGCTCGGCCGGATCAACTCCGGCGGCCACGTCGAGGGCCTGGCCCAGCTGATCTTCACCAAGTACGTCTTCGCCTTCGAGATCACCGGCGCCCTGCTGATCACCGCCGCCGTCGGCGCGATGGTGCTCACCCACCGCGAGCGCACCGAGCGCGCCGCCACCCAGCGCGAGCTCGCCGACCGGCGCGTGCGGGACGGCGTCCAGCTCCCGCCGCTGCCCGCCCCCGGCGTCTACGCCCGGCACAACGCGGTGGACGTACCGGGCCTGCTGCCGGACGGCACCCCGTCCGAGCTGACGGTCAACCAGACCCTGCGGGCCCGCGGCCAGATCCGGGACGTCTCCGGCCAGGCCCTGGACGACCTCAAGGCACTGGAGCAGGCCTCCGCGGAGCGCCTCGGCCGTGAGGAGGCCTCGAAGTGAACCCCGTCAACTACCTGTACCTGGCGGCGCTGCTGTTCACCATCGGCGCGGCCGGCGTGCTGATCCGGAAGAACGCGATCGTGCTGTTCATGTGCGTCGAGCTGATGCTCAACGCCTGCAACCTCGCCTTCGTGACCTTCTCCCGCATGCACGGCAACCTCGACGGCCAGATCATCGCCTTCTTCACGATGGTCGTCGCCGCCGCGGAGGTCGTGGTGGGCCTCGCGATCATCGTGTCCCTGTTCCGTACCCGCCACTCGGCCTCGGTCGACGACGCCAGCCTGATGAAGCTGTAAGGGGCGTTCACCGTGGAGAATCTGATTGCGCTGCTGGTGGCGGCGCCCCTGCTCGGAGCGGTGGTGCTGCTGTGCGGCGGCCGGCGCCTCGACAAGACCGGCCACTGGATCGGCACGCTGCTGGCGGCCGTGTCCTTCGGCATCGGGGTCGCGCTGTTCGCCGACATGCTGGGACGCGGCGCCGAGGACCGTACCCTGAACCAGTTCCTGTTCAGCTGGATTCCGGTGGAGGGCTTCCAGGCCGACATCGCGTTCCAGCTCGACCAGCTGTCGATGACGTTCGTCCTGCTCATCTCGGGGGTGGGCACGCTCATCCACGTGTACTCGATCGGGTACATGGAGCACGACGAGCGGCGCCGCCGCTTCTTCGGCTACCTGAACCTGTTCGTCGCGGCGATGCTGCTGCTCGTCATCGCCGACAACTACCTGCTCCTGTACTTCGGCTGGGAGGGCGTGGGCCTCGCCTCGTACCTCCTGATCGGCTTCTGGCAGCACAAGCCCAGCGCGGCCACCGCCGCGAAGAAGGCCTTCCTGGTCAACCGCGTCGGCGACATCGGCCTGTCGATCGCGATCATGCTGATGTTCACCACGTTCGGCACCTTCGCCTTCGGCCCGGTGTTCGGCGCGGTCGGCGAGACGTCCGAGGGCACGCTGACGGCGATCGGCCTGATGCTGCTGCTGGCCGCCTGCGGCAAGTCGGCGCAGGTGCCGCTCCAGTCCTGGCTCGGTGACGCGATGGAGGGCCCGACCCCGGTCTCGGCCCTGATCCACGCCGCCACGATGGTCACCGCGGGCGTCTACCTGATCGTCCGCTCGGGAGCCATCTTCAACGGGGCGCCCGACGCCCAGCTGGTGGTCACCGTCGTGGGCGCGGTCACGCTCCTCTTCGGTGCGATCGTCGGTTGCGCGAAGGACGACATCAAGAAGGCCCTCGCGGGCTCGACGATGTCGCAGATCGGCTACATGATCCTCGCCGCGGGCCTCGGCCCCATCGGCTACGTCTTCGCGATCATGCACCTGGTCACGCACGGCTTCTTCAAGGCCGGCCTGTTCCTCGGCGCGGGTTCCGTGATGCACGGGATGAACGACGAGGTCGACATGCGCAAGTACGGCGGCCTGCGGAAGTACATGCCGGTCACCTTCGTGACCTTCGGCCTCGGCTACCTGGCGATCATCGGCTTCCCCGGCCTGTCCGGCTTCTTCTCCAAGGACATGATCATCGAGGCGGCCTTCGCCAAGGGGGGCACCCAGGGCTGGATCCTCGGCGGGGTCACCCTGCTGGGCGCCGGCATCACCGCCTTCTACATGACCCGCGTCATGCTCCTCACCTTCTTCGGCGAGAAGCGCTGGCAACCCGACGCGGAGGGGAACGCGCCGCACCCGCACGAGTCCCCGAAGTCCATGACCATCCCGATGATCGTCCTCGCGTTCGGGTCGGTCTTCGCCGGCGGGTTCTTCGAGATCGGCGACCGGTTCCTCAACTGGCTGGAGCCCGTCACCGGTTACGAGCACGGCCACCCGCCGGTCAGCGCCATGACGGTGACCGCGGCCACCATGGTGGTCCTGGCCGCCGGCGTCGACATCGCCTGGTCGATGTACGGCCGGCGGCCCGTCCCGGTGGTCGCCCCGCGCGGTTCGGTCCTCACCCGGGCCGCCCGCCGGGACCTCTACCAGGACGACTTCAACCACGCTGTGCTGGTGCGCGGCGGGGAGCACCTGACCCGTTCCCTCGTGTACGTCGACCACAGCCTGGTCGACGGAGTGGTCAACGGGACGGCCGCCGGCGTCGGCGGGCTGTCGGGCCGGCTGCGCAAGCTCCAGAACGGCTACGCCCGCAGCTACGCGGTCTCGATGTTCGGGGGCACGGCGATCCTGATCGCCGCGACCCTGCTGATGAGGGCGGTGTGAGATGAATTTCCCGCTTCTGACGGTGACGGCCGCGGTACCCGCGGTCGGCGCGATCCTGACGGCGGCCGTCCCGGCCGCCCGCCGGACGCTCGCCAAGTGGCTCGCGCTGCTGTTCTCGCTGGCGACCCTGGCCCTGGCCGTGCTCGTCGCGATCCGCTTCGAGCCCGGCGGAGACCGCTACCAGCTGACCGAGTCCCGTGCCTGGATCGCCGACTTCGGCGTCCGCTACGAGCTCGGGGTCGACGGCATCGGCGTGGTGCTCATCGCACTCACCGCGCTGCTGATCCCCTTCGTGATCGCGGCCGGCTGGAACGACGCCGACCCCCTGGAGACCTCCTCGTCCCGCTGGCGGCCGACGCAGGGCTTCTTCGCCCTGATCCTGCTGGTCGAGGCGATGGTGATCATCTCCTTCGAGGCCACCGACGTCTTCCTCTTCTACATCTTCTTCGAAGCCATGCTCATCCCGATGTACTTCCTCATCGGCGGCTTCGGCGACCGGGCCCACTCCGGGTCCGACGAGAACGCGGCCGCGCAGCGCTCGTACGCGGCGGTCAAGTTCCTCCTCTACAACCTGGCCGGCGGCCTGATCATGCTGGCCGCCGTCATCGGGCTCTACGTGGTCGCCGGGAACTTCTCGCTCCAGGAGATCACCGCCGCCCGCGCCGCGGGCACGCTCGACATGGCGACCAACACCGAACGGTGGCTGTTCCTCGGCTTCTTCTTCGCCTTCGCGGTGAAGGCCCCGCTGTGGCCGCTGCACACCTGGCTGCCGAACGCGATGGGCGAGGCCACGGCGCCGGTCGCCGTCCTGATCACCGCGGTCGTCGACAAGGTCGGCACGTTCGCGATGCTCCGCTTCTGCCTCGGGCTGTTCCCGGAGGCCAGCAAGTGGGCCACGCCGGTGATCCTGGTCCTGGCCCTGATCAGCATCGTCTACGGCGCGCTGGTCGCGGTCGGCCAGCGGGACATCAAGCGGCTGGTCGCGTACGCCTCGATCTCGCACTTCGGCTTCATCATCCTGGGCATCTTCGCGATGACCTCCCAGGGCCAGTCCGGGGCGACGCTGTACATGGTCAACCACGGGATCTCGACGGCCGCGCTGATGCTGGTGGCCGGGTTCCTGATCTCGCGCCGCGGTTCGCGGCTCATCGCCGACTACGGCGGCGTCCAGAAGGTGGCCCCGGTCCTCGCGGGCACCTTCCTGATCGGCGGCCTCGCCACCCTCTCGCTGCCGGGCCTCGCGCCCTTCGTCAGCGAGTTCCTGGTCCTGGTCGGCACGTTCGCCCGGTACCCGGTCGTCGGCATCATCGCCACCACCGGCATCGTGCTGGCCGCGCTCTACACGCTGGTGCTCTACCAGCGGACGATGACCGGCCCCGTGAAGGAGGAGGTCCGCACCATGCCGGACCTGCACCTGCGGGAGGTACTGGTGGTCGCGCCGCTGATCGTGCTGCTGATCGGACTGGGCGTCTACCCGAAGCCGCTGACCGACATCGTCAACCCGGCGGTGCAGCACACCATGTCCGACGTGAAGCAGACCGACCCGGCGCCCGAAGTGGCCGTCGAGGCCGTGCCTGCGAAGAATGGGGAGGCGGCCAAGTGAGCACCGTGACTGCTGCCCAGGGCCTGTGGACTCTGGCGGCCGACGGACCGGTCGACCGGATCCCGGCGCCGGTCATCGAGTACGCGCAGCTCGCGCCCACGCTGATCGTGGTGGGCGCGGCGATCGTCGGAGTCCTCGTCGAGGCCTTCGTCCCCCGCAGGTCCCGCTACTACGTCCAGGTGTTCCTCGCCGTCGCCGCGCTGGCCTCGGCCTTCGCGGCGGTCGTCGGCCTCGCCGCCGGCGGGTACGGGAGCACCAAGGCGCAGGTCGCCGCCATGGGCGCCATCGCCGTCGACGGCCCGGCGCTGTTCCTGCAGGGCACCATCCTGCTGGCCTCGATCGTGGCCGTGTTCACGTTCGCCGAGCGGCGCCTGGACCCGGAGGCGCACGGCAACCGGGTGGACTCCTTCGCCGCCCAGGCGGCGTCCGTACCGGGCAGCGAGAGCGAGAAGGCCGCCGTGAAGGCGGGCTTCACCACCACCGAGGTGTACCCGCTGGCGCTGTTCGCGATCGCCGGCATGCTGGTCTTCCCGGCTGCCAACGACCTGCTGACGCTGTTCATCGCGCTGGAGGTCTTCTCCCTCCCGCTCTACCTGCTCTGCGCCGTCGCCCGCCGCCAGCGGCTGATGTCGCAGGAGGCCGCGGTGAAGTACTTCCTGCTGGGCGCCTTCTCCTCCGCCTTCCTCCTCTTCGGCATCGCGCTGCTCTACGGGTACGCGGGCTCGGTCTCGTACGCCGTGATCGCCGACGTGGTCGACGGCACGGTCACCAAGGTCGACCCGGCGCTCGCCGGGACCATGGGCAACGACGCGCTGCTGCTGATCGGCGGCGCGCTGATCCTGACGGGCCTGCTCTTCAAGGTCGGCGCGGTCCCCTTCCACATGTGGACCCCGGACGTCTACCAGGGCGCCCCGACGCCGATCACCGGCTTCATGGCCGCCGCGACGAAGGTGGCCGCCTTCGGCGCCCTGCTGCGCCTCCTCTACGTGGTCCTGCCGGGCCTGCGCTGGGACTGGCGGCCGGTGATGTGGGGCGTCGCGATCGTGACGATGCTGGCGGGCGCGGTGATCGCCGTGACCCAGACGGACGTCAAGCGGCTGCTGGCGTACTCCTCGATCGCGCACGCGGGCTTCATCCTGGCCGGTGTCATCGCGACCTCGGCGGAGGGCGTCAAGTCCGTCCTGTTCTACCTGGGCGCGTACTCCTTCGTGACGATCGGCGCCTTCGCGGTGGTCACGCTGGTGCGCGACGCGGGTGGCGAGGCCACGCACCTGTCCAAGTGGGCCGGTCTGGGCCGCCGTTCGCCGCTGACCGCGGCGGTCTTCGCCGTGTTCCTGCTGGCCTTCGCGGGCATCCCGCTGACGTCCGGCTTCTCCGGCAAGTTCGCCGTGTTCAAGGCGGCCGCGGAGAGCGGCGCGGGGGCGCTGGTCGTGGTGGGCGTCATCTCGTCCGCGATCGCCGCGTTCTTCTACGTCCGGGTGATCGTGCTGATGTTCTTCAGCGAGCCGAAGGCCGACGGCCCGACGGTGGCCGTGCCCTCGCCGCTGACGATGACCACCATCGCGGTGGGCGTCGCGGTCACGCTGGTGCTGGGCGTGGCCCCGCAGTACTTCCTGGAACTGGCCGGGCAGGCGAGCACGTTCGTCCGCTGACCCGTCCCGGTACGGCGCAGGGCCCGGTCCCCTTCGGGGGGCCGGGCCCTGCGCGTGTGCGGTGTTACTCGGCGGTGCGCCGCTTCGCAGTGATGGCGGTCAGGTCGAGGTCGATGGGGAAGGGAGCCGAGACTTTCAGGCGGTCGTGGAAGATGCCCGCGGTCCCGTAGCTCCCGGTCGACGGGTCCAGTTCGTAGACGTAAACCACGGCGCGACCATCCTTGTTCTCGACGCGCCAGAAGTGAAGAATGCCCGCTTGTGCATACTTGACCGGTTTGACGCCACGATCACGACCGACGGACTCGGGCGAGACCACTTCGATGGCCAGGCGGACGGACCCCGCAGGGAGCCGGGTCTGGTCCAGATCGCCCGTGGCACTCTCGTCCACGACGATGACATCGGGTTCGGGGCGATTATGGCGATCGATGTCGATCGTGAACTCGCGGAAGACCTCCGAGTCCGGCGGCTGCTGATCCATGAGCTGCCACGTGAAAAAGTTGACCGCACGCATGTGGAATCGAGTCTGCGGACTCACGAAGATCAGGCTCCCGTCGATCAGCTCCGTGTGCGGAGGCAGATTCGGAAGCGTGTCCAGGTCGTCGGCAGTCCAGCCGCCCGGCGGGGGGATCGGCCAGCTGTGTTCCGGGTTCATCAGTGCTCCCATGAGCCGAAGTCTCGCGAGTGGCGCCAGCGTATCGCCGGGGATCCGCGAAATACCGCCCCTTCGGGTGAGTCATATGCGGGGAGCACTTGACCGCATCGGTCGGCCCAGGCTAGTGGCCGTGGGCGTGGCTCGAGCCGCCTGCCGCCGGGGTCTTCTTCGGGCAGGTCAGCGCGGGGTTCCAGTTGTGGAAGCGGCCGGCCGGGTTCTCCTTGTACGCCCACATGTGCAGGTCGTAGTGCTTGGGCATGCCCGCCCAGTGGCCCGGCATGGGCCCGTCGAACGGCAGCCCGAACATGCTCGGCCGGTCGCCGGAGGTCTTCAGGTCCTGGTCCCCGTCGGTCGCCATCCACTCCACGGTCTGGAGCGTGCGGCGGCCGTGGCGGTCCTTCTCGGTGCTGTAGAGGAGCGCGGTGGGCTTCGCGGGGTCCTTGGAGCCCCAGTTGGCCTGCTTGACGTAGTGGTAGCCCATGGCGCCGACGCCGAACGGGTTGGTCATGCAGGTCTCGCCCTTCGGGACGTACCCGTCCCTGAGCGCCTCCCGCTCGTCCACGTACCTGGCCGTCGCCCGGATCGCCGTCGCCATGTCCTTCATCGCCCTGGGGTTGCGCGGGTCGGGCGCGGGCCCCTCGACGCCGTGGGCCGGGGCCACGGCGACCAGGCCGAGGGACACGGTGGCGGCGCAGGCGAGAACGGCCCTCAGGCTGCGTACGGGCATGGCGGCTCCTCCGGGTGGGGGTACGGGGTACGGGTTCCCGAACCGTCCGTCCACCATCCCGGCCCCCCGCGCGCGCCGCACGCGGGCCGCGCCCAAAGGGGTGCGGCCCGCGTGACGGGGCGTCGTGTGAGGGGGCGTCGGACGGCGGGGAGCCCCGCGCCGCCCGCTCCCGCTAGCGGGAGCCGGTGATGCGGCCGGTGACCTCGCCGAGGCCCACGCGGGTGCCGTCGGGGCCCGGGGCCCAGGCGGTGAGGGTGACGGTGTCGCCGTCCTCCAGGAACGTCCGCTTGCCGTCGGCGAGTTCGATCGCGTCGCGGCCGTTCCAGGTGAGCTCCAGCAGGGAGCCCCGCTGGTCCGCGTCCGGGCCGCTGACGGTGCCGGAGCCGTAGACGTCGCCGGTGCGCAGGGAGGCGCCGTTGACGGTCATGTGGGCGAGCTGCTGGGCGGCGGTCCAGTACATCGAGGCGAACGGCGGCCGCGAGACCTCCTGCCCGTTGATGGAGACCGCGATGTGCAGGTCGAAGCCGCCGGGCCGGTCGCCGGCCGCGTCGTCGAGGTAGGGCAGGAGCGGGAAGTCCCGGGCGGGAGGGGCGACGCGGGCGGCGTCGAGGGCCTCCAGCGGGGTGACCCAGGCGGAGACGGAGGTGGCGAAGGACTTGCCGAGGAACGGGCCGAGCGGCACGTACTCCCAGGCCTGCACGTCGCGCGCGGACCAGTCGTTGAGGAGGAAGAGGCCGAAGACGTGGTCCTCGAACTCGCCCAGCGCCACCGGGCGGCCCAGCTCGGAGGGGGTGCCGACGACGAAGCCGACCTCGGCCTCGATGTCGAGCTTGACGGACGGGCCGAAGACGGGCGCCGGGTCGGCCGGGGCCTTGCGCTGCCCGGAGGGCCGTACGACGTCCGTGCCCGAGACGACGATCGTGCCGGAGCGGCCGTGGTAACCGATCGGCAGGTGCTTCCAGTTGGGGGTCAGCGCGTCCCCGTCCGGGCGGAAGATCTTCCCGACGTTGGTCGCGTGGTGCTCGCTGGCGTAGAAGTCGACGTAGTCGGCGACCTCGTACGGCAGGTGCAGCTCGACCGCGTCCAGGGACAGCAGGTGCGGCTCCACGGCCGGGCGGTGGCCGGGGTCGGTGACCCACGCGGTCAGCGCGCGGCGCACGTCGCGCCAGGCGGTGCGCCCGGCGGCCAGCAGCGGGTTGAGGGAGGGCTGCCCGAGCAGCCCGGCGTACGGGGAGCCGAGCGCGGCGGCGGCCGCCCCCGCGTCGAGCACGTGCCCGCCGATGCGCACGCCGATCCGGCGGCGGCTCTCCCCGGCGGTCGAGAAGACGCCGTAGGGGAGGTTGTGCGGCCCGAACGGGTCGCCCTCGGGGACATCGAGGGGGCTCTGCTGGGGCATGGGGTGCTGCCTCGCTTTCGACGCGGTCCGGGGGTGTCCCGGGGGCTGGTTGACACGTTACGTGGCTGATGGTGCCTGCGGGAGGCCGGATTCGGGCGATATTTGTAGGACTTGTCCAACGGGGTCCGTATCCTTGGCGCCGTGACTTCCGCCCTCCCCTTTGACCTGATCGCCACCGACCTGGACGGGACTCTGCTGTGCGCCGGTGACACCGTCTCCGCCCGCTCCCACCAGGCACTCGCCACGGCCCGCGCCGCCGGAGCCCGCCACATCGTCGTCACGGGACGCCCCGTCCCACAGGTCCGGCACGTCCTGGACGGCCTCGGCTATGCGGGGCTCGCGGTGTGCGGGCAGGGCGCCCAGGTGTACGACGCGGCGCGCGGGGTCCTGCTGCACTCCGTCTCCATGGACCGCGGGCTGGCCGAGGTGGCCCTCGGCAAGATCGAGGCGGAGATCGGCGAGGTCTACGCGGCGGTCAACCAGGAGGGGGTGGACGCCGAGATGCTGATAGGGCCCGGCTACCGGATGTGGCACCCCCACCTGCCGACGGTCCGGGTCCCGCGCAGGACGGACCTGTGGTCGGCCCCGATCAACAAGGTGCTGCTCCAGCATCCCGAGCTGGACGACGACGAGCTGACGCGGCTCGCGCGGGCGGTGGTCGGCGACCTGGTGAACGTCACCATGGCCGGCGAGCACACGGTGGAACTCCAGCCGCCCGGCATCGACAAGGCCAGCGGGCTGGCCCGGGCGGCGGAGTTCCTGGGGGCGTCGGCCGCGGGGACGATCGCCTTCGGGGACATGCCGAACGACATCCCGATGTTCGCCTGGGCCGCCCGGGGGGTGGCGATGGCGAACGCGCACCGCGAGCTGGTCGCGGTGGCCGACGAGCTGACGCTGTCCAACGAGGACGACGGCATCGCGGTGGTCCTGGAACGCCTCTTCCCCTGACGGGCGGGGCCCGGCGGCCTCTCCGCGGCGCCGCCCCGCGGCGCCGCCCCCGGACCCCCGCGCCTCACACGCCGGCGGGGCTGCATGCGGCCGGGCGGTCCGTCAGCCCGCCGTGCGGGGGAGGCGGCGCTCCCACGTGCGGTGGAAGACGACCTCGTCGCCCTCCCGGCACACCACCTCGTTCGACGTCAGGAAGCCGCCCTCGTCGCAGCGGATCTCCGACCGGGTCTCGACCCGTGCGTCCCAGCCCAGGTCGGGCCGGCGCAGCCGCACCTTCCACTCCGACCGGGTGGTCGCCGACAGCGCGTCCGCCTCCTGGATCTCGTACACCTCCACCGCGTCCTCGCCGAACTCCAGCCCGTCCGGGTAGACCCGCGTGCCCCCGTACCGCGGGTCCACCTCCAGCCGCCACGTCCCGCGCGCGACGTCCCGCACGACCAGCCGCTCGGGTCGCGGCCCGTCCAGCGTGTCCGGGTACACCACGCCCAGCGGCTGCGACTGCTCCGGCTCGCCGAAGGCGATCCCGTCGTCCCCGGCGGACCGCGCCCGCACCGGGAGGGTCACCTCGCTGCCCGCCGGGTCCAGGGTCCAGCCCGCCTCGGAGCCGGCCCGCGGCCAGATCCACGGCCAGTACGCGGAGGACAGCGACAGGCGGATCCGGTGGCCCGGCGCGAAGGCGTGCCCGATGCCGTTCAGCTCGAAGGTGACGTCCTCGTACGCGCCCGTCGGCCAGGGGACGGCCCGGTCCCGGCCGTGGCGCGCGGACAGGTTCAGCGCGCCCCGCGTGACGAGCGTCGAGGAGCCGTCCGGAGCTACGTCGCACAGCCGGGCCACGACCTGCCCGTACGGGACGTCCATCCGCAGCCGCAGCGTCACCGCGGGGCGGCCCAGGATCTCCACCGGCTCGCCCTCGCCCACCGGGAACTCGAAGCAGGCCGACTTCGCGTCCTCCTCGCGCTGGTCGGGCGGCAGGTCGGCCTCGTTGCCGAAGGGGAAGAACCGGCCCGCGTCCAGCCCGGTGTGCTGCGGGGAGGCGACCTCGACGGGCGCGCCCTGGAGCCCGTACGGCACCGGGATCACCGACGCGGACGGCCAGGCCTTCTCGCCGACCCAGCGGCCCGGCAGCTCCTCGTACACGGTGGCCGGCGGGTGCGAGTCGCTGATCCAGGAGCGGAGCAGCGGCTCGTCCATGACGCCGTTGTCCTCGCCCTTGAGCCAGTGGTCCCACCAGCGCAGGGTCTCCTGGAGGAAGCCGATCGCCGGTCCCGGCGGCAGCCCGCGGTCGGGGTACTGGTGCGACCACGGGCCGATCAGCCCCCGGACCCGGTCCGCCGGCAGGTGCTCGACCAGCCGCAGCACGGTGTCGCGGTACGGGTCGTGCCAGCCGCCCACCGCGAGGACGGCCGCGCCGACGGCCGCGTAGTCCTCGCAGACGCTGCCGTGGCGCCAGTAGTCGTCCCGGGTCTGATGCGAGAGCCAGGTGTGGACGAGCGGTTCCACGCCTTCCAGGCGGTCCAGCCACTGCTCCCGCCAGCCGTCGCCCGCGTACAGCGGGTCCGGCGGGCGCGCGGCGAAGGCCAGCATCGTCGCCGCCCAGGCGTGCATGTCCACGGCCAGCACCGAGCCGCCCATGTAGTGCACGTCGTTGTCGTAGCGGTCGTCGGTCGAGCACACGGTCACGACGGCCTTCAGCGCCTCGGGGCCGAGCGCGGCGATCTGGAGGCTGTTGAAGCCGCCCCAGGAGATCCCGAACATGCCCACCGAGCCCGAGCACCACGGCTGCGCCGCCAGCCACTCGACCACGGCGACCCCGTCGGCCAGCTCGCGGGCGTCGTACTCGTCGCCGGGGCGGCCCCCGCTGCACCCGTGGCCGCGCACGTCCACCCGGACCGACGCGTAGCCGTGGCCCGCGTACCAGGGGTGGCGCTGCCAGTCGCGGGGCGCGGTCCAGTCGGTGAGCCGGTAGGGGAGGTACTCCAGGAGGGCGGGGACGGGCGCGTCCGTCACCGGTCGCCAGATCCGGGCGTAGAGCTCGACGCCGTCGGACAGCGGGATCCGGACATCCTCGCGGGTGGTCTCGTACGGGAGGTCGGTGCGGATGATCATCGGATGGGGTCGCCAATCGCCTCAGTGGACGGGGTGCATCGTGCGCCGCAGCCAGGGTGCGAGCGCGAGGACGGCCAGGCCGACGGCCACGGCGACGGCGCCGTTGACGCCGAAGTACACGGGGTGGGAGACCTGGTCGTAGAGCTTCACGACCTGGGCCTGGATGCCGTTGGCCAGGGCCAGGGAGAGGAACCAGAGGGCCATCGTCTGGCTGCTGAAGGCCTTGGGGGCGAGCTTGGTGGTGGCCGACATGCCGGAGGTCTCCAGCAGGACGTCGCCGAGGCCGAGCAGCAGGTAGGAGCCGACGATCCACCATGCGGCCATCCGGTAGGCGTCGCCCTCGTGCCCCGAGGTCGGGATGACCATCAGGAGGAACGACAGGCCGCCGAGGATCACGCCGATGGCGATCTTGTTGGAGGCGTGCGGCTGGCGGTGGCCCATCCGGGCCCAGAGGGCGGCGACGACCGGGGCGAGCGCGACCTCGAAGGCGCCGAGCGCGGAGGCGTACCAGCTCGCGGGGAAGTCGAAGCCGAGGATGGTGGTGCGGGCGTTCGTGGAGGCCAGCAGCATCATCGTGGAGTACGCCTGGAAGAGGATGAAGTTGAAGGCGACCGAGGCGAGGAAGAGGACCACGTACGGGCGCAGCCGGCCGCGCTCCTGCGCCGTCACCCGCGGGCTGCGGAACATGACGGCGAAGTAGACGACCGGGGCGATCACCGAGACGAGGGTGAGCAGGTCGACGAAGCGGTCCATCGTCAGCCAGCCGGCGAGGGCCAGAAGGGTGGCGGCCGCGGCGAACGCGAGGCACCCGGCGACGATCCGCCACACGGCGCGGCGCATCGCGGCCGGCGCGAGCGCGAACTCGGCGGAGTGCCTGCGCCCGGCCAGGTGGCGGCGGCCCAGGACGTACTGGATCAGGCCGAAGGTCATGCCGATGGCGGCCGCGGAGAAGCCCCAGTGCCAGCCCTGGTGCTCGCCGAGCCAGCCGGTGATCAGCGGGCCCGCGAAGGCGCCGATGTTGATGGCCATGTAGTAGAGCGCGAAGCCGGCGTCGCGCCGGTCGTCGTCGGTGCGGTACAGCTTGCCCACCATGGTGGCCACGTTGGGCTTGAGCAGGCCCGTTCCCGCGCTGATCAGGCCGAGGCCCACCCAGGTCATGGCGGCCGTGGGGACCGCCATGGCGTAGTGGCCGCAGGCGATCAGGATCCCGCCCCACAGCACGGCCCGGTAGGAACCGAGGATGCGGTCGGCGAGCCAGCCGCCCGCGACGGAGACGAGGTAGACCATGGTCCCGTAGGCCGCCGACACGGAGGCCGCGGTGCCCGGGTTCATCCCCAGGCCGCCGTCGGACACGGCGTCCGCGAAGTAGAGGACGAGGATGGCCTGCATGCCGAGGAACGAGAAGCGCTCCCAGACCTCCAGCCCGGACAGGGTGGCGAGACCCCGGGGGTGGCCGAGGAAGGCGTGGGCGTCCTCGGGCGGCGGCTGCTCGGCCTCCGGGTCCGGGGACTCGTCTGTGTCGGGCGTGGTTCTGGACAAAAGAGATTCTCCGCTTGTATCGGCTCCTGGAGAACATACCGGTGCTCTTCGGGCACTGCGCGGGTGGCGGCCGGACAGGCGCTCTCCGTGATCGAAAACAGACCGGATACGCTGGCTTGAGTGATGGCAGCGACACATCGACAATCCATGTGATCGTCAGCGTGATCGTCAGCAGACAGGAGTACCCCTCGTGACCGTCGTCGGGCCGTTCGGACTGAGCGTGCGGGACCAGGCTCTTGAGACCGATGTCCAGGCGGGACTTGCCGCCGTCGAGGCGGGTCTGCTGGAGGCCACCAAGAGCGAAGTCCCCTTCATCACCGAGGCCGCGCAGCACCTCGTGCGGGCCGGCGGCAAGCGGTTCCGGCCGCTGCTGGTGATGCTCGCCTCCCGTTTCGGCGATCCGTACGCGCCCGGGATCGTCCCCTCCGCCGTGGTGGTCGAGCTCACCCACCTGGCGACCCTCTACCACGACGACGTCATGGACGAGGCGGACGTGCGCCGCGGCGTGGACAGCGCGAACGCCCGCTGGGGCAACTCGGTGGCCGTCCTGACGGGTGACTTCCTGTTCGCCCGCGCCTCGCACATCCTGGCCGACCTCGGGCCCGAGGCCGTCCGCATCCAGGCCGAGGCCTTCGAGCGGCTGGTCACGGGCCAGATCCTGGAGACGGCCGGCCCGCGCGACGGCCGCGACCCCGTCGCCCACTACCTCGACGTCATCGCGGGCAAGACCGGCTCGCTGATCGCCGTCTCCGGACGCTTCGGCGCGCTGATGTCCGGCGCCGACGAGTCGGTCGTCGACATCCTCACCCAGTACGGCGAGCGCCTCGGCACCGCCTTCCAGCTCGCCGACGACGTCCTCGACATCGCCTCCGACGCGCACGAGTCCGGCAAGACGCCCGGCACCGACCTGCGCGAGGGCATCCCCACCCTGCCCGTGCTGCGGCTGCGCGAGATCGCGGCGCGCGACGGGAGCGCCGAGGACTTGGAGCTCGTACGGCTCCTGGACGGCGATCTGACGGACGACGCCCGGCACGCCGAGGTCCTGACCCGGCTGCGGGCGCACCCGGCCTTGGAGCAGGCCCGCCGCGACACCGTCCGGTACGCGGAGGACGCGCGCGCGACGCTCGCGCCGCTGCCGGAGTGCTTCGCCAAATCGGCCCTGGAAGAGCTGTGCGACGCCGTGGTGCACCGCGCCGGCTGACGCCGCCCGCGGAACGGGCCCCTCCGCTCCGCCGACCCCTACGGGTCGGAGCAGGGGGCCCCGCGCCGTGTCATCCCACGGTCGTACGCACAGTTGCGTCCGGGGGCTGACGCCCCGGAGCCGTCGATTTGGTCAGATGGAGTCATCAACCCCACCAGATCGGGTGAGCGCGGCGACACGGGGGTCGCCGCCGTCGACACAGAGGGCAGGGCACTGACATGGCAGCGAACACGAAGACTTCTCGCAAGGTCGCCCGGTACGGCGTACCGGTAGCGGTGGCGGGCATGGCCGCGGCGACCATCGCGATGGTCCCGGCCTTCGCCAACGCCGCGGGACCCGACCTGCCCAAGGTGACGGCGCAGGAGCTCATCGAGAAGATCGCGGCGTCGGACGTACAGCAGCTGTCCGGCACGGCCAAGATCAGCACCGACCTGGGCCTGCCGAAGCTCGCGACCGGCCTGCTCGGCGGCGGCGGCGTCGCGGGCGGATCGGCCGACCCGGAGGACAAGGTCGCGCAGCTGGCGAACGGCACGCACACCGTCCGCGTGGCCGCCGACGGCCCGGACCGCCAGAAGCTGACCTTCCTGGACGGCAAGGACGAGTACAGCCTCATCCACAACGGCAACGACGTGTGGGGCTACGACTCCCAGTCGAACGAGGTCTTCCACGAGAAGAACGCGGGCGACGCCGGGGCCGGGGAGCACAAGACGGGCGACCGTCTCGGCGGCGCCTCGCCGCAGCAGCTGGCCCAGGAGGTCCTGAAGGCCGCCGACACCACCACGGACGTGAGCGTCGGCGACACCGCGCAGGTGGCCGGGCGGGACGCCTACCAGCTGGTGCTCAAGCCCAAGCAGACCGGCTCCACGGTCGGCTCGATCAAGATCGCCGTGGACGCCAAGAACGGCGTGCCGCTGCGCGTGCAGCTGCTCTCCGCCCAGGGCGGCAAGCCGATCGCCGACGCGGGCTTCACCCAGGTCTCCTTCACCAAGCCGGCGGCCGACACCTTCGCCTTCACCCCGCCCAAGGGCGCCAAGCTGACCGAGGGCACGGACGGGCCGGCGGCCGGCAAGGACGCCCACGACAAGGGCCTCAAGGCCCTGGAGTCCTTCCCGGGCCTCGGCCAGCTGGCCGGCGGGAACGGCAAGGGCGACGTGAAGGTCCTCGGCGAGGGCTGGGCGACCGTCGCGCGCATCGACACCGGCGCGGGCGCGAACCTCAAGGACCTGGAGAACGACAAGAACACCCCGAAGGAGGCCAAGCAGTTCCTGAACTCCCTCGGGGAGAAGGTCACCGGGAAGTTCGGGGAGGGCCGGATCCTGTCCACCCGCCTGGTCAACGCCCTGATCACGGACGACGGCACGGTCTACGTCGGCGCGGTCACCAAGGACCAGCTGGTCAAGACGGCCGACACGGCCAAGTAGGACCGGCGCACGGCCGCACGCACGCCGAGGGTGGCCCGGGACCTGTGTCCCGGGCCACCCTTCTGCCGTAGCCCTCCTGCGCACGCCCGCCCCCGCTGTACGGTGGTGAGATGTCGAGACACGTCACCATCCGCCTGGACGAGGACTTCCACGAACGCCTGAAGGCACGCGCGGCGGCACTGGGAACGACGGTCACCGCGCTGATCACCGAGGTCACGGAGCGCGAACTCGACGACGACCGGAAGAACTTCCTCTCCGGGATCGAGGAATTCGCCGACCACTGGGGCTACTTCCAGGAGCGGTTCGGCAATTGAAGATCACCATGGAGTGGGCCTGGACGGCCCTGGCCCACCATCTTCCGTCCGATCCCGCGGTGTGGGACCCCTCAGGGGTGGCCGCCGCGGTCGCCCGGCACCAGAACGACCTCGTCCTGGTACCCGAACAGCCCGCCCCGGACACCGCGTGGCGGGCCGCTGCGTTTCTGCACACCCTCGCGGTGTGCCCGGCGCTGGAATCGCCGATGAACGAGTTCTACGCGGCCGCGGCCACCCGCTCGTACCTGCGCGTGGCCGGAGCCGAGCAGCTGCCCTCCCCGGAGGTCCTCGGCGATCTCGTCGAGGCGGCCAAGCTCGGCCGGGTGGACGTGGCGGGGGTCGCCGCGGAACTGCGCGCCCGGATACAGGAACCGCTGTCGGCCTCGCTGCGGTCCCGCACGGAGGGTGCGTAGCACCCCGTACCCCGTACGCCCCCCGCGGCCCCGTACGCGGCTGCCGCCGCCGCTCCCGCGCCGGGAGGCGGGGTGAGCGGCGGCGGCCCGGGCGGTCGGCTGCCGGTGGTGCGTGCGGCCGGTGGTGCCGGCTGCCGGTGGCGTCTGCTGCGGTGGCGTCTGCGGCCGGTGCTAGAAGGTGATCTTCCAGCTGTTGATGTAGCCGACGTCCTGCGCGGCCGCGTCCCTGGCCCGGAGCTTCCAGGATCCGTTGGCCACCTCGGAGGACGCGTTCACGGTGTACGACTGCACCAGGTTGTCGGCGCTGCCGCCGGTGCGGTTGTGCAGGTTGTACACGGTGCCGTCGGGGGCGACCAGGTCGACCACCAGGTCACCGCGGTAGGTGTGGACGATGTTCACGTCCACCTTGGTGGTGGCCGGGGCGTTGCCCGTGACCCCCGAGACGGTGATCGGCGAGGTCACTCCGGTGGTGGAGTTGTCCGGGATGCTGACGTCCGCGGTGTTCTCGAACGACGGGCCCGGCGGGACCGGGGTGGATGCACCCAGGTTCCAGATCGCGTAGGCGATGGCGTCGGCGTTGCGGTCCAGGGCGGTGTCGTTGATGTTCGTCAGCGAGTCGCAGGACGAGTGGTAGCAGCGGTCGAAGGCCTGACCGGAGGTGCCGCCCCACTTCTGCGCCTGGGCCGCCGTCTTGCTGTTGCTGGCGCCGGTGAACAGGCCGCCGACCGGGATGCCCACGTTCTTGAAGGACGCGTGGTCCGAGCGGCCGTCGCCCTCGGTCTCGATCTCCGTCGCGACGCCGAGGCCCGCGTAGTAGTTCTTGAAGGTCTGCTCGATCGTCGGGTCGTCGTCGTAGACGAAGTAGCCCGGGTTCGGCGAGCCGATCATGTCGAAGTTCAGGTACCCGGCGAACTTCGCGCGCTCGGCGGTCGGCAGGTTGTTGACGTAGTACTTCGACCCGACCAGGCCGAGCTCCTCCGCGCCCCACCAGCCGAAGCGCAGGTGCTTCGTGGGCTGGAGGCCGGCGCGGGAGACGGCGAGGGCGGTCTCCAGCACGGCCGCGCTGCCGGACCCGTTGTCGTTGATGCCCGCGCCGGAGGTCACCGAGTCGAGGTGGGCCCCGGACATCAGGACCGCGTTCGGGTCGCCGCCCGGCCAGTCGGCTATGAGGTTGTAGCCGGTGGCGCCGCTGGACGTGAAGGTCTGCAGCGTGGTGGTGAAGCCCGCCGCGTCCAGCTTGGCCTTCACGTAGTCGATCGAGGCCTTGTAGCCGGGCCTGCCGTGGGCGCGGTTGCCGCCGTTGTTCGCGGCGATGGTCGAGAGCTGCGACAGGTGGGCCTTGACGTTGGCCAGCGGAATGTCGGGCGGCGTCGGCGCCGCGGTGACCGCCGAGGGGGCGGCGAGTGCGGCGGGGGCGGTGGAGGCGATCAGACCCGCGACCGCGAATGCGGTCACGGCTGCGAGGCGCCGGGAGACGGACAGGCTCATGTGGGGGCTCCGGGATTCCGCGGGGATTTGACGGAACGAGCGATAGAGCAGGTGAGCGATGGTGCGTCAGTGCGAGCCCGATGTTCGGTGAGAGCGTGACTGTCCGTCAAGACCACAATTCGGTCAGGCGGGTTCGGAAAACGGACGATCCCCGGTACGGGAGTTCCGTACCGGGGATCGTGGGGGCGGTGTGCGTGCGGTTACGCCGGTTCGCGGGCCGGCGCCGCCACGGCGACGGGGGTGACGTCCAGCCGTATCCGCGAACGCCGGGCCGTGCGCAGCGCGTCCCAGGTCAGCAGGGCGAGCGCCGCCCACACCAGGGTGAATCCGGCCCAGCGCTCGGGCGGCATGGCCTCGTGGAAATAGAGGACGCCGAGCCCGAACTGGAACACCGGGGCCATGTACTGGAGCAGGCCGAGGGTCGACAGCGGGACCCGGATCGCGGCCGCCCCGAAGAGCACCAGCGGGATCGCGGTGACCAGCCCGGTGGCGGCGAGCAGCACCGTGTGCCCGGTCCCGTGCGAGGCGAAGGTGGACCGGCCCTGCGCGCCCAGCCAGACCAGGTAGCCGAGGGCGGGCAGGAACAGCACGGCCGTCTCGGCGGCGAGGGACTCCAGGCCGCCCATGTTGAGCTTCTTCTTGATCAGTCCGTACGTCGCGAAGGAGAACGCCAGGGTCAGGGAGATCCACGGCGGGCGCCCGTATCCGACGGCGAGCACCAGCACGGCGACGACGGTGATCGCGACCGCCGCCCACTGCGCGCGGCGCAGCCGCTCGCCGAGCACCAGCACCCCGATCGCGATGCTGACCAGCGGATTGATGAAGTATCCGAGGCTCGCCTCGACGACGTGGCCGCTGTTGACGGACCAGATGTACAGGCCCCAGTTCACGGTGATGACCGAGGCGGCCAGCGTCGTCAGGAGGAGCTTGCGCGGCCGGCGGAGCAGCTCCCGTATCCAGCCCCAGCGCCGCAGCGCGAGCAGGGCGATCCCGACCACGGCGAGGGACCACACCATGCGGTGGGCGAGGATCTCGACCGCGCCGGCGGGCTTGAGCAGCGGCCAGAAGAGGGGGACCAGCCCCCACAGTCCGTATGCGGCGAAGCCGCTGAGCAAACCCGTGCGCTGCTCGGTCCGTGGCTTCACGGGTCCTCCTGTGCGATTTCCGGCCAACCTCACGACGGTAGCGCCGCACGCGCCGGATGTCATGCCCGTATCGGCAGGAGACTCATGACAGGCGGGGGTCCGCCGCGCCCGGCCGGGGCCCTCGGGAGTCTGGCCGGGACCCGGGCCGGGAGCGGGGTCAGGCCAGGGCCGTGCGCACGGCCTCGGCCAGCGGGGTCGTCGGCCGCCCGATCAGGCGGGCCAGGTCCCCGGAGGTGTCCGCCAGGCGGCCGCGCGCGATCGCCGCGTCCACGTCGACGAGGATCGCCGCGAACGGCTCGGGCGCCCCTGCGCCGGTCAGGACCGCCAGGTGTTCGGCGGCCGGGACCGCGGTGTACGTGATCTCCCGGCCCGTCTGCGCCGACAGCTCCGCGGCGTACTCCGCCAGGCTCCAGGCGGTGTCCCCGGAGAGCTCGTAGGCCCGGTTCAGGTGGCCCTCGCCGGTCAGCACCACGGCCGCGGCGGCGGCGTAGTCGGCGCGCGCCGCCGAGGCGATCCGGCCCTCGCCCGCGCTGGCGAGGACGGTGCCCCGCTCCAGGGCGGCGGCCAGCTGACCGGTGTAGTTCTCGTGGTACCAGCCGTTGCGCAGGAAGGTGTACGGCACTCCCGAGTCGAGAATGGCCCGCTCGGTGGCCCGGTGCTCGGCGGCCAGGTCGAAGTCCGCCTCGGGGCCGCCGAGGACGCCGGTGTAGGCGAGCTGCGCCACGCCCGCGGCCCGGGCGGCGTCGAGCACGGCGGTGTGCTGGGCGGTACGGCGCCCGATCTCGTTGCCGGAGACGAGCAGCACCCGGTCGCCGGCCCGGAAGGCGGCCGCCAGGGCGGCGGGGTCGTCGTAGTCGGCGACGCGGACGTCCACGCCGCGCGCGGCGAGACCGGCGGCCTTCGCGGGGTCGCGGACGACGGCGGCGACCTGGTCGGCGGGGACGCGGGCCAGCAGTTCCTCGATGACGAGACGGCCGAGGGATCCGGTGGCTCCGGTGACGACGATGCTCATGGGTGCTCTCCTCGTAGGGCGGGGCGGTAGTAACCACCCTACGGTAAGCGCTAACTTTTCGAAAGTGCTCGGCTGGTTCCGATCGGTCCCGCAGCGTGAGCCCTGCGGTCCGGGGGCCCGTGACGCGCCGGGGGCCCGTGACGCACCGGGGCCCGGACCTCCGCTGCGGGAGGGCCGGGCCCCGGTGCGTACGCCGTACGGGTCAGCCGACGACGGTCCAGGTGTCGTTGCCGGCCAGCAGGGCGCCGAGGTCGCCCTTGCCGCTCCGGTCGACGGCCGCGTCGAGCTGCTCGGCCATGAGGGTGTCGTAGACCGGCCGCTCGACGCTGCGGAAGACCCCGATGGGGGTGTGGTGCAGCGTGTCGGGGTCGGCCAGCCGCGACAGCGCGAACGCGTGCGTGGGGCTGGTGCCGCTCGCGTCGTGCACCAGGATCCGTCCCTCGTTCTCCGGGGTCACGGCGACCACCTCCAGGTCTCCGGTGGCCGGGTCGCGGACCACGCCCTTGGCCCCGTCGGCGCCGAACCGGATCGGCTTCCCGTGCTCCAGCCGGATCACGGCCTCCTCGGCCCGGTCCTTGTCCTTCAGGACCTCGAAGGCGCCGTCGTTGAAGATGTTGCAGTTCTGGTAGATCTCCACCAGCGCCGTGCCCTGGTGGTCAGCCGCCTGGCGCAGCACCTCGGTCAGGTGCTTGCGGTCGGAGTCGACGGTGCGGGCGACGAACGTGGCCTCCGCCCCGATCGCGAGGGACACCGGGTTGAAGGGCGCGTCGAGCGAGCCCATCGGGGTCGACTTGGTGATCTTGCCGACCTCGGAGGTGGGGGAGTACTGCCCCTTCGTCAGACCGTAGATCCGGTTGTTGAACAGCAGGATCTTGAGGTTGACGTTGCGCCGCAGCGCGTGGATCAGGTGGTTGCCGCCGATGGAGAGGGCGTCACCGTCTCCTGTCACCACCCACACCGACAGGTCGCGGCGCGAGGTGGCCAGCCCGGTCGCGATGGCCGGGGCGCGGCCGTGGATGGAGTGCATCCCGTAGGTGTTCATGTAGTACGGGAAGCGGGAGGAGCAGCCGATGCCGGAGACGAAGACGATGTTCTCCTTCGCCAGCCCCAGCTCGGGCATGAAGCCCTGCACGGCGGCGAGGACCGCGTAGTCCCCGCAGCCCGGGCACCAGCGGACCTCCTGGTCGGACTTGAAGTCCTTCATGGACTGCTTCGCCTCGGCCTTCGGCACGAGGGACAGCAGGGTCTGCGGTGGCGTCGGCGTCGGTGTCGGATGGGGGGCGTCGGTCACCTCAGTCATTGATGGCCTCCTCGAGGACCGTCGCGAGCTGCTCCGCCTTGAACGGCATTCCGTTGACCTGGTTGTACGACTGGGCGTCGACCAGGTATTTCGCCCGGATCAGGGTGGCGAGCTGTCCGAGGTTCATCTCCGGCACCACGACCTTGTCGTAACGCCCCAGGACCTCGCCCAGATTCCCCGGGAAGGGGTTCAGGTGGCGCAGGTGGGCCTGGGCGACGGGCCGGCCGGCCACGCGCAGCCGGCGGACGGCCGCGGTGATCGGGCCGTACGTCGAGCCCCAGCCGAGGACGAGCGTGCGCGCCCCGTCCGGGTCGTCGACGTCCAGGTCGGGGACGGCGATGCCGTCGATCTTGGCCTGGCGGGTACGGACCATCAGGTCGTGGTTGGCCGGGTCGTACGAGATGTTGCCGGTGCCGTCCTGCTTCTCGATCCCGCCGATGCGGTGTTCGAGGCCGGGAGTGCCGGGCACGGCCCAGGGGCGGGCCAGGGTCTGCGGGTCGCGCTTGTACGGCCAGAACACCTCGGTGCCGTCGGCCAGCTCGTGGTTGGGCCCGGTGGCGAACGGCACCTTCAGGTCCGGGAGGTCGTCGACGTCCGGGATCTTCCAGGGCTCCGAGCCGTTGGCGAGGTAGCCGTCGGAGAGCAGGAACACCGGCGTCCGGTAGGCGAGCGCGATCCGGGCCGCGTCGAGGGCGGCGTCGAAGCAGTCCGCCGGGGTGCGCGGGGCCACGATCGGGACCGGGGCCTCGCCGTTGCGCCCGTACATGGCCTGGAGCAGGTCGGCCTGCTCGGTCTTGGTCGGCAGGCCCGTGGACGGGCCGCCGCGCTGGATGTCCACGACCAGCAGCGGCAGTTCCAGGGAGACCGCGAGTCCGATCGCCTCCGACTTCAGGGCCACGCCCGGCCCGGAGGTGGTCGTCACGGCGAGCGCGCCGCCGAAGGCCGCCCCCAGGGCGGCGCCGATGCCGGCGATCTCGTCCTCGGCCTGGAAGGTCCGTACGCCGAAGTTCTTGTGCCGGCTCAGCTCGTGCAGGATGTCGGAGGCCGGCGTGATCGGGTACGAGCCCAGGTAGAGCGGCAGATCGGCCTGGCGTCCGGCCGCGATCAGCCCGTAGGACAGGGCCAGGTTCCCCGAGATGTTGCGGTAGGTGCCCGTCGGGAAGGCGCGGGTGGCGGGCGCGACCTCGTAGGAGACCGCGAAGTCCTCGGTGGTCTCGCCGAAGTTCCAGCCCGCCCGGAAGGCGGCGACGTTGGCCTCCGCGATCTCCGGCTTCTTCGCGAACTTCTGCCGCAGGAAGCTCTCGGTCCCCTCGGTGGGCCGGTGGTACATCCACGACAGCAGGCCCAGCGCGAACATGTTCTTGCTGCGCTCGGCCTCCTTGCGGGAGAGCCCGAACTCCTTCAGCGCCTCGACCGTGAGGGTCGTCAGCGGCACGGGGTGGAGGTTGTAGGCGTCGAGGGAGCCGTCGTCGAGGGGGGAGGTGTCGTAGCCCACCTTGGCCATGGGGCGCTTGGTGAACTCGTCGGTGTTGACGATGATCTCCGCGCCGCGCGGCACGTCCCCGATGTTCGCCTTCAGGGCCGCGGGGTTCATCGCGACCAGCACGTTCGGCGCGTCACCGGGCGTCAGGATGTCGTGGTCGGCGAAGTGGAGCTGGAAGGAGGACACGCCCGGAAGGGTTCCGGCGGGGGCGCGGATCTCGGCGGGGAAGTTCGGGAGCGTCGAAAGGTCGTTTCCGAACGACGCCGTCTCCGAGGTGAACCGGTCGCCGGTGAGCTGCATGCCGTCACCCGAGTCGCCCGCGAACCTGATGATCACACGATCGAGGCGGCGTACTTCCTTGCCGCCCGGACCCGCCGGAGCGCGCTGTCCGCCGACAACCGCATCCCCGGCCCCGTCGGCCTGCTCGGCCGGGCTGCTGACCTGGCTGGTCACTGAACTGGACCTCCTTCGAGGCGTGGGCACCCCCGGGATCCACCCTACGTCCGTAGGAGTGCACTCCCCTGGAGCGGCCACATTCTGGACCGTCGGACCGTACCTTGAGACGACCCGGCCGGTATGCCATATCTGACAGAGTGTCAGTCGATCAAGACTTCAGATAGGTGAGAACGGCCAGTACACGCCGGTGATCCCCGTCACTCGGCGACAGGCCCAGCTTCATGAAGATGTTGCTGACGTGCTTCTCCACCGCGCCGTCGCTCACGACCAGCTGTTTGGCCACGGCGGAATTGGTGCGTCCCTCGGCCATCAGCCCCAGTACCTCGCGCTCCCGCGGCGTCAGCCCCGCCAGCACGTCCTGCTTGCGGCTGCGGCCCAGCAGCTGCGCGACGACCTCGGGGTCCAGGGCGGTACCGCCCCGGGCCACCCGCACCACCGCGTCGAGGAACTCCCGCACGTCGGCCACCCGGTCCTTGAGCAGGTACCCCACCCCGGTGGAGGAACCGGCCAGCAGTTCGGTGGCGTACTGCTCCTCCACGTACTGCGACAGCACGAGCACGCCCATGCCCGGGTGGTCGCGCCGCAGCCGGACCGCCGCCCGTACGCCCTCGTCGGTGTGCGTCGGCGGCATCCGCACGTCGGCCACCACCACGTCCGGCAGCGCGTTCTCCGCGGCCAGCTCGTCCACCGTCTTGATCAGGGCCTCGGCGTCCCCGACGCCGGCGACGACGTCGTGCCCCCGGTCGGTCAGCAGACGGGTCAGGCCCTCCCTCAGCAGCACCGAATCCTCGGCGATGACCACCCGCACCCTGTCTTCCACGATTCAGCAGCTCCCGCGTCCACTCGTACCCGCACCACCCGGCTCAGCCAAGCATCCCAGCCTCAAGCCCGGATAAAGGCAGAGCCGGGACAACGGGTGCGCGTACGGGGGGAGTTTTCACATGCGGAGGCACCGCACGCGACCCCGCCCCGCCCCGCCGGGCGGCGGGCGGGGCGGGGGTTCACGACCGCCGGGGGCGCGCCGGGGTCACCGCCAGGGAAGCTCCGCGGTCACCGTCGTGCCGCCGTCCGCGGGCGAGTCGACCACCAGGACGCCGTCCACCGCGTCCAGCCGCTCGCAGAGGCCCGCCAGTCCCGTCCCGGACGCCGGGTCCGCGCCGCCCCGGCCGTCGTCGGAGACCTGGATCAGCAGCCGCTCCCCGGACTTCCACACGTCCACCGAGGCCGCCCGGGCCGAGGCGTGCTTGCTGATGTTCTGCAGCAGCTCCGAGACCGTGAAGTACGCGATCCCCTCGATCGCCGCCGCGGGCCGCGCCGGCAGCTCCACGGCCACCCGCACCGGAACCGCGCACCGCGAGGCCACCGACGACAGCGCCGCGTCCAGGCCCCGGTCGGTCAGCACGGCCGGATGGATCCCGCGGGCCAGGTCGCGCAGCTCCCGCAGGGCGGTCTTCACCTCGCCGTGGGCCTCGTCCACCATCCGCGCCGCGGCCTGCGGGTCCTGCGCCAGCTTCTCCTTCGCCAGACCCAGGTCCATGGCCAGCGCCGCCAGCCGGGCCTGTGCCCCGTCGTGCAGGTCCCGCTCGATGCGCCGCAGGTCGGCCGCGGCGGTGTCCACGACCACGCCCCGGTCCGACTCCAGCTCGACGACCCGGGTGTCCAGCCGGGACGGCCCGAGCAGCCCGCCGACCAGCACCCGGTCGACGGTGGTCAGGGCCCGGAACACCCACGGGGTGGCGAGCGTGAACACCAGCCCGACCAGCGAGGTCAGGACGATCGCGGCGGGGGAGTCGAGGTAGTAGACGTGGTCGCCGTTCTGGAACAGCTGCAGACCGGGCTCGTCGGTGAAGGCCGGGATCACCCAGAACCACAGCGGGTACAGCAGGTAGGTCCAGCCGACCGCCCAGAACACCAGTGCCACCACGAACCCGAACACCGCCCACGGGAAGTGGACCAGGCAGTACAGCGCGTGCCGCCAGGCGCTCCCGCTCTTGAGCAGCGCGCCCATCGCGGACAGCGCCCCGCTCTTCTTCGCCCGGACCGGCGCGGGATCGGCGACCGCCACCCCGAGCAGGGTGCGCACCCGCGCCCGCTCCAGGTGCCCGAACCCGCGGCACATGGCCAGTACGCCCGCCAGGACCGGGATGCCGAGGAAGGTGACGAGCAGCCCGGCGCCGAGGCTCACCCCGGTGACCGCCAGCGAGAAGTACAGGACGCTCAGCGGCATCCCGGTCAGCAGGTACCCGAACTCGCGCCAGGTCCGTGCCGCGAGCGGAGCCCGCAGCACCACGCCGAACCCCCCGCCCGTGCCGCCGCCGCCCTCGCCGTTGCCCATGATCCCGACCCGCCCTCTCCGTCGAACCGCCCGTGTCTCTCCGATGCCTCCAGCCTGCCGCCCGGGACCCCGCCGAACCATGCGGTGGGTGGGCCTCTCCACCGGGGGGATAACCCCACCCCGGGGGCTGCGGCCGGCCCTCGGCCGGCCGGCGGGCCCGCCGTTCACGGAGGCGGCGTTCGCGGGGGCAGCCGTTCCCGGGGGCGGCGCGCCGCCGCGGCGGGAACGCCGAAGGACCCCCGCCCACGCTCCGGACGGGAGTCCCACGGTCATGCGTACGGGTCGGCGGCGGCGGCCGGGCGCGGCAGGGGCGTTCCGCCGCCCCGCGCCCGCCCCGCCCCCGGCCCGGTCGGTGCGCCCGCCCCGGTCAGTGCGCCCGGACCGGCGGTTCCGGCGCGGCGGCCCGGTCCCGCCACGGCAGTTCCGCCGTGACCACCGTGCCCGCGCCCTCGGGGGAGTCCACGACGAACACCCCGTCCACCGCCTCCAGCCGCTCCGCGAGCCCCGCCATGCCCGTACCGCCGGCCGGCCGGGCCCCGCCGCGCCCGTCGTCCGAGACCCGGATCAGCAGCCGCGCCCCGGACTTCCAGACCTCAACGCCCGCACTCCGCGCCCCCGCGTGCTTGCTGACGTTCTGCAGCAGCTCCGACACCACGAAGTACGCGATCCCCTCGATCGCCTCCGCCGGCCGCGCCGGCAGGTCCACCGCCACCTTCACCGGCACCAGGCACCGGGAGGCCACCGACGACAGCGCCGCGTCCAGCCCCCGGTCGGTCAGCACGGCCGGGTGGATCCCCCGCGCCAGGTCCCGCAGTTCGCGCAGCGCCAGCTTCACCTCGCCGTGGGCCTCGTCGACCATCGCCGCCGCGCCCTCCGGGTCCTCCAGCAGCTTCTCCTTCGCCAGGCCGAGCCCCATCGCCAGCGCCACCAGCCGCGCCTGCGCCCCGTCGTGCAGGTCCCGCTCGATGCGCCGCAGGTCGGCCGCCGCCGTGTCCACGACGACCCCCCGGTCGGACTCCAGCTCCGCGATCCGCCGCTCCAGCTCGTCGGAGCGCGAGAGCAGCCCCCGCACCATCGCCCGGTCCGCGTTCGCCAGCCCCCGCACCACGTACGGCAGCACCGGCCACAGCACGAACAGCCCGGTCAGCACGACGGTGAAGGTCAGCACCCCCCACGGCAGCCGGATCAGCTCGTACAGCACCGTCCGCCAGGCCACCGGGTCCTTGAGCGTCGTCCACAGCCAGGGGAAGAAGCCGCCGGTCCGCTTCGGCCCGGGGAGCGGACTCGGTTCCTCCACCCGCACCCCGAGCAGCACCCGGGCCCGGGCCCGCTCCAGCCGTCCCAGCTGCCGGGACAGGAAGAGTCCGCCGGCGAGCAGCGGGAGCCCGACCGCGGTCACGGACAGGCCGCCCGAGACGCTGACCATGACCACCGTGTAGACGAAACCGACCAGCGCCACCGGCAGGTTGCCCAGCAGGTGCGCGATCTCCTTCCACGTCACGGCGTCGAAGGCGGGGCGTACGGGCGGCGGACGGTCGTCGCCGGCGGTGTGGTTCGTCAGATCGCTCGCGGTCATGCGGCACAGCCTGCCAAGCGGCCCCCGCCGATGCCATGGGGTGGCCGGGGTGCTGTGAACGGGGGATAACCCCACCCCGCGGAAGGCAGGCCCTAGACTCCCGTCCGTAACAGATCGTCGACAGCGGCCGAGGAGCGAAGACGGACGTGCCCGAACCAACGGTATCGACCGTGACCGTGCTCGCAGCGGACTACTTCCGGAGTTATTCGGTCGTCGGCCTGCTTGCCGTCCTCGGTGTGCTCTTCGTGACCGTGGCCTTCACCGCGAACCGCCTGCTGCGGCCGAACGTGCCCACCCCCGAGAAGCTGCTGACGTACGAGTGCGGCGTCGACCCGGTCGGCGAGGGCTGGGCCCACACCCAGGTCCGCTACTACGTCTACGCGTTCCTCTACGTCATCTTCGCCGTCGACTCGATCTTCCTGTTCCCCTGGGCGACCGTGTTCGCCGCCGCCGGCTACGGCGCCACGACGCTCGTGGAGATGTTCGTCTTCCTGGGCTTCCTGGCCGTCGGCCTGCTCTACGCGTACAAGAAGGGCGTCCTCGAATGGACGTGACACCGGCCCGGCCGGAGCTGCTCCCCGAGCCGAAGCGGCTCGGCGTGCTCTCCCGCCTCGCCCCCGAGCCCATGAAGGTGGTCCTGAACTGGGGCCGCCGCTACAGCCTGTGGGTCTTCAACTTCGGCCTCGCCTGCTGCGCGATCGAGTTCATCGCCGCGTCGATGGCCCGGCACGACTTCATCCGCCTGGGCGTCATCCCCTTCGCGCCGGGGCCCCGCCAGGCAGACCTCATGATCGTCTCGGGCACCGTCACCGACAAGATGGCCCCGGCCGTCAAGCGGCTGTACGAGCAGATGCCGGAGCCGAAGTACGTCATCTCCTTCGGCGCCTGCTCCAACTGCGGCGGCCCGTACTGGGACTCGTACTCGGTGACCAAGGGCGTCGACCAGATCATCCCCGTCGACGTCTACGTACCGGGCTGCCCGCCGCGCCCCGAGGCGCTCCTCCAGGGCATCCTCAAGCTCCAGGAGAAGATCGCCCGCGAGTCCCTGGCGGAGCGCTACGCGCAGGCCCCGTCCGTCGGGCAGCTCACCAGCGGCCTGGTCACGCCCCCGCCCGCCCCGGGAGCCGGCGCGTGAACCTCTACGACTCCCTGCCCGACGCGGCGTCCACGGTCTTCGGCGAGGAGGCGGTGGGCTCCTACGCGTACGAGGTCCTGACGGTCGACGTCCCCCTCGGCTCCTGGATCCCCTCCCTCGAAATCGCCCGGGACAAGCTGGGCTGCACGTACTTCGACTGGCTGAGCGCGGTCGACGAGCCGGGCACCGGCTTCCGGATCTGCGCGCACGTGGTCTCCCTGGAGAACCACCGCGTACGCCGCCTGCTGCTGCGCACCACCGTCCCGCACACGGCGCCGAAGCTGGCCTCCGCCGTCGCCGTCTACGCGGGGGCGGAATGGCACGAGCGCGAGACCTTCGAGATGTTCGGGGTGGTCTTCACCGACCACCCGCACCTGGTTCCGCTCCTCCTCCCGGAGAACTTCGAAGGGCACCCGCTGCGCAAGGACTTCGTCCTGGCGGCGCGCGTCGCCAAGGCCTGGCCGGGCGCCAAGGAGCCGGGCGAGGGCGCCGACCCCGACGGCCCCAAGCGCCGCCAGATGCTTCCGCCGGGCGTACCGGACCCCAACGACTGGGGCCCGATGAAGGGCCAGCTCCCGCCGGCTCCTGCCCGCCCGGCCCGCGGCGCCCGCGCCGCCGGTGCGGCCGGCGCCGCCGCCCGCGAGGGCGCCCCGGCCCGCCGCACCCGCCCGCCCGCCGCGGGCTCGGCGGAAACCCGCGGGGCTGCTGCCGCCGGGGCGACCGCCCCGGGCACGGCGACGGCTCCTGGGGCGGCGACGGCCCCGGGCGCGGCTACGGCTCCTGGGGCGGCGACGGCCCCGGGCGCGGCTACGGCCCCCGGCGGTGACCCGGCCGCTGGGACGGTGCCGGCCTCTGACGCGGCGCCGACCGGGCCCGCCGCCGACGCGGCGGCGCGCCCGCCCCGGCGTTCCCGCTCGGTCGCGGACGGCTCGGCGAGCCAGGCCGCTGCGGCGCCCGCCTCCGCTCCCGATGCGGCGCGCCCGCCCCGGCGCTCCCGCTCGGCGGGCGACGGCTCGGTGAGCCAGGCCGCCCCCGGCACGGAGCCCCCGAGGCGGTCGGCGCCGCGGAGCACGGACGCCCCCTGGCACGACCCGAAGCCCGCCTTCGCGGAGCCGCCGGCCGACCCGGCCCGCGCCACCGACCCGGCGCGGCCCGGCGAAGCCCCGGCGGACGAAGCCCCGGCGGGCGACGTTCCGGCGGGCGACGTTCCGTCCGACCCGGCACCGGCCGATCCGGCACCGGCCGATCCGGCACCGGCCGTTTCGGCACCGGCCGTTTCGGCACCGGCCGTTTCGGCACCGTCCGCCGCGCCGCGGACCGAGGCCCCGGACGGGGACGGGGACGGCGCCGAGGACGGGGCCACCGCCCCGCGCCGCTCCGCCCCGGCCGAGCCCCCGGCGGCAACGGACCCCGCCGCGGCCGACGGCACGTCACCCCGTACCGAACCCGACCCCACCCCCGACAACGGAGGCGACGCGTGAACGACGTCCTCGACGTCGCCCTGCGGCTGATCGTCGTCTTCGCCGTCTTCCTCGTGCTCCCGCTCGTCGTCGGGCAGGCCGAGCACAAGGTGATGGCCCACATGCAGGGCCGGCTCGGCCCCATGTACGCCGGCGGCTTCCACGGCTGGGCCCAGCTCGTCGCCGACGGCGTGAAGTTCGCGCAGAAGGAAGACATCGTCCCGGCCTCCGCCGACCGCCGGATCTTCCAACTGGCACCCGCCGTCGCCCTGCTCCCGTACCTCCTCGTCCTCCTCGTCATCCCCATCGGGCCGGGCGAGGGCGCGGTCGGCCAGGTCGTCGACGCGGGGCTGTTCTTCGCCCTCGCCGTCATGGGCGTCGGGGTCCTCGGCTCCCTCATGGCGGGCTGGGCCTCCGCCAACAAGTTCTCCCTGCTCGGCGGCCTCCGCACCGCGGCCCAGCTGCTCGCCTACGAGCTCCCCATGCTGCTCGCCGCCGCCTCCGTCGCCATGGCCGCCGGGACGGTCTCCGTCCCCGGCATCGTCGAGGCCTTCGAGTGGTGGTGGCTGCCCTGGCAGATCGTCGGCGCGCTCGTCTTCTTCGTCGCCGGCCTGGCCGAACTGCAGCGGCCCCCCTTCGACATGCCCGTCGCCGACTCCGAGATCATCTTCGGCGCGTACACCGAGTACACCGGCCTGCGCTTCGCGCTGTTCCTCCTCGCCGAGTACGCCGGCATCGTCGTCCTCTGCGGCCTCACCACCGTCCTCTTCCTCGGCGGCTGGCACGGACCCTTCGGCGCCGAGAGCCTCGGCTGGGTCTGGACGCTGCTCAAGGTCGCGGTCCTGGCGTTCCTCGTGATCTGGCTCCGGGTCAGCTACCCGCGCCTGCGCGAGGACCAGCTCCAGAAACTCGCCTGGACCGTACTCATCCCCCTCGCGCTCGCCCAGATCGCGCTCACCGGCATCGTGAAGGTGGCGATCAACTGATGCCCATCCCCGGATCCGGCCTCGCCAAGGGCCTGGCCGTGACGCTGCGCACGATGACGAAGCGCTCGCACACCGCCCAGTACCCCGAGGTGCAGCCCGAACTGCCGCCCCGTTCGCGCGGGGTCATCGGCCTGTTCGAGGAGAACTGCACGGTCTGCATGCTGTGCGCCCGCGAGTGCCCCGACTGGTGCATCTACATCGACTCCCACAAGGAGACGGTGCCGGCCTCCACCCCCGGTGGCCGCGAGCGCAGCCGCAACGTCCTCGACCGCTTCGCCATCGACTTCTCCCTCTGCATGTACTGCGGCATCTGCATCGAGGTGTGCCCCTTCGACGCCCTGTTCTGGTCGCCGGAGTTCGAGTACGCGGAGACCGACATCCACGAGCTGACCCACGAGCGGGACAAGCTCCGCGAGTGGATGTGGACCGTCCCGGCGCCGCCGGCGCTGGACCCGGCGGCCGAGGAGCCGAAGGAACTCGCGGCCGCCCGCAAGGCGGTGGAGAAGGCCGAAGCCGCCGCCACCCCCGCCACCCCCACCCCGGGCACCTACCCCTCCACCCCAGCCCCCGGCACCGCCCCGGCCACCCCGGCACCGGGTGCACGCCGTACGGCTCCCGGCACGGACCCGGCCCCCGGCACGAGCCCCTCCGCCCCGGGCACCCCGGCACCGGGTACGGGCCCTGCGGCTCCCGGCACGGGCACCCCGGCACCGGGTACGGGCCCTGCGGCTCCCGGCACGGGCACCCCGGCACCTGGTACGAGCCCCGCGGCTCCCGGCACGGGCTCACCCGCTGCCAACCCCTCCGCCCCGGCACCCGAACCTGACGCCCCCGCCCCCGCGAGCGACTCCGCTCCCGGCGCTGGTCCGGGCACCCCGGCACCGGGTACCAGCCCCGCCGCCCCGGGCACCGGCTCCGCGCCTGGAACCGCTCCCGGCCCGGGGCCCGCCCCTGGAACCACCCCAGGCACGGGACCCGCACCCGAACCTGACGCCCCCGGCCCCGCGAGCGATTCCGCCCCCGGCCCGGCACCCGCGCCCGAGAGCGCCCCCGGCCAGGGATCCGGGACCGGCCCGGCCCCCGGCCAGGGAACCGGTACCGGATCCGACGCCCCCGATGACCCCGACGCCCCGGCGGGAGGTACCGCCTGATGTTCACCGCCCCCTTCGCGGCCGCAGCCGCCGCCGCCGTCGGCGCCACCACCGCGCCGGCCGTCCCCGCCGCCGCCCAGGCACCCGGTTTCCTGTCGCCGACCGGCGTCGAGATCGCCTTCGTCCTCGTCGGCCTCGCCACGCTCGGCGCGGCCCTCGTCACGGTCACCACCAAGCAGCTGGTGCACGCCGCCCTCTGGCTCGTCGTCGCCCTCGGCGGCATCGCCGTCGAGTACCTGCTGCTGACTGCCGAGTTCATCGCCTGGGTCCAGGTCCTGATCTACCTCGGCTCCGTGGTCGTCCTGCTCCTCTTCGGGCTGATGCTCACCAAGGCCCCCATCGGCCGCTCCCCGGACGCGGACTCCGGCAACCGGCCGGTCGCCCTCGGCGTCGCGGTCATCGCCGCCGTCGCACTCGTCTGGGTCGTCGTCGACGCCTTCCGGGCGACGTGGATCGACCTCGACGGCCCGGTCCAGGGCTCCACGAAGGTCTCCGGGGAGAGCCTCTTCCGGCACTGGGTGCTGCCCTTCGAGGCGCTGTCCGTCCTGCTCCT
This sequence comes from Streptomyces sp. NPDC048461, assembly GCF_055587105.1. Taxonomy (NCBI): domain Bacteria; kingdom Bacillati; phylum Actinomycetota; class Actinomycetes; order Kitasatosporales; family Streptomycetaceae; genus Streptomyces; species Streptomyces sp. NPDC048461. The sequence goes on along the minus strand of NZ_JBVJGW010000005.1, from coordinate 278,333 downwards.
CGCGGCCCTCATCGGCGCCATCGTGCTGTCCCGCAAGAACGCCCCGGCCGAACCGGGCGAACCCGCCGAACCCGCCGGACCCGCCGAGCCCGCCGGCCCCGCCGCCACCCCGGCCGGACCGGGCGACAAGAAGGGCCGGCGCTGATGCACCTCGCCTACCCCGCCGTCCTCGCGGCGCTCCTCTTCTGCACCGGCCTGTACGGAGTCCTGGCCCGCCGCAACGCCATCCTGGTGCTGATGTCCGTCGAGCTGATGCTCAACGCCGTCAACCTCAACCTGGTGGCCTTCGACGTGTGGCTGCGCGACGCCCTGCACGCCGGCCAGGCCCTGACCCTGTTCACCATCGCCATCGCCGCCGCCGAGATCGGCATCGGCCTCGCGATCGTGCTGATGGTCTACCGCAACCGCGGCAGCTCGGACATCGACCGGCTGCGCGACACCGCCGAAGGACACGAGCCCGACCGGCCCGACACCGGCAACGCCGCCGGCACGGCCACCGCACGGCCGGAGGTCGCCGCGTGAGCACCACGACCCTCGCCGTACTCGTCCCCCTCCTGCCCTTCCTGGGCGCGGTGGCGGGACTGTTCGTCGGCCGCACCGCCCCCGGCTTCGTACGGCCCCTCGCCATCCTCCCCACCCTGGCCGCCGGCGTCCTGGCCGTGCTCGTCGCCCTCCGCCAGGGCGGCGGCCGGCCGATCGGCGCCGCGACCGAGCTGACCCCGACCGGCTCGGTGCCGATCGAGCTGTCTCTCTACCTCGACGGCTTCGCCGTGCTGGTCGCCGTCCTGGTCACGCTCGTCGCCACCTGCGTACAGCTCTACTCGACGGCGTACCTCCGCGAGGACCCGCGCTACCCCTCGTACGCGGCCCTGGTCTCCCTGTTCACCTCCGCCATGCTGCTCGTCGTCTACTCCGGCGACCTGATGGTGCTGCTCGTCGGCTGGGAAGTCATGGGCATCTGCTCGTACTTCCTCGTCGGCCACTACTGGGAGACCGAGGCGGCCCGCTCCGCCTCCCTGAAGGCCTTCCTCGTCACCAAGCTCGGCGACGTCCCCTTCCTGATCGGCCTGTTCGCGCTCGCCACCGACGCCGGTTCGTTCCAGATCACCAAGATCCTCGACACCGTCGCCACGGGCGGCCTCGACCACCCGACGCTGATCGCGCTGCTGCTCCTGGCCGGCGTCGCCGGCAAGTCCGCGCAGTTCCCGCTGCACACCTGGCTCCCCGACGCCATGGCGGGCCCGACCCCGGTCTCCGCGCTGATCCACGCCGCGACGATGGTGGCCGCCGGCGTGTACTTCGTCGCCCGCCTCCTGCCGGTCTTCGCGGCCTCCCGGGCCGCGCTGGTGGTCATGGCCGTCATGGCGGCCGTCACGATGATCGGCTCCGGCCTCGCCGCCCTCGCGCAGGACGACATCAAACGCGTCCTCGCCTATTCCACGATCGGCCAGCTCGGCTACATGACCGGCGCCCTGGCCGTCGGCGACCGCGGAGCGGCCGTCTTCCACCTCCTGTCCCACGGCGCCTTCAAGGCGCTGCTGTTCCTCGGCGCGGGCGTGATCATCCACGCCGCCGGTACGAACTCCCTCGCCGCCATGTCGCGGACGAGCGGGCTCGCCCGGCGCATCCCCGACGCCTTCTGGACGATGACGATCGCGCTGCTCGCCCTCGCCGCCGTCCCGCCCTTCGCCGGCTTCTTCTCCAAGGAAGCCGTCCTCGTCGCCGCCGAGCACGCCGCCACCGGCCACTCGGAGTTCGCCCCCAGCGCCGCCGGCTGGCTGGTCCTGGTCGCCGGCGTACTGACCGCCCTGCTCACCGCCGCCTACGCCACCCGGCTGTGGCTCATGGCCTTCCGCGGCCGGGGCGCCGCCGCCCCCGACCACGGCAAGGAGCCCCTCGCCATGACCGGCGTGCTGTGGCTGCTGGCGATCCCCTCGGTCGGCTTCGGCCTCGCGGCGGGCTCCCTCGCCGACTGGTTCGACGGCGGGCAGCTCACCCCCACCCTGGCCACCTCGATCCTCGGCACGGGCGCCGCAGCCATCGGGGCGATGCTCACGTACGCCCTCTGGCAGCGCGCCACCGCCAAGGCCGCCACCGCGCCCGCCGCGATCGGCCCGGCGGCAGCGGCCGCAGCCGCCCCCACGGCCGCGACCGCAGACGGAACCGCCGCCGCCCCCGGGACCGCACAGCCCGCCGCCGTCGCCGCCACGGTGTCCGCCGCCACCGCAGCCGCCGAGTCCGCGGCCGAGACCCCCGAGGTCGCGGAGGTCGCCCACACGCACCCCGCCGTCCCCGCGGGCCCCGCTGCCGACCCCGGACGGGCCCTCCTCGGCCCGCTCCACCGCCACGCCGCCGACGGCTTCCACCTCGACGCCGTCTACGACCGGCTGTTCGTCCGCCCCGTCCGGGCGGCCGCGAGCCTCGTCCGCTTCCTCGACCGCGAGGTCGTGGACACGTACGTCCGCGGCGCGGGCACCGGCGCCCGGCTGCTCGGCGGCCTCGTCCGCCGCGCCCAGACCGGCAACGTGCAGAGCTACCTGAGCGCCCTGCTCGCCGGAGCCGTGGTCCTGGCGATCGCCACCGCCGTCCTCGCCAACGTCAACGCCGGATCGTGAGCCGTGAGTCAGCCGTGATTGATATCAGCCCGTCCGTGATGCAGTTCCTTCTGGCGTTCGTCGTGGCCGCACCGCTCCTCGGCGCCGCCGCGGCGCTCCTGCCCGCCCCGCCCGGACTCAAGGGCCGCAGCCCCGAACAAGCCGTGCTGCGCCACGGCGTGACCGTCACCGGCGTGATCCTCGCCGCGGCCGTCGCCCTCGCCCTGGGCTTCGACCACGACGCCCCGTCACGCTTCCAGGCGACGACGGACATCAGCTGGATCCAGGCGCTGAACGTCCGCATCCACCTCGGCATCGACGGCATCTCGCTCCCCCTCCTCCTGATGACCGCGCTGCTGTTCTTCCTCTGCGCGCTCTACAGCTACTTCAAGCTCCCCGAGGGCCCCTCCCCGAAGGCCTTCGTCGCCCTGCTGCTCGTCCTGGAGTCCGGCACCCTCGCGACCTTCGCCGTCCTCGACCTGCTGCTCTTCTTCCTCGCATTCGAGATGGTCCTCATCCCGATGTACTTCCTCATCGCCCGCTGGGGCGGTGCTCAAAGGCAGGCCGCCGCCTGGAAGTTCATCCTCTACACCCTCCTCGGCTCCGTCGTCATGCTGCTCGGCCTGCTGCTCATCGGACTGAACAGCGGCACCTTCGACATGGTGGCACTCGCCTCTGACAACGGCCGCGAACTGACCCACACCACCCAGCTCCTGGCGGTCCTCGCCATCGGCATCGGCCTCGCCGTGAAGACCCCGATGTGGCCGCTGCACAGCTGGCTCCCGGACGCCCACACCGCCGCCCCCACCGTCGGCTCCGTCCTGCTGGCGGGCGTCCTGCTGAAGATGGGCACGTACGGGTTCGTCCGCATCCTGCTCCCCGTCACTCCCGACGGCATGGCCACCTTCGCCCCCTACCTGGGCGCCTTCGCCGCCGTCGGCATCGTCTACGGCTCCCTCGCCTGCCTCGCGCTGGCCCGCAAGGGCGGCAAGGGCGACCTCAAGCGCCTCATCGCGTACTCCTCCGTCGGCCACATGGGCTTCGTGCTCCTCGGCATCGCGTCGATGACCCCCACCGGCGTCAACGGCGCGCTCTTCGCCAACATCGCCCACGGCCTGATCACCGGCCTCCTCTTCTTCCTGGTCGGCGCCCTCAAGGACCGCTACGGCACCGCCGACCTCGACACCCTCGCCGGAGCCACCGGCGCCGCCCTCTACGGCCGTGCCCCCCGCCTCGGCGCGCTCCTCGCCTTCGCCGCCGTCGCCTCCCTCGGCCTGCCCGGCCTGGCCGGCTTCTGGGGCGAGATGCTGGCCCTGTTCGGCGCCTTCGACCCGGCCCGCGGGCTGCCGCGCCCCGCGTTCCTCACGTACACGGCCGTCGGCGCGTTCGGCACGCTGCTCACCGCCGCGTACCTCCTGATCGTCGTACGGCGCGTCTGCATGGGCGATCCGAAGGCCGGCCCCCCGCTCGCCGTCGCGGACGTCCAGCGCTACGAGTTCGCCGCCTGGACCCCGCTCGCCGCCCTCACCGTCCTCGCCGGCCTGTGGCCCGCGGTCCTCCTCGGCCTCACCGACCCGGCCGTCCAGAAGCTCCTCGCAGGAGGCACCTCATGACGGCCCTCGCGGTCCTCGCCGCCGAGACCCCGAACCTGGTCCAGTCCGTCGACTGGCTCGCCATCGCGCCCGTCGTCATCACCGCCGCCGTCGGCCTGGCCGTACTGGTCGCCGACCTCTTCGTACCGGAGAACCGCAAGGGCGTCCTCGGCTGGGTCTCCGTGGCCGGCCTCGCCGCCGCGACCGCCAGCCTGCTGCCGCTGCGCGCCGGAGACCGCACCACCTTCTGCCTCACCGGCGACCCGACCGCCTGCAGCTACACCGCCGACCACTTCGCGCTCGTCGTCCAGTTCCTGGTCCTGGGCGGCGCCCTGATCACCGCACTGCTGTCGGTCACCGCCGTCCGCGACGCGCGCATGCCGGCCGGCGAGTACTGGTTCCTGCTGCTCTCCTCCGCCGCCGGCGCGGCCCTGCTGCCCGCCTCGCGCGACCTGGCGACCCTGATCGTCGCCCTCGAAGTGGCCTCGCTGCCCGCCTTCGCCCTCGTCGGCATGCGCCGCGGCGACCGGCTCTCCTCCGAGGCCGCCCTCAAGTTCTTCCTGTCCTCCGTCACGGCCACCGCCGTGTCCCTGATGGGCGTCAGCTTCGTCTACGCCGCCACCGGCTCCCTCCACCTCGGCCAGGTCGCCGACCGCCTCGAAGACGTCCCCGGGCAGCTCGACACCCTCGCCATGGCCGGCGTCGCGCTCACCCTCGTCGGCTTCGCCTTCAAGACCGCCGCCGTCCCCTTCCACTTCTGGGTCCCCGACACGTACGTCGGTGCCCCCCTGCCCATCGCCGGCTACCTCTCGGTGATCGGCAAGGCCGTCGGCTTCACCGGCCTCATCCTCGTCACGGTGATCGCCTTCCCGGCGTACTCCGACATCTGGGGCCCGGCCCTCGCCGTCCTCGCCGCCCTCACCATGACCCTCGGCAACGCCGCCGCCCTGCGCCAGTCCGCCGACCGGCCGAACAGCGCCGTACGCCTCCTCGCCTGGTCCTCGGTCGGCCAGGCCGGCTACCTGCTGGTCCCGATCGCGGCCGCCGCGTACTCCGGGCGCGACCAGATCGGCTCCACCGTCGCCTACGCCCTCATGTACGCGGCCGTGAACCTCGGCGCCTTCGCCGTCGCCGCGCTGGTCGCCCGCACCAAGCCGCTCCAGCGGATCAGCGACTACCGCGGCCTGTACGCCGAGCGCCCCCTCGCCGCCCTCTCGCTGGCCTTCTTCCTGCTCTGCCTGGCCGGCCTGCCGCCGGGCCTCATCGGCCTCTTCGCCAAGGTCACCGTCTTCCGGTCCGCCGTCGACGCGGGCCTGGGCTGGCTGGCCGTCGTCATGGCGGTCAACGTCGTCCTCGCCCTGTACTACTACCTGCGCTGGACGGCGCTCCTGTTCCGCGCGCCGGAAACCGCCCGCACGCCGGACGGCGCGTCCGCGGGCACGCCGGCCGGGGCACCGCCCGCCGCACCCGCGCGGGCCCCGTGGCCGGTGACCGCCGCGATCGTGCTCACCGCCGTCACCGCCGTGGTGCTCTCGGGCGCCCCGCAGCTGGTCCTGCGCTTCGCGTCGGGATCGCTCTTCCCCCAGTAGCCCGCCCGCGACCGTACGGCGCCCGCACTCGGGCCGTAACCCGTATGGAGTAACCCCTGCCGTCGCCCGCACCGCCCTCGCCGCCCCGGCCGCGGGGGCGGCGACCCCGGCGCGCCCTGGGAACCCCACGCCCCCACCTCGCGTTGACCAGGAAGGAAGGGTCCACTGGACCCTAGACCCGCAGACCCACGACGGGGCTCCCCTGCCGCACCACTTGGAGGGCGTACCGTGCACCGCCGGCACAACGGGCTCAAGACCGCCGTACTCCTCGGCGGGATGTCCGCACTCATCATCGTCATCGGAAGCTTCTTCGGACGGACCGGCCTGATCATCGCCGTCCTGGTCGCCCTCGGGACGAACGCGTACGCGTACTGGAACAGCGACAAGCTGGCTCTACGCGCGATGCGCGCCCGCCCCGTCAGCGAATTCGAGGCCCCCGATCTCTACCGCATGGTGCGCGAGCTCTCCACGTCCGCGCGCCAGCCCATGCCACGGCTCTACATCTCGCCGACCGAGGCGCCCAACGCCTTCGCCACCGGCCGCAACCCGCGCAACGCCGCGGTCTGCTGCACGGAGGGCATCCTGCGCATCCTCGACGAGCGCGAGCTGCGCGGGGTCATCGGCCACGAGCTGAGCCACGTCTACAACCGCGACATCCTGATCTCCTCGGTCGCCGGCGCACTCGCCTCGGTGATCATGTTCCTGGTCAACTTCGCCTGGCTGATCCCGGTCGGCCGGTCGAACGACGACGAGGGCCCCGGCCTCTTCGGCATGCTGCTGATCATGATCCTGGGCCCGCTGGCCGCCTCCGTGATCCAGCTGGCGATCAGCCGCTCCCGCGAGTACGAGGCCGACGCCTCGGGCGCCCAGCTCACCGGCGACCCGCTCGCCCTGGCCAGCGCCCTGCGCAAGCTCGACGCGGGCACCAAGCAGCTCCCGCTGCCCGCCGAGCCCCGGCTGGAGACGGCGAGCCACATGATGATCGCCAACCCCTTCCGCCCGGGAGAAGGACTCTCCAAGATGTTCTCCACCCACCCCCCCATGGCCGAGCGCATCGCCCGGCTCGAACAGATGGCAGGCCGTAGGCAGTGAAGACAATCCTGAACGTCATTTGGCTCGTGCTCAGCGGCATCTGGCTGTTCCTGGGCTATGTCCTGGCAGGTGTCCTGCTCTGCATCACGATCATCGGCATCCCCTTCGGGATCGCCGCCTTCCGCATCGCGATCTACGCCCTCTGGCCCTTCGGCTACACCACGGTCGAGCGGCACGACGCGGGCGCCCCGTCCTGTGTGGGCAACGTCCTGTGGCTGGTCCTCGCGGGCTGGTGGCTCGCCCTGGGCCACATCGTCACCGGCATCGCCCTGTGCGTCACGATCATCGGCATCCCGTTCGGCATCGCCAACTTCAAGATGGTCCCGCTCTCCCTGCTCCCGCTGGGCCGCGAGATCGTCCCGACGGACGCCCCGTTCGCCGCCCGCTGACCCCGGTCGCGGGCGCGCTCGGCCGAGTTGTCCACAGGGCGAGCGGGCTGTCGGTGGAGTCGGTCACCATGAGTGCATGAACGAGACCGAGCAGTTGCTGGAGCAAGTCGCGGCCCACGTCCGCCACTGCGCGCGGGACGACGGAGAGCCGCTGTCCGCACCGCTGGAGACCGGCGAGGTCATCCGGAGCGAGCGCATACTCGGCTTCGCCCTGCCCCCGCTGCTCGCCGGGCTCCACACCCGGGTCGGGGACGGCGGATTCGGCCCGGAGTACGGGCTGCTGCCGCTGCGCGAGATCGTGCGGACGTACGAGGCACAGCGCGCGTCCGGGTGGCGATGGCCGGAGGCCGTGCTGCCCGTGGCCGACTTCGGCTGCGGCATGTGGGTGTGCGTCGACTGCCGCTCGGAGGCCGCCCAGGTCCTGCTGTTCGACCCGAATCCGGGAGATCCCGACCTCGCCTGGTTCCTCGACAGCCCCAGCTTCGCCGACTGGCTGCGCGGCTGGATCGACGGCACCGCCTGGTACTGCGAGGACTCGGCCGCGGGGGAGGAGTACGACCTGGATCCCACCCCCTGGGCCGAGTTCAGATCCCGGATCTGACCCGCGGACGCCCGCCGCCGGCCGGCGCGCGCAAGGCTGGTCTGCAAGCCGCAGCCGGACAGCCCGACCGCTGCCACGGCCCGATCCTTGACACCTGAACCGAGAGCCCTCAAGCGGACGTTCGCGATCGCGTAGTCCACCGGTCGCCCGGAGGGCGCCCCGAAGGACGACACCCGGCCCCGACCCGCCCGCCGCACCCGACCGCACCTGAACCTCCACGAAGCCGGGCGCCGGGCTAGGAGACGCCCTCCCGGCCCGGTACCGGCGTCCGCTGCCGCTCCCACCCCTCCAGGGCGGTCAGGCAGGCGTGGTCGAGGTGGCGCAGCCCGCCCAGGTCGAGCCGGACCGGCTGCCCGTGCGGCAGCGCGTCCAGCGCGTCGAGCAGCTTGGGCAGCCGCAGGAAGCTGGCGTTCCCCACGACCCGCACGCACAGCACCTCGCCCTCCCAGACCTCCTCGACGTGCACGTGAGAGGTCTCCCACGCCGCCTTGGCGACGGCGAGCCCCAGCCCGAACAGCACCCCCTCGAACAGGTTCGTCGCCACGATCGACACCGCCGTCGCCGCCAGCACCACCGCCTCGCCCCGGTGCGTGCGCCACAGCGCGGCCACCGCCCGCGCGGGCAGCAGCTTCCAGCCCGCGTGCAGCAGCACCCCCGCCAACGCCGCGAGCGGGACCAGCTCCAGAACCCGGGGGACGGCCACGGCGAACAGCAGCAGCCAGGCGCCGTGCATCACCCGTGAGGCCCGGGTGCGCGCCCCTGCCTCCACATTGGCGGCGCTGCGCACGATCACCGCCGTCATCGGCAGCGCCCCCAGCAGCCCGCAGACGCTGTTGCCCACCCCCTGGGCGATCAGCTCCCGGTCGTACTCCGTCCTCGGCCCGTCGTGCATGCGGTCCACGGCGGCGGCGCTGAACAGCGTCTCGGCGGAGGCGATCAGCGCCAGCGCGACCACGGTCCCGGCCGCGCCGAAGGACGCCAGCACCCCGAAGTCCCCCCAGCCGGGCGGGGACACCGCCTCCAGCACCCCGGTCACCCGCACCTTCTCGACGGGCAGCCGCCACAGCGCCGCCACTGCCGTCGCGGCGAACACGGCGACGAGCGCCCCCGGCACGACGCGCAGCCGGGCCGGCATCCGGCGCCAGCCCACCAGGACGGCGACCGTACCGGCCCCGAGCGCCACGGCGGCCCAGTCGGCCCCCGCCACGAGCTCCGGCAGCCCGCCGAACTTCGCCAGGGTCGTGCCCGGAGCCCCGGTACCGCCCAGGGCGTACAGCTGCCCCGCGATCAGCACGAGCCCGATCCCGGCGAGCATCCCGTACACGACGGCGACGGAGATCGCCCGGAACCACCGCCCGAGGCGCAGCACGCCCATGCCCAGCTGCACGGCGCCGGCGGCCAGCACGAGCACCCCGAGCGCGGGCACGCCGTACGCGCTCACCGCCTCGTAGACGAGCACGGTGAGCCCGGCCGCGGGCCCGCTCACCTGGAGCGAACTCCCGCGGAACCACCCCGTGACCAGCCCGCCGACCACTCCGGTGACGATCCCCAGCTCCGCCGGAACCCCGGAGGCGACGGCGATCCCCACGCAGAGGGGCAGCGCGACCAACGCGACGACGACGGACGCCCCGAAGTCTTCCCGAAACGTGCCGGCCCCTGGCATGCGAGAACCCCCTGCCGCGCGGTGATGGATGTCCATCCAGCGTGGTGGGCGCACTCCCCGGCGCCCAAGTGCCCACGGAGGTCCGCAGTGGCGCACGCGCCGCACGCGCCCCGCACACACGCCCCGGGAACGCCGCGGCCCGGCGGTCGGTGAGGACCGCCGGGCCGGCGCGGGAACAGGTCGCGGACCAGGGTCAGCGGTAGTTCACGTACTGGATCGCGAAGTCCAGGTCCTTGCCCTTGAGCAGCGTCTGGACCTCCTGCAGGTCGTCACGGCTCTTGGAGCTGACGCGCAGCTCCTCGCCCTGCACCTGGGCCTTGACGCCCTTGGGACCCTCGTCCCGGATGATCTTCGCGACCTTCTTGGCGTTCTCCTGGGAGATGCCCTCCTCGATCGTGGCGAAGATCTTGTACTCCTTGCCGGAGAGCTGCGGCTCGCCGGCGTCCAGCGCCTTGAGCGAGATGCCGCGCTTGACCAGCTTGGTCTCGAAGACGTCGAGGATGGCCTTGACGCGCTCCTCGGAGTTCGCCTCCATCACGATCTTCTCGCCGGACCAGGCGATCGTGGCGCCCGTGCCCTTGAAGTCGTAGCGCTGCGAGAGTTCCTTGGCGGCCTGGTTGAGGGCGTTGTCGACCTCCTGCCGCTCGACCTTCGAGACGATGTCGAAACTGGAGTCGGCCATGTCCTGTGGCTCCTTGAAGTCGGTGGTGATGGCCCCGTGGGGCCCGGCCGGACAGCTCCGGTCCGCTCGGCAAAGCCTAGCCACCGCACCCACCCCGAGCGCTGATCAATCCGGTGGCGAAGCACCCCCGGTCATCGGGTATCGTTTACGTCGTTGCCACAGAGCACCGCCCCACAGCGGACTCGAAGGCGACATCTCATGGCGATGTGCCCGAGTGGCCAATGGGAGCGGACTGTAAATCCGTCGGCTTAGCCTACCCAGGTTCGAATCCTGGCGTCGCCACGCGAGTGGAACCCCCGTTCATCTGCGGAAACGCAGCGAACGGGGGTTCTGTCGTTTTCGAACACGGTCAGCCGACTGTCTCGCACTGTCTCGCTGACACACGCTCTCTACCAGCCTCTGTGGACGGGGCGTGGACGGGAATCCGGGGTCCGACCTGGGAGTTTGGGCAAGCCCGCTACCGGCCGTCCAGACGCGCGGAAATCTTGGCGTTCGCGGCCTCCGCCCCGCCCTTCAGGAACTTCGCGTACACCCGGAAGAGCACCGCCAGGCTGTGGCCGGCGCGCTGAGCGACGATCTGCGGTTCCACCCCCGCACTGAGCCAGGTGGACACCGCCGTGTGGCGAAGGTCATAAGGCCGTTTAGCCAATCTGGACGCGTGGTCCTGCTGGCTCAGCACTTCTGCCCTGGCATCGGCCCACACCGCGCCGTATCCGCTCTCCTGCACCATCCCGCCACGCGCCGTTCTGAAGAGCCGTCCGTCATCCGCGACGCCGTGGACGGTGATGTGCCAGCGCAGCAGGGATACGAGCTGGGGCGGGATTGGGACCTCACGCACGGCGCTCCGGGGCCGGTGCTTCAGACCCTTCCGGTCATGGGCCTCGCCGGAGTCCGTCCAGGCCCGGCCGGCGCGCGGACGGCTCTCCCGCAGCCACACCGTTCCCCACCCGCGCCGGGGCAGGCGAAAGTCCGCGGCCCGCAGCCCGACCGTCTCGCCGGGACGAGCGGCGGCGTAGAGGATGCAGGCGAAGAACGCCTCCAGATGCCGCCCCCGTGCTCCCTGAGCCCGGACCCCGGCGAGCAGTCGCTCGGCGAGTTCGGGCCCGGGCACACAGGCCCGGTCCAGCTCTTCTTCGACCTTCTCGGGCGCCGACCACTGAAGGGAATGGAGCGGGTTCTCCGCGAGCAGGTCCGCTTCCACCGCGTACCCGAGGGCTTGGTGGAAAATGGCGCGCTTTCGGGCGATGACGGAGCCAGCAGACGTCTTCCCGTCTAGCCGCTTCGTGCAGGCGGTGAGGGCCTTCCGCGCGAGCACCCGCTCGGAGAGGGCGGAAACCGGCACGGACTTCCGCTCGAACCAGGCCAGGACTGCCTTCACGTCGTCCGGCTGCTCCTTGTCCCACTGGTGCACGTTGAACGCCCAGCTATAGAGCACCCGCCGGGCGACGCTCGGCTCGGCCATGCCTTTGGAGTCCTTAACCAGGGCCATCGTGACCGTGGCCATGGCCTCGGCAAGGTTCTTCCGTGTCGTCGCGGGGGAGTGGTCCCACTTCATCTCGACGTAGTTTCGGGCGTGCTCGTACCAGGGGATGTCCTTCTCCCGCTGGATGAGCGATCGGGGGAGCCCGCTGTCAACGTCGAAGGGCTCCCCGGCGCGCGCCGCGGTGATGAGCTGCGCGCGCCGACTCTCGGCCAGGCCGAGAGTCAGGAAGGACTCCGAGTGGGGCCGGATCCCCACCTGCCAACGGAGTTGGTAGGGCTTCCGGTAGGGCCGCTTTCGGATGGCCCACATCTTGACCGTGTAGCTCCAGTCGGTCACGCGGCCTCCAGGTCATTGTTGAAGGCGTCCAGAGCACTGCGGCGCACCCGGAGATGGCCGTTCGGGAGGCGGCGGGCCTCGGGGCCGTAGCCGCGGTTCCGCCAGCGGTACCAGGTGGCGCGCGTGATGCCGAGTTCCTCAAGTACGTCGGTGAGGGGCAGCCATTCATCCACCGGCGGCCGCCGGCGTCGGGGCGTTGCCATCGTCGTCTCCTCGTGAAGTAGGTCGAGCGGGCCCGCTGGGGCGCCACGGGGGTAGGCCGTGCTTCGCCCCCTCTGGGGGATCCGCAACATCCGCCACGCCGCAACATCGCTGGTCAGCGGCTCGGATTTGTGGCGGATCGGGATTCTGTGGCGGATAGGTGCCGCCACACGCAGTGGTGTGGCGGCACCGGTCGTGGCGGGAGCTATCCGGCGACGGGGAAGAGCGGTGTGGCGGTTTCCGTGTGCGTGTGGCGGATGCGTGTGGCGGTATCCGCCACAGATTCACCCCCTCTGACCTGCGGTGTGGCGGCTGTGGCGGCTGTTGCGGACTTCTGGAGGTGCGGGGGGCAGTAGCGGGCCCAGGCGTCGGCCAGGTCTTCGGCGTAGTAGCCCTTGGGGGTGGTGGAGCCGACTCGGATCCCGCGGGGCTTGATGGGCTTGTTGGCCGCGGTGACGTACTGGCCGAGCATCTGGGACAGGGCTCGGGAGGTGAGGGGCTTGCCGTCCATGTCGGCCCAGGGGGCGTCGTCCATGCGCAGGAGGGATTCGAGGATCGTTGCGGTCGGCATCCGCTCTTGGCCGCGGAAGACGTGGTCGCGTAGGTCGGTCAGCAGGCGGATGCCGAGGGAGGAGGCGTCGTTCTCCTTGGCGGCGGTGACCAGTTCCAGGCAGGCTTCGCGGGCCCGCTCGGGCCAGTCGCCTCCCGCGGCTTCGGCGATGGAGAGGAGGGGTTCCCACACGTCTGCCGGCCGGTCGCTGATGCCTTCGGGCATGGTGGGCCAGGATCCGGTGACTTGCTCTCGGATGGATTCGGCCCAGGAGGCGAGTCGGTCGCGCAAGGAGTTGCCCTGCTTCTTGTGGATGCGCTCCCGCCAGGGCTCGCAGGACTCGTTGGGGGCCTTCTTGCGCATGCGGATGATGACGGAGCGGCTGAAGACGGTGTCGGGCAGGGAGCCGAGTCCCGCGAGGGCGACGGCGCAGTAGGCGGGGAAGCCCTCCACGGTCTGGTTGGCGCCGTCCCCGACGCATCGGTACATCTTCCGGCCTCGGGTGTGACCGGCGTTGAGGAACTTGCGCAGGTTCTCGTCCCCTGCGGCCTTGGGGCCGAAGATCGTGTCGATCTCGTCGAAGAGGATCGTGGGCCGCTCTTCTTCGATGCCGGCGACGGACCGGAACAGTGCGGACTGCGAGGCGTCCACCGCTGCCATGGAGTTGGGTACGAGGGTCTCGATCACGTCCAGCGCGCGGCTCTTGCCGGAACCGGGTTCCGGGGAGAGGAACGCGATCCGCGGGGTGGCGTCGAAGGCGTCGAGCAGGTGCGCGTGGGCGTCCCACAGGACCACCGCTGCGTAGGCGGCTTCGCGGGGGAAGATGTTGAACCGGCGGTGGAAGGCTTCGACCTCGTTGAGGAGGGCGGCGCCGTCGATGGGTGCGGCCTTGGGCTTCGGGTCGCTCATCAGGCGGCCTTCCCTTCCTGGGTGACGAGGAGCGGGCAGTGGGTGCGGTGCTGGGCGTGGTCGGCGATCAGGGCGAGCGCGCGGGCCTGCCCCGCGGCGAAGAGGTCCCGCCCGCACTGGCACCAGGAGCGGGCGGAGGGGGTGACGCCGTGGCCGGGGGCGGTGATGTGGAGCCAGGCGACCGGCCGGCGTCCGTCGTCCCAGCGCGGGTCAGGGCGGACAGCAGAAGGGACGCCTTCGGCGACGACCCTCAGCGCACCACCGTCGTCCGGGGCGGGGGCCGGTTCGGCGGGGCTGACCTCGGCGCGGCTGGGGGCAGGGCCTTCCAAGGGGGGATGGGAGTGGGTGCTCATGCCGTCTCCCGGGTGCGGGCGGTGCGGGCGGAGCTGTCGAGGGCGCTGCGGATCGTGGAGCGGCACTCGGCGACGGTGAGTCCCCGGTCCTCTCCTGCCGCTTGGAAGGCCCCTTCGACTTCCTCGCGGGTGATGTCGCCCCAGGCCACGAACCGTCCGATCTTGAACGCGGACCGGTTGAGCGTGTTGTTCGCCTGCTTGACCGGAGCTGCCCGGACCGTGGCGCACTCGGCGTTCAGCGCGGCGCGGGCCGCACTGCTGCCGCTGACCGTGGGGGCGGCCAGCCGCCGGGCGGGCGTGGGGGCGGGCGGCTGGAGCAGGGTGAGCAGCCAGTTCGGCAGTTCCGCGACCGGGGCCGGGTCGGTGACCTCGTACGGGCCGGCGGGGGTGGTGCTGGCGGGGGCGACGACGTAGCCGCCGTGGGCGCGGGTGTCGATGAGCGGCCCGAGCTTGCCCGCCGTGTTCCCCAGCCGCACTCCGGCCGGGGCGGCGAAGTACAGGTGAGCCCCGCCCGACGGGGTCCGGGTCCGGAAGGTGACCGGGACGGCCTGCCCGTCGCGGGCGCAGAGCGTCGTGAAGGTCTCCGCTCCGGTCCGCGCGTCCGGACCGTGCTGGGGCTTGGGGGTGTCCAGGTCGACCACGACCAGCCCGGCGGGGCCCGTGGCCAGACCGATGTTGTAGGGCCGGTGGCTCCAGCAGCGGGTGATGGCGGCCGGGTCGGTGGTGGCGCGCTGCTCCCACTTCACGTGCCCGGCGGCGCAGGCACCGTTGCGGGGGCAGCGGTCCTGGCTATGGAGGGCGGGGGTCTTCGTTCCGGGCCGGAGGGGGAAGACGGGCCAGCCGCGGGCGGCGAGGCTTAAGGCGGTGGTGAGCTGTGCGGACGGGGGGTGTTGAGTCATGCTGGGGTCCTCCAGTAGGTGCTGGAAGAGGGCGGCCCGGACTTTGCCGAGACGGGGCCGCCCTCGTCGTGTCAGTGGTGGGAGTGGTCGGTGGCGGCGTCGGTGAGGCGCTTGGCCTCGTCGGCGGTGACGGCGCGGTAGTGGATCGAGACGCGGCATCCGGGCTCGGGGCAGCGGACGGTGCGCTTACCGGCGAGCAGGTTGAGCGCGTCCGTGACGCGGTCGGCCAGCGGCTGGGACTGGTCCATGGGGCTCCTTGGTCAGCGGTGGTTGATGGTTCCGGTGGCGCGGCCGAACATCCCGGACGCGCTGATGTTCTGCGTCACGTGCTGCACCGGAGCCGCACACTGGCCGGCCGATCCGCGTGCGGTGCGGAGGAGGATGGGGGCGAGGGTTCCGGCGGCGATGAGGGCGATGGCGGCCCAGAGGGCTTCGGTGATGGCGATCAGTCCCGGGGCGGCGTAGGAGATTCCGAACCCGGCCGCGGCGATCCCGCCGCCCACGGTCGGGGCGAGCAAAGCGGTCGTCTTCGCCCACACGGGGACCGGCTGCACGGCGGCGGCCGATGCAGGCGCGGGGGCGGTGCCGAGGTGGGTGTAGGCGAGGGTGCGGTAGCCGCCGGGGAGGGTGACCATCTCGACTCCTGGGGGGAGTTCGGCGGGCAGCATGAGCGGCTGCTGGATGGCGGTGGGGTGGAGGATGGGGTCGCCGTAGCGGGTCGCGGGGGTGGTGCTCGTGCGGGTGGGTTCATGCACGACGGGGCTCCCTCGTGAGCGCGGCGACCACCCTTGAACGTTTAGGTGTGGTCGCCGCGGGGCTTGTCGCCTGCTTGTCGTGTGGCTTGTCGCTTGTCTTGTCTTGTCGCTTGTCGCCTCCCAGGTCACAAGCCGTTTCCAAGCCCTCAGAGGGGCCGGGAGCGGGCTTCTGCCGGGGTGGGCGACAAGCGTCAAGGTCAGTCCTGCGCGGAGCCATCGGGGGTGTTGGGGGCGTGGCTGTGGTGGACGTAGCGGGTCTTGGTGCCGGTCCCGATGCGGACGGCTTCGCCTTCCTCGGCCCACGTCTTGAGCCATCCGGCGACGGTCTGGCGGGTGGTGCCGTACCGGTCGAGGTCCCGGGCGATCGCGGACGCTCCGGTCCCGGCGGGGCCCGCGGCGATCAGGAGGGTGAGGGCCGCTTGTTGGGCGGCGTTGTCCTCGGCGCGGTGCGCGGACAGGTTCAACCCCGGCCGCACCATCGGCGCCTCCGGCTCCGTGTGGGTGCCGGGTTCGGGGGTGGTGGCGAACTGGGCGTCGATCTGGCGCCGGAACTGCTCGGCGAGCGCTTCCTCATCCGCGACGACCGGCGCCGCCGGGGCGGTGCGGTGGGCGGAGAGGTTCAGTCCCCGGCCCGTCGGCGGGTTCCCGGCCGGGCTCGCGTCCGTGTCGGGGTCGGGGTCGGTGTGCTGGTGTGCGGTGATCCACGCGGTGCGGGCCGTGTCCCAGCGCCGCGCGTAGTCGGGCCCGGCGGCCTTGGCGGACATGGCGTCGAGGTAGGGGTGGCGGTCGCTGGTGGCGTGGACGATGTCGCGGATCTGGTTGGGCAGGATCCGCCACGTCCCGAAGAGCGCGGCCGGGGATTCGGGGGTGCCCATGAACCCGGTGCCCTTGTGCGGTGCCTGCTCGATCCGCAGCCCGGTCCCGCCGGGGAACAGTTTGGCCAGGTCCATGCCCTCCGTCGCCCCGCCGGTCAGGGCCACGCGGGTCTTGGCTTCCCGGCGGATCATCATGTCCCCGAGCACCGCGCCGGTGGCTCCGAGGGCGGTAAGGACGGTGCGGATGCCCATGGCGCGGAGCATCCGGATCACTTTCATGATCTTCTGAGCGAGCTTGCGGGTTTCCGGGTCCCGGCTGATCAGGATTTCCGCGCCCTCGTCGATCAGCAGCATGATCTGCGGAATCTCCCGGCTGATCGGCAGGAGATCGGTGTTCGCCTTGGCCATGAGGTCCTGGTAGGCGCGCTTGCGGTAGTCCCCCACTCGCAGGGCCGCATCGAGCATGAGGTGGGCTTCCTCGTGGCTCGCGGCGAGCCAGTCGATCCCCGGCCGCACCGCCTTCTCACCGTCGTCGGCCGGTTCCATCGCGGCCCGGATCCAGGGCAGGCCGGCTGAACCGGCGTTGAGGTCGATGACCCACGTCAGGATGTCTTCGGCGCGGGCGAACCCGGCGAGGATGACGTGGATCATGTTCGTCTTGCCCGAGCCGGTCGGGCCGACGACCAGCGCGCACTGCTCGCGCAGGTACGCGCAGATCTCCTCCGCGTTCGTCCGGTACCCCCACGGGATCCCGGTGTGGATCGACAGCGCGCTGTACTCGGAGGGGTACGGGACCTCTGCGGCCAGCACGTTGACCGTGGTCACGTCGATCAGGACGCGGCCCTGGTCGATGCCCGGGGACGCGGCGGCGGTGCAGCCGTGCGGCAGCCGGGCATCGGCGGAGAGGCGGGCGTTCTCGCGGGCGATGCGGTCGTAGGTGGTGCCGCCCGGGGGGAGTTCGGCGTCGATGGTGAACCCGGTGTTCGTGGGCCACATCTCCACCGCCACCACCCGCAGCGTGATCCCGCAGACCCGCTGGACCCGGTCCACCCACTCCGCGGCGATCGCCCGCCGCCCCGCCGACAACTCCCGGGCTACTTGGCGTTCGGCGGCTTCGATGGCCACCAGCTCCCGGGCTTCCTCGTACAGGCCGACGGACCGGGCGGCGGCGCCCATGCCGACGCCGATGACGGCGAGGGAGCCGAGCGCGCTCCAGGTGAGGGGGTTGGTGGCGAGGGCCCAGGTGGTCCAGCCGGAGCCGAGGAGCCAGGACGCGGCGCGGGCGCTGATCGTGCGGGCGGCGAGCCGCTGGCGGAGCCCGGTCGCGGTGTGCCCGAGCGCGCCGACGGTGCCGATGGCGAGGGCCCAGGTGGGGGGCATGTGGGCGAGCGTCCCGACGGTGGCGACGGCGTACGCACCGGTCGTCGCGGACAGGGCGCCGGTGATGGGGCCGTGGCCGGCGGCCCAGTCCAGGGCCAGTCCTTCGTGCTTGATGGCGGATGTGGTGGTCATCAGACGTTCCAGCCCTTCTCGGCGTCGGGGCCGTTGCGGGGGTCCTCGTGGCGGGCGATGTCCTGCTCGTGGGTCTGCCGGAACGCGGGCCCCAGGTCCTCGGCCACGGAGGTGGCGTTGTTGAGGGCGGCGTAGATGTCGGAGAACCCGTCCGCGATGGACTTCTCCAGCGGGAACTCCGAGTCGGAGCGCTCGGCGAGGATCTGCATGATGTTCGCGATCGAGGTCAGAGCCTCGGGGAGGCCTTCGACCATGGCGAGGATCTCCATGGCGCTCTCCGGCTCGTAGGACTGCGCGGCCTGCTCCATCTCGGCGGCCAGCTCCTCGAACCGGAACCCGGAAACATTGCTCACGGCTACTCCTTGACGGGTGGGAGGTGCAGGAACGTGCGTAGTCGGACGGGCGGCCCGGTCCCCGACGGCTTCGCCGTCGGTGTCCTGGTCGCGTTCGGCGTCCGCCTGCTCTACGGCGGCCCGCTCGTCGTCATCGAGCTCAGTGCGGATGTCCGCGTCCCGGTCGGCCCGCTCGGCGCGGGCACGGCCGAGGAGGAAGCGGTAGAGGCGCCGGCCGGGATTCTGTAGCCAGGCCCATCCGAGCTTCCGCCCGAGCGGGGTAGTGACCACGCCCAGGGCCCCGAGCAGACCGCCGAAGACCGCGGCGGCCGCGCGGCGGGCCTGGAACCGTGCGGCGGAGCGGCGCATGGCCCTCCGCGCCGCCTTCTGCGCGGGGGCCTTGAGCTGCGCGATCCGCTTACGGTGCGCGGCCTCCCGGACTCCCTGCTTGCCCGCGGCGACCGCCCGGCCCGCACTCCGGTCCCGAGCTGTACGGCCTGCGGCGATGGCCCGGTCGCGGACCGCGGCCGCCTTACCCATGGCCTTGGCCAGCGTGCGGGCCGCCGGACCACGGGCCTTCCCGCCCCCGGCGCCCCCGCCCGCTCCCCGGCTGGAGCCGGGGGCGGTGCGGGGCTTGGTCGGGGTGGGGTTGCGGGTGGCGGTCTTGGCCGCCCGGCGGGTGTCGGCGACCTGCCGACGCGCCTGCACCGCAGCCGTACGGGCCGCGGTACGGGTTGGGGTCTGCGTCTTTGCCTGCTGGCGGAGCGCCTGCACCCGCCCCGCCCGCCCACCGGCCAGGCCGCCCGCGGCGTGTGCCGCGCGCTGCCGGACAGACGGCTTACCCGGCTTCCCGCTGGAGCCGGACCGGAGTCCTGCACCCGAGGCCGTGCGGTTGCGGGCCTGCCCTCCGGACGCCTTGCGGGATCCGGCCGCGCCCCGGCCGCCCGAGCGGGATCCGCTGCGCGGTTGGGAGGGGATCCGGCCCAAGAGGCCACGCCCCCCGCTTCCGCTCGGCGTACGGCCGGCGGCCGGGGTGGGCTTGCCGGTCGGGGTCTTCTTCTTGGCCTTGGTGGTGCGCTGGTGTGCGGCGGCGACGCCGAGGACGGCGGCCCCCGTCATCGCCACCGCCGCGGCGAGCGGACCGCCGGCCAGGGCGGCCGTGGCGAAGAGGCCGGCGGCGGTGTTGGTGCCGGACAGGGAGAGCGGCACGACGGGGAATCCCCCCGCGGTGTGCTCCACCTGCTTGCCCTCGGCGACCGTACTGGCTGCCGGCGGGGTGGGGGTGGGGGTGGGGGTGGATTCTTCGGGTGGTGCCTGCGGTTCGGTGATGGTGTCGGTCATGCTGAACGTGCTCCTTCAGGGGAGAAGAGGGCCCGGCCGACGCTGTAGGAGGTTGGCGGCCGGGCCCTTGCTGACGTTTCAGGCGACGCGCTGTTCATCGGGGTACGCACACGGGGTGCACATGCCGAGCGAGGACGGGATGACGTACCCGGCATCCCGTCGGCAGGCCGGGCAGGTCCTGCGGGCCGCATTGGCCTTAGCGAGTGCGGCGGCGCGGCGGGCGGTCATGGGCCGGACGGGCTTGGCCTGCTCGATCAGGTAGAGGTAGGCGATGAGCGGGCCGCGCCGTCGGCGGGGCCGTTCCAGTTCGGCGGCGACGTCCTGTCCGCCGGGCCGGAGCCCGGCGGCGCGGAGCTGACGGCGCGTGGCCAGACCGTCGGGGGCCAGACGCCACCGGTAGACCGGGAGCGTGCTCACCGGCCGAGGGCCGGAGCGGAGCCGAAGTCGTCGCGGTGTTCCTGGTAGCGGGCGGAGGCCCAGCCGACCGACCAGCCCGACAGCTCCGCGGCTACCCGGACCGGCACCCCAGCGGCGAACGCGGCGGCCACCGTGGCGCGGGCCTGGTCCTCCGGGAGCTTGGCCGGCGGGGGGCCGGCGGCGAGGAGGGCGGCGCGTTCACGCTCGATCCGCTCTTGTTCACGGACCTGTTCACGGCGTTCACGCTCGGCCTGCTGCTGCGCCTCCAGCTCGGGCTTCTGCGCGGCCTGGAGCTTGCGGCGTTCAAGCTCGGCGGCTGCTTGTTCACGCTCGTGTTCACGGCGTTCACGGGCATCGCGCTCCGCCTGCTCGGCGGCCGCAGCCTGCTCGGCGTCTTCGCGGCGGATGCGGTCCTGCCGGTCGGCTTCCTCCCGGGCCAGCGCGGCTTGGTGTTCACGCTGTTCACGGGCGACCGTCGCTTCGTGCTCGCGCTGTTCACGCGCCGCCCGGAGCCGGTTCTCTTCCCGCTCCGCAGCCTTCTGCTGCCGGGCGTCGTGCTCGGCCTGCCGGCGGGCTTCGACGGCCAGGACGGCGGCGGTTAGGGCCCGCCGGTAGGCCAGGCCGGCTTCCGCGGTGACGATCAGGAGGAGCGGGGCGACCGCGTGTACGGCGACCCCGACGAGGTCTCCGGCCAGGGCGGATACGCCGATGTTCAGCGCCAGGGTCATGGTCCCGGTCATCCACCGGAGCGCCACCGGCCACGCCCCGCCATGCCCGCCCAGGCGGGCGAGGACGGAGTCCAGGCGGACGACGATGACGACTGCGGCGTCCACGACGAGCGGCAGGATCGGGGCCGTCCACCGCCACGGTTCGGGGGTGTGGGCGGCCATGAGGGGGGTGACGGTGAGGACGGAGTAGAGCATTGCGCCACCGACGATCAGCCACGTCCCGACGGAGAGGGCGCGTTCGGATGAACGGATCTGAACACGGTTCACGAGGCGCCCTCCGCCCGTGAACGCTCCCCGTCGGGGGCGGGGATCTTGGCGTAGCCGATCAGCTTCACGCGCCCACCGGAGTACGTCGTTTCGGCTTTCAGGACGCGGGTGCGGCCGCCGGCCTGAACACCGTGCGACACCGTCCGGGACGGGATTTCCAGAGCCTCGCACCAGGTCTCGAACCCGTCGAGGTCGTCGTGGAGCGCCAGCTCCAGCAGGTCGGGGTAGACGGTGGAGATCGATACGGTCGGGGCTGGCAGGTGCCGGTAGACATCGGCGAAGATCCGCAGCGCCATCAGCGGGGCGCCCATCGCAGATAGGGGGATCGGGGCGGTGGTCATGCCGCACCGCCCGTCATGCCCGCCGCCGCGGCGGCCTGGTTCGTCAGGTCCCTGCGTACGGCGAGCATCCGTCGGCGGGCCCGGCGGATCCGCTGCTCGTCCAGCTCGGACGGCGCACGGTCCAGCACGGCGATCTCCGCGTCGAGCAGGTCAACGTCCGCCAGGATCAGCGGCAGCTCCCACTCGATCGCGTCCAGCTCCGCGTCCGACGGCTCCAAACCGTCGGACCACGGCGTAACCACGTCATGAAGTGCAACGATGGATTTCATGGGTCTTGCTCCTTCAGCAGAGGAACGGGACTCAGCAGCCCCCGGCGTTCGAGCGCCGGGGGCTGCACTGCGTTGGGGTGGAGCGGATGGACTCGGCTCCCTGGAACCCCGTCTGTTCATCGCCGAAGCGACGGACGGACGGAGGGGGCAACCGGCCGCAGCACGGAGGCCGCGGAGGTCGAGTGCGCGGACCTTGGCCGCGCCGACCGCCTTACTGAGGAGGCGGCGGCCTCAACTTCGTTTCCACTATTGAGTTCTCAAGGGAAAGCCAGTGGCTCTCCGACGGGTGCGGTAACCCCGAAGGGCTCCCATAAGAACGGGACACGTCGGACGCCAAGAGGTACTGCGCGCACATCGGAGTTGGGCCCTTGCGAGCCATCTGGTGCGCACCAAAAGCATTGCATCTGGTGCGCACCAGATGCAAGCCCTTGGTTTGCTCGGGCCTGCCGGTGTCCTTCCGGTGTGGCTTCAGGAAACGGCCCAGACGGGGGGCCTCGGTAGCCAACAGGGGTTAACCTCAAGGGTGTTAACCCGCTCCCACCTGCGACGATTCGGTTAAGCACCTTGCAGGTGGCACGGCCATCGGAGGCGATGCACGTGGGCAAGGGATTACGAGCTGTTCGTACTGCGCGGGGATGGTCGCAAGAGCGGCTGATCTTCGAGATTGAGCGCTACGCGCGGCAGCACATGCTGAACGTCGCATCGAGCGCGAGCTTGAAGACCTACGTGTCGGAGTGGGAGAACGGTCGGCGGGCCATCACGGAGCGGTACGCCGTGATCCTCCGGCCGCTGCTCGGGGTGACGGACGTCGAGCTGCTGGACGCAGAGCCTGCACGTGCAGTCCCTCAGCAAGCAGACGGCTACGAAGACCTGCTGAGCCGGATCGACTCGGCGCGGAGCGTCAGCGATTCCATGGTGAGCACCTTCATGGACCAGACCGAGCTACTTCGAACCATGGACCGGCAGATGGGTGCATCGGGCCTGGTAGACCAGATGAACGGCCACCTGACGACGATGGAGGACGCGCTCACCTTCGCGGTTCTGCCAGGAACTCGTCGTCCCATCGCAACGGCGCTGGCCGGAGCGGCGACCTTGGCGGCATGGCAAGCGCTGGACGCGGGTTCTGTGGAGCGGGCCTGGAGGAACTACGAGCTGGCGAAGCGAGCTGCGCAGGACGCTGACGCGCCGCAGTACTTGGCTCACGCCATGGGGGAGCAGGCGTACGTCCTGGGTGATGCCGGGCGCCCGGAGATGGCGGTTGAGCTCATCCGGGACGCGCAGCGCACCCACGTGGAGGGGCAGTCACCGCGGCTTCGGGCTTGGCTGAGCGCGGCGGAAGCGGAGCTGTGCGCCGCCGCTGGCATGCACGACGATTCCAGGCACGCGCTCGACCGGGCGGCGGCGACACTGCCAGAAGGCACCCATGCCCGCGACTCGGACATGTTGAGCATCTTCCTGAACGGGGACCACCTGGCGCGCTGGCGGGGAAATGTGCTGGCACTCCTGGGCGACAGCTCAGCCATGGGCGACCTCTACGCGTCGCTCCAGACGACGGACCCCACGTTCGTCCGCGCCAGGGCAGGCCTCCACAGCGACCTGACGCAGGCGCACCTTGCCCGCGGTGAGTTCGACGAGGCCCGCTCGAACCTGCAACAGGCGCGCCTGCTGGCGAACCGCACGGGGTCCGTGCGGCATCGCCGGCGTGTGGAGCTGCTTACGGGGCGGCTGTAGCCCGCGACGCGAGGACGTGAAGGAGGGCAACCAGGGTTCCTGACCCCATGAGTTTCCCCTCGGCCATGAGTCCGGGGATATCCGCCAGGGGTACCCAAGCGATCTGTCCGGCCTCCTCGATGTCCGTGGGTTCGCCCACCTTCACCGCACCGCGCGCCACGAAGATCTCATGGGGTGAGTCGACCATGCCGATCATGGGCTGATACGTCACGACGTGCTCGACGTTCGTCGGACGCCAGCCGGTCTCTTCCTCGGTCTCGCGCACTGCCGTGGTCGCCGCGTCCTCGCCTTCGTCCACGATGCCGCCGGGAAGTTCCCATCCCCACTGCTGCGGGACGAAGCGATAGCGCCACAGCATCAGGACGCGGTGCTGCTCGTCGATCACAGCCGTGATCGCTACATGGTGGAGGCGCACCACGTGGTGCTCGAACCGCTCGACCCCGGGCGGTTCGACGTCGACGAGGTCGAGGTTCACCCACCGGTTCTCGTAGACCGTCCTGCTGCCGTGGATCGTCCAGGGCTCCTGCTCCGCCGGCGTGGCAACGGTCTCGACCCCTACGACCCGGTAGGAGCTGCGGTCGTGCGCTTTGATGAGCCGCTCGCTCGCCAGGCGCGCGAGGACCTGCCGGAGGGCGGTACGGCCGATCTCCAGCTCAGCGCTCATGGTCCGCTCAGAGGGAAGCTTCTCGCCGGGCCCGTACTTGCCCGACTCGATCCACGACCGGATCGCCCGGTAGACCCTCGTCGACTTCGGTCCCATCCTCAGAGCACTCTCCCCATTCGTCTGCTGATGATGACCAGCGTAGTGGGGTGCAGACGTGGAAGGCTCGGCCATACCTGTCTCTCTTCCCGTTCCGAAGGGTGGCGTGGGCCAGAGCCCTAGAAGTGTCTGGAATCAAGTAAGTTGACTCGACCTCGGCAGGGCCCTGAAATGAATGCGCGCGGTGTGTGCTGCCGGCGTCTAAATGAAATCGCCGAGCGGATCTCTCGTACCGCTCTCGATGCGGCAGATATTGTGATAGCCGATAATTGTCCCAATCGGGGTGTTGATGTGAGAATCCAACCCGAGTGCCTGGAGTGGCGAAAGAGTGGCAGACAGACCAGCGTCGCTGGACGTCAGCATCTGACCAGCCTGACTTCCCGAGGGCGTTGTGAAATTGAGGACAGATTCCACTGACCTTTCTAGGTGTTCCAGGCCGTGAAGCTCAATGAGCTTGCGAATCTCGCCTCTTGTTCCAGCTGTAAGCCTGTACCAGCCGGACCTATGGGGATCCTCCTCGGCTAGTGGTGTTCCTATCAAGTCGGTGCCTCCCCGCGGGTCGTTAGGCACAAAACTTCCGGCGAAAAGTCCAGGCTGATTCAGCATTGCGGCTGCCCCGGGTGTGAATGTTCCACCACTGCCCCTTGTGAGGCACCCTACTGCTACCAGGTAGTCGAAGTCTGTTCCCCGAATCGAAGGCAAGTTCGCGGAAAGCGGCGATAGGGACGCATCCATGAGCTTGGCGATATCTGAGATGCTCTTGGCCTCGGGAAAGGCGACCTGTTTGAGCAGGAAGACTGCGGTAAGTAGCGTTACGTGCTCAGGCGAGAGCTTGTGGGCGACCTCTATTGCGGCGTCTAGAGCGACTTGCTTCGAGTCGCGTTTACTGCTTCCTAGCCGCTGAATGATGACCTCGATGAGCAGTTCCGCAAGATCGGAGTCGCCTGTCTCCGCGTAGGCCGATTGACCCTCAAACATTGCGGCCTGGGCGCCAGGGTCTCCAAATGTCTCGAAAAGTTGGGCAGATCGAAACCCCAGAGCGGTGATGAGATTCTCTCGAAACTCAATGGCTCGGGCAACCGCTAGAGAGCGCGCTACTTTGTCTAGTTTTTCAAGTTCTGAATGTATGACCTCTTTTGATGTTTCGCGTGCAATTTCTCTGATGTCCGAGTATCCCAACCCAACGTACAGATCTCGTGCGGCGAGATAGTTGGAAGAGTTGTCGCCGGACCTTTGTCTACTGAATCGCCAAATAGGCATTATTGCGGCCTGTTGAATGTGTTGCTATCCCCGATCTGAACGTCATTTCCCCCCATTATGTTGATGGACCCGTCGCCCCCTCGTTGGGTTTGTGATCCCGCTGGTGATGCGTTCCTGTCGGTTAGGAGCTGGTAGGCGGAAAGTCCGACACTGGCCAATCCGAAAATTGCGCTCGCGATACTAGCTGCCTTGTCGGCTCTGTCGAGTCCCAGGTATACGCTCAGGGCAATAAGGGAAATTCCCACGATTCCGATGGCCCCAAAGGCCCAGCGGCGCTGGATGCTGGTCATCTGCACAGTGTTGGCCATAGGGGTAGCTCTTGTCTGCGTGATCGCCCCATCTAAGCCGTGCCCGTGGCCAAGCGCTGTTCGGCTGAGGCGTAGGGGCTCGATCCGTCGACGGTTCCTAGACGCGATCGAAGTGAGGACGCGCGCCGCCACCAACTCAGGATCAGGGAGGTCAGCGGCGCCCGTCGGCCCAGACATTCAGCACCGCTTTAGACACGGGGGCGTGCCTCCATCCGTAGCTTCGGCCCCTGCCGCAAGTGCAAGCGGAGCTGGACTACGTCGACTTCCGACCACCGACCGGAGCGCGGCCGGAGGAGGCTACTGAAGGGAAGCTCAAGACGCAGGGGCGGCGGTAGTGGCCCGGCAAGGTGCAAGATCAGGACGAGCCGCGGACGGGTAGCAGCGAAACCTGCTCGCGGAGCACTTCCTCCGCAGGTCAGTAGCGTCGGTACGCAAGTTAAAGGAGTGGACTGTAAATCCGTCGGCTTAGCCTACCCAGGTTCGAATCCTGGCGTCGCCACGCGATGTGAGACCCCCGTTACTGCGGAAACGCAGGGCGGGGGTCTTCTCGTCGTACCCGGCAACGGATCCTCAGGTCCGGCAGGACCAGCCGAGGGAACCGGCCGGGCACGTGCCGGTCCCGGCCGCGGTACGGGGCAAGGGCCGCCACCGGTTCGGCCGCCGCCCGTTCGGCCTCGGCACCGTTCACCGGGCGCATCGCAAGGGTTCCCCGTTCGTTCTCCGGGCGTGAAATGGACATCTGACACGCGGGGAAAGGTCGGCGGAGGCGTGCTCATCGCCCTGCTCGGCGCGGGGCTCCCGGCTCTGGTGGGAGCGGCCCTCCACACCGAGGTGGGGGAGCCCTACCAGGAGACCCGGCTGTACTTCGGCACCGAACGCCCCGACGGGCGGGACCCGGTCGACGAGCGGGAGTTCATGCGCTTCCTGGACCGGGAGGTCACCCCGGCCTTCCCGGAGGGGCTGACCCTCCACGACGGCCGCGGCCAATGGCGGGAGCAGGACGGAGACATCGTCCGCGAGACCTCGTACGAGGTGGTGCTGCTGTACCCCGAGAAGGGGGCCGGGGAGCGCAGCGCCCGCATCGAGCGGATCCGGCAGGTCTACGAGGACCGCTACCAGCAGGACTCGGTCGGACGGTCCGACGACAAGGTGACCGCCGAGTTCTGAGCCCGGCGGGGTGCTTCCCGGAACACCCTGGAACATCCCGCCCCGCCCCACCCGTGCCCGCTGGTGCTCCCCGGTCGGTCAGTTGCCCGCCACGTCCTTGACGGCCACCGTGACCGGGGTCGAACCGGACGTCAGCTCCAGGGTCAGGCCCGCCGTCGCCGGGGTCTCGACCAGCTCGGCCAGCACCGCGGCCACGTCGTCGCGCGGAACCGACCCCCGGCCCGTACGGGCCTCCAGGCGGACCAGGCCGTTCCCCGCGTCGTCGATCAGGGAGCCGGGGCGCAGGACCGTCCACTCCAGACCCAGCCGCGTGCGGACGTAGTCGTCGGCCTCGCCCTTCGCCCGCAGGTAGACGTCGAAGACCTCGTCGCCCTCGTGCCAGGCGTCCGCGCCCATCGAAGAGACCATCAGGAAGCGCCGCACGCGAGCGCGTTCCGCCGCGTCGGCGAACAGGACGGCCGCTCCCCGGTCCACGGTGTCCTTGCGCCCCACACCGCTGCCGGCGCCCGCGCCCGCCGCGAAGACGGCCACGTCCGCGCCCTCCAGGATGCCCGCGACGTGTTCCACCGAGGCCGACTCCAGATCGCACAACACCGGTTCGGCGCCCGCCTCCCGGAGGGCGTCGCCCTGTGCCGGGTCGCGGACGATGCCCGCGACCTCGTACCCGCGCGCGGCGAGCAGGCGCTCCAGCCGCAGCGCGATCTGACCGTGTCCACCCGCGATGACGATGCGCATGCCCCGACCGTACGACGAGCCGGGCCCGCACGCGCCGCGAACTCCCGGCGGACCTTCAGGGTCCGGACTCCGTGCGGCCCTGCCGGGGCAGGTCCAGGGCGACCGCGACGGCGGAGTCGCAGTACTCCCGTACGGCACTCGTCCGGGCTACGACACGGCCGCGGTGGATGACGATCCGGCTGTACGCGAGGGAGAGCACGCCCGCGATCCGGTCCCCGCGCACGGCGAGCAGCTCCGCCGGAAATCCGGCCTCCACGCGCACCTCCGGCAGGCTCATGACCTCTCGGGCGGCGGCGCTGATCGAGTCGTACGCCTCGCCCGCGCGCAGCCCGCCCTGGGAGGCCAGCAGGTACGCGGCTTCGAGCGGGTCGCCGCGGCCGACGGGGTTACCGGCGTCCCGCAGCGCCCCGCTGCCGGCCGCGACCCGTACCCCCGAGGCGCGCAGCAGGCGTACGGGCGCGGTGCGCAGCCCGCGGCGCTCCAGGGCCGCACAGTCGCCCTGGGGGAGGCAGGTGACCCGTACGCCGGCCGCGGCGAGCTGGTCGGCGGCGCGGGTCGCCGCGTCCAGCGGCAGCCGCGAGAGCCCGCCGCACGGGCCGACCGTGACCCCGGGCCGGAGCCCCCCGGCCATCGCCGCGAGCCGGGCGAGGCGGGCGGGATCGTCACCGTCCGTGTGGAGGTCCACGGGGCAGCCGTGCTCGGCGGCGAGTTCCAGGACGGCTTCGAGGAAGCCCGTCGGGTCGGGGTCCAGGTCGGGGCAGCCGCCGATCACGGAGGCGCCCATCTTGACGGCGTCCCGCAGCATGGCCAGCCCGTCCGCGCCGGCCACCCCGGTCAGCAGCCGGGGTACCGCCACGGGGGTGAGGTCGGTGAGCCCGCGCAGGGACCGGCGGGCCGCGAGGACCGCCTCCATGGGGCCGAGGCCGTGCACGTCGCCGATCCGGACGTGCGAGCGCACGGCGGTGGCGCCGTGACCGAGCTGGAGCAGCGCCGCTTCGGTGGCCCGCCGCTGGACCTCGTCGGGGGCGTAGGAGACGGGCCCCTCGCCGTCCGCGGTCAGGGCGGTGTCCCCGTGGGCGTGCGGCTCGGCGGGTGCGGGCAGCAGCAGGTACCCGCTCAGGTCCACCCGGGACAGGGCGGGCGCGGGGAGGCTGCCGGCGGTGCCGACGGCCTGGATGCGGCCGCCGCCGAGGCGCACGTCGACGGTACGGCCGTCCATGAGGCGGGCCCCGGCGAGCAGCAGGGTGGTGGCCTCGGCGCCGGCGGGGTGACCGGGCTCGGGCCGGTACGGCCGCCCGGGCCCGAGGCCCGCACCGGAGCCGGAGCCGGAGCCGGAGCCGGAGCCGGAGGCAGCGGCAGAGCCGGGGCCCGGGGCAGGGCCCGAACCGGCACCGGCACCGGCACCGTGGGAGGGGCCGCGGGCGCCGCCCTCGCCGTGGCCGCTGCGGGGGGAGTGGAACGGCTGCTGCGGCGGGCTGTCGGACATCGCGCTCCTGCGGTGGCTCGGGCGGTTCCTGGGCCGTGGCCGCGGCCCAGCGCCCCAAGATCACGCAGCGTGCAGGCAGCCTAGGGCGCGCCGCACCGCGCTTCGCGGAGGAGGCGAATAGTCGTACCGGTGTGGTGCCCGCGTACGGTGCCGGCGCCCGCGTGCGCGCCCGGCATCGCGCCCGCACGCGCGACCGCGCCCGCACCCGTCTCCGCACCCGACCGAACCGGCTGTCCGCCCCGACCGAAACGGTGGCTCCACCCGGCGGCCCGAACCGGCTCGTCTCGTCCCGCGCCGCGGGACCTCGCTGCCGTCCGGTGGCGCTCCAGGGCGGAGGCGGCGGTGTGAGCCCGCCCACAATCTGCCCGGAATCGGGCTGGGAACCGCCCCGAGGCATGATCGGAAAAGGTGGCCCGACCACCTCGGAGCCCTGCTGCCGCAAAGGATTTGGGCGATCGGCGGGCAACCGTGTAATGTCTTCATCGCTCGCCCCAATAGCTCAGTCGGTAGAGCGTCTCCATGGTAAGGAGAAGGTCTGCGGTTCGATTCCGCATTGGGGCTCTGGTGAGAGAGGTTCCACACCCTCGGGTGGGGAAGCGATCACATCAAAGCGGCGTAGCTCAGTCGGTAGAGCAAGCGGCTCATAATCGCTGTGTCACCGGTTCAAGTCCGGTCGCCGCTACACACAGTAGCCGATTGCGGGGTCGGTCTCCCGGTCGGCTACTCTTGTATGCGTTCATCCGTCCCAATTTCCGTCAAGGAGCACTCACGTGGCTGCCACCGACGTCCGCCCGAAGATCACGCTGGCCTGCGTGGAGTGCAAGGAGCGGAACTACATCACCAAGAAGAACCGGCGTAACGACCCGGACCGTCTTGAGATGAAGAAGCACTGCCCGCGTTGCAACTCGCACACCGCGCACCGCGAGACCCGCTGACCCCAGCGAAGTCTCGTTTAACAGGCACAGTCATGAGGTCGTCCCCTTTTACAGGGGGCGGCCTCATGTCGTTTCCCCGGTCGGCCGCACCGGCCGCATCCGGGGATTCCGGATCGGCCCCGTGTGCCCCCGCACCCCTGTTTTGTGTCTTTCGTGATCCCTTCATCAGGAGGTAGTGAGTCATGGCTCTCGACCAGTCCTTCGTGGGCCGGAGCTACCCGCCCACCGATCCCTACGAGGTCGGCCGGGAGAAGATCCGCGAATTCGCGGTAGCGGTGGGTGACGAAAACCCCGTCTACACCGACCGCGAGGCCGCGAAGCAGCTCGGGTATCCCGACGTGATCGCTCCGCCCACTTTCGTGTTCGCCATCACCTTCGCGGCGGCCGGCCAGGTCGTCGACGACCCGCAGCTGGGGCTGGACTACAGCCGCGTGGTCCACGGTGACCAGAAGTTCGCCTACACCCGCCCGGTGCGTGCCGGTGACCGGCTCTCGGTGACCTCCACGATCGAGGCCGTGAAGTCGATGGCGGGCAACGACATCATCGACATCCGCGGCGAGGTCCACGACGAGACCGGCGAGCACGTGGTGACGGCTTGGACGAAGCTCGTCTCCCGCGCCCCCCAGGAGGCCTGACATGGCTGCGCAGATCAAGTACGCCGACGTCGAGGTCGGCACCGAGCTCCCCGCGGGCTCCTTCCCCGTGACGCGCGCCACGCTCGTGCGGTACGCCGGCGCCTCGGGGGACTTCAACCCGATCCACTGGAACGAGAAGTTCGCCACCGAGGTGGGGCTGCCGGACGTGATCGCGCACGGCATGTTCACCATGGCCGAGGCGATCCGCGTGGTCACCGACTGGGTCGGCGACCCGGGTGCGGTCGTCGAGTACGGGGTGCGCTTCACCAAGCCGGTCATGGTCCCGAACGACGACCGGGGCGGCCTGATCGAGGTCACGGGCAAGGTGGCCGCCAAGCTGGACGACAACCGCGTCCGCGTCGACCTGACGGCCATGAGCGCCGGCCAGAAGGTCCTCGGCATGTCCCGCGCCGTGGTGGCGCTGAGCTGACCCCCCGGCCCCGGCCCCGGCCCCGGCCCCGGCCCCGGCCCCGGCCCCGGCCCTGCACGGCCGGGCCGGGCCGGGCTGGGGCTCCACCCGCTGTGGGCCCGTTTCCCCCCAGTCCGCCCCGTTGACGTAGTTAGTGATTGCGTACTAACTTACGGACATGGCAAGGATGAGCGCAGAAGAGCGGCGCGAGAGCGTGATTCGTGCGGCGATGCTGGAGTTCGCCCACGGCGGCTACTACGGGACCTCCACCGAGGCGATCGCCAAGCGGGTGGGCGTCTCGCAGCCGTACCTCTTCCGGCTCTTCCCCAACAAGCAGGCCATGTTCCTCGCCGCGGCCACCCGCTGCATGGAGGACGTCCGGCTGGTCTTCGAGGAGGCCGCCAAGGGGGTCACGGAGGACGACGACGCGGTCCTGGTCATGGGGGCGGCGTACATGCAGCTCATCACCGACCAGCCCGACAAGCTCCGGATGCAGCTCCAGACGTACCTGGCCGTGGCCGCGGCCGAAGCGGCCGGCGAGCCGGAGTTCGGGGAGATGGTGCGCGCCGCCTGGGTCGAGCTGTGGGACACCGTGCACCTGCCCCTCGGGGCCGACGTCGGCGAGACCACGACCTTCCTGGCGTACGGAATGCTCATCAACACCCTCGCGGCCATGGGGTTCCCGCCCGGCCACCGGATGTGGGAGGGGTGCTACCCGGGGGTCCGGCCGAAGCCGGCCGACGGGGAGTAGTGCCCGCGCGGGGAGGAGCGCCCGCACCGGATCCCGTCGCGGGGCGTACCGGTCGGCCGCACGCACCCGTGGGACCCGGCAGTGCGTCCTTCTGCCCAACAAAGTTAGTCAGTGATAACTAACAACCCTCAGGGGGGAAATCGTGACCACGCAAGGCACCGACACCAAGCTCCGCGGACCGGCCGTCTGGGCCCTCGTCCTCACCGGCGTCGCCAGCTTCATGGCCGCCCTCGACAACCTCGTCGTCACCACCGCGCTCCCCGCCATCCGCGCGGACCTCGGCGGCGGGCTGGAAGACCTGGAGTGGACGGTGAACGCGTACACGCTCACCTTCGCCGTCCTCCTGATGTTCGGTGCCGCCCTCGGCGACCGGTTCGGCCGCCGACGGCTGTTCATCGCCGGCCTCTCCGTCTTCACCCTCGCCTCCGCCGCTGCCGCCCTCTCGCCCGGCATCGACGAGCTCATCGCCGCCCGCGCCGTCCAGGGCGTCGGCGCCGCGGTCATGATGCCGCTCACCCTCACCCTGCTCACCGCCGCCGTCCCGGCCGCCCGCCGCGGCATGGCCCTCGGGATCTACGGAGCGGTCACCGGCCTCGCCGTCGCCAGCGGCCCCCTCATCGGGGGCAGCCTCACGGAGCACATCTCCTGGCAGTGGATCTTCTGGCTCAACGTCCCGATCGGCCTCGCCCTCATACCCCTCTCCCGCCTGCGCCTCGCCGAGTCCACCGCCCCCGGTTCCCGCCTCGACCTCCCCGGCACCCTGCTCATCAGCGGCGGCCTCTTCGGCATCGTCTACGCCCTGGTCAACGCCAACGCCGAGGGCTGGACCAGCGCCCCCGTCCTCACCGGCCTCATCGGCGGCACCGCGCTCGTCTGCGGATTCGTCCACCACGGCTTCCGCAACGCCGACTCGATGCTCCCCATGCGGCTCTTCCGCGACCGCGGCTTCCTCGGGATCAACCTCGCGAGCCTGCTGATGTTCCTCGGCATGTTCGGCTCGATCTTCCTGCTCAGCCAGTTCCTCCAGGGAGTCGCCGGCTACTCGCCCACCGAGGCCGGACTGCGGATGCTCCCCTGGACCGGCATGCCGATGATCGTCGCCCCGATCGCCGGCATCCTCTCCGACCGCATCGGCGGCCGGCCCGTCGTCGCCACCGGGCTGGCGCTCCAGGCGCTCGGCCTCGCCTGGTTCGCCGCCGTCCTCAGCACGGACGTCTCGTACGCCGCCCAGCTGCCGCCGCTGATCCTGAGCGGGATCGGCATGGCCCTGTACTTCGCCCCCGCCGCCAACGTGCTGATGTCCACCGTGGCCCCCGCCGACCAGGGCAAGGCCTCCGGCGCCAACAACGCCCTCCGCGAGGTCGGCGGAGCCCTCGGCGTCGCCGTCCTGGCCTCCGTGTTCTCCGCCCAGGGCGGCTACGAGACCCCGCAGGCCTTCACCGACGGCACCGTCCCCGCCCTGTGGATCGGTGCCGGAGCGGTCGCCCTCGCCGCCGCCCTGGCCCTGCTGCTCCCGCGCAGGCCGAAGGCCGCCCCGGCCGCAACCGCCGCCGCGGCGGCCACGGCGCCGGTCAAGGTCCGGGCCGCCGGCTGAACCCGCTCCGCCCGGCACCGCACCGCGCCCCGTACGTCCCGCCTCCGTGAAGGGGCCCGGAAGACCTCGGCGCCGGGGGCGGGCGGGGCGGGCGTGGACCAGGGGATGCCGGGCACGGCGCGCCGAACAGGCGGCGGAGCGCCGCACCGTCACCCCACCACGAGTCCCGGTCCGTGGCCCCGCAGGGATGCGAGGGGCACGGACCGTACTCTTGTCCCCGTGCAGGAACTCCACGACGCCCCCCTCGCCCCGCTGACCACCTTCCGTCTCGGTGGTCCCGCCGCCCGCCTGATCACCGCGACCACCGACGCCGAGGTCGTCGCCGCCGTCCGCGCCGCGGACGAGAGCGGCACCCCGCTCCTGGTCATCGGCGGCGGCAGCAACCTGGTCATCGGCGACCGCGGCTTCGACGGCACCGCCCTGCGCATCGCCACCACCGGCTTCACCCTCGACGGCACCACCCTGGAGCTCGCCGCGGGCGAGAACTGGAGCGACGCCGTCGCCCGCACCGTCGAAGCCGGCCTCGCCGGGATCGAGTGCCTCGCCGGGATCCCCGGCTCCGCGGGCGCCACCCCGATCCAGAACGTCGGGGCGTACGGACAGGAAGTCCGCGACACCATCACCGAGGTCGTCGCCTACGACCGCACCAGCGGCGAGACGGTCACGCTGACCGCCGCCGAGTGCGCTTTCTCGTACCGCGACAGCACCTTCAAGCACCAGCCCGAGCGGTACGTCGTCCTGCGCGTCCGCTTCGCCCTGGAAGACGCCGGCGGCCTCTCCGCGCCGGTCAAGTACCCCGAGACCGCCCGCGCTCTCGGCGTCGGGGCCGGCGACCGGGTCCCGGCCGCCACCGCCCGCGAGACCGTCCTGCGCCTGCGGGCCGGCAAGGGCATGGTCCTCGACCCCGCCGACCACGACACCTGGTCCGCCGGCTCCTTCTTCCACAACCCCGTCCTGACCGACGAGGCCTACGCCGTCTTCCTCGCCCGCGTCCAGGACCGCCTCGGCCCCGACACCGCCCCGCCCGCCTACCCCGCGGGCGACGGCCGTACGAAGACCAGTGCCGCCTGGCTCATCGACAAGGCCGGCTTCACCAAGGGCTACGGCACGGGTCCCGCGCGCATCTCCACCAAGCACACCCTCGCCCTCACCAACCGCGGCGAGGCCACCACCGAGGACCTCCTCACCCTGGCCCGCGAGGTCGTCGCGGGCGTCCACGCGGCCTTCGGCGTCACCCTCGTCAACGAGCCGGTGACGGTCGGCGTCAGCATCTGAGGAGCCCCGGCCGCCCATGCTCTGTCCCCTCCACGGGGCCGGTACGGACCCCACCCGCCTCGTGGGGCGCACGCTCAGCCGAGTCGTCGCGTCCTGGCACATCAGCGACGGCGAGCGCTCCGAGGCCCCCCTCGACGTCTGGCTGATCGACAGCGTCGGCGACTCCATCCGGATCACCACCGGATCCGACCAGTGCCTCATCGTCGAGTCCGCGGCGCCGCACGCGCCGTACGACATGGGGGAGTGGGGCCGCATCGAGGTCGGCGAGGACCTCGGCGACCACCCCTTCCTGCGCCACCTCGGCGAGACCGTCGCCTCGGTCGCCGAGTACGCGCTGCCCGAGCAGGGCCGCACCCACCTGGAGATCGGCTTCCCGGACGGCGGCCGGGTGCGCGCCGACTGTTACGAGGGGGACCTGCGGCTCACCCGCTGAGCCACTGGTCGATCCCCGCCAGCAGCTTGGCCTGCACCTCCTCGGGCGCGGCCGAACCGCGCACCGACTGGCGGGCCAGCTCGGCGAGCTCCGCGTCCGTGAAGGCGTGGTGCGTACGGGCGATCTCGTACTGGGCCGCCAGCCGGGACCCGAACAGCAGCGGGTCGTCCGCGCCCAGCGCCATCGGGACGCCCGCCTCGAAGAGCGTCCGCAGCGGGACGTCCTCGTGCCGCTCGTACACCCCGAGGGCCACGTTCGAGGCCGGGCAGACCTCGCAGGTGATCTGCCGGTCGGCCAGGCGCTGGAGCAGCCGCGGGTCCTCGGCGGCCCGGACGCCGTGCCCGATGCGGGCCGCGTGCAGGTCGTCCAGGCAGTCGCGGACCGAGGCCGGGCCGGTGAGCTCGCCGCCGTGCGGGGCGGCGAGGAGGCCGCCCTCGCGGGCGATGGCGAAGGCGCGGTCGAAGTCGCGGGCCATGCCCCGGCGTTCGTCGTTGGAGAGCCCGAAGCCGACGACGCCGCGGTCGGCGTACCGGACGGCGAGGCGGGCCAGGGTGCGGGCGTCCAGCGGGTGCTTCATGCGGTTCGCGGCGATGACCACCCGCATCCCCAGGCCGGTCTCGCGGGAGGCCGAGTCGACGGCGTCGAGGATGATCTCGACGGCCGGGATCATGCCGCCGAGCAGCGGGGCGTAGGACGTGGGATCCACCTGGATCTCCAGCCAGCCGCTGCCGTCCCGTACGTCCTCCTCCGCCGCCTCGCGGACCAGGCGGCGGATGTCGTCGGGCTCGCGGAGGCAGGACCGGGCGGCGTCGTACAGCCGCTGGAAGCGGAACCAGCCGCGCTCGTCGGTGGCGCGCAGCTTGGGGGGCTCCCCGCCGGTCAGGGCGTCGGGGAGGCGGACGCCGTACTTGTCGGCGAGTTCCAGCAGGGTCGATGGTCGCATCGAGCCGGTGAAGTGCAGGTGGAGGTGCGCTTTCGGCAGAAGCGTGAGATCGCGTGCGTGCTCCATCTGGTGATCCTGCCGTACGCACGCGCCGAGCGGGAGGGCGTTTTACCTATCGGGGGCTTGCTCGAACGCGCGAGCGGGTTCGGGGCGGGGGCGGAGGGGGCGCGGAAGGCCTGCGGAAGCGGCCGTCCGGCCCGCCGCCGGACCCGGAAACGCCGAATGGCGGCCGCCCTCGGGGGAGACCGCCACTCGGGTGCTGCCGCGGGCCGCTCTAGGCCTTGGCCTCCGCCAGCAGCTTCTGGATCCGGGACACGCCCTCCACCAGGTCCTCGTCGCCCAGGGCGTACGAGAGGCGCAGGTAACCGGGGGTGCCGAAGGCCTCGCCCGGGACGACCGCGACCTCGGCCTCGTCCAGGATCAGGGCGGCCAGCTCGACGGAGGTCTGCGGGCGCTTGCCGCGGATCTCCTTGCCGAGGACGTCCTTCACGGACGGGTACACGTAGAACGCGCCCTCGGGGGTCGGGCAGAGGACGCCGTCGATCTCGTTCAGCATCCGCACCATCGTCCGGCGGCGGCGGTCGAAGGCGGTGCGCATCTCGTGCACCGCGTCCAGGCTGCCGGAGACGGCGGCGAGCGCCGCGACCTGGGCCACGTTGGAGACGTTGGAGGTGGCGTGCGACTGCAGGTTGGTCGCGGCCTTGACGACGTCCTTCGGGCCGATGATCCAGCCCACCCGCCAGCCGGTCATCGCGTACGTCTTGGCGACGCCGTTGACGATGATGCACTTGTCGGCCAGCTCGGGGACGATCGCCGGCAGGGAGACGAACGTCGCGTCCCCGTAGACCAGGTGCTCGTAGATCTCGTCGGTCAGGACCCACAGGCCCTTGTCCGCGGCCCAGCGGCCGATCGCCTCGGCCTCGGCCTCGCTGTAGACGGCGCCCGTCGGGTTGGACGGGGAGACGAAGAGGACGACCTTGGTGCGCTCGGTGCGCGCGGCCTCCAGCTGTTCGACGGACACCCGGTAACCGGTGGTCTCGTCGGCCACGACCTCGACCGGGACGCCGCCGGCGAGACGGATCGACTCCGGGTAGGTGGTCCAGTACGGAGCCGGGACGATGACCTCGTCGCCCGGGTCCAGGATGGCCGCGAAGGCCTCGTAGATCGCCTGCTTGCCGCCGTTGGTCACCAGGATCTGCGACGCGTCGACCTCGTAGCCGGAGTCGCGCAGCGTCTTCGCGGCGATCGCGGCCTTCAGCTCGGGAAGACCGCCGGCCGGCGTGTAGCGGTGGTTCTTGGGGTTGCGGCAGGCCTCGACGGCGGCTTCGACGATGTAGTCCGGCGTCGGGAAGTCGGGCTCGCCGGCACCGAAGCCGATCACCGGGCGCCCGGCGGCCTTGAGGGCCTTGGCCTTGGCGTCCACGGCGAGGGTGGCGGACTCGGAAATGGCGCCGATACGGGCGGACACCCGGCGCTCGGAGGAAGGCGTTGCAGAGGTCATGCGGCCAATCGTCCCAGACCGCCGAGAACGGCCGCACACCGTTTCAGTTACCGGACCGCACGGATGTCAGGGAGGGTTCTGTTCGACGTCAGGGCCCGGTTCACGTACACTCACCTGTCGTTGGACCTCGCCAGCCGCTCCAGAGCGTGAGCACTCCGTGCACTCGCCCGGATGCGGTAGGTTGGGGGACGCAAAGGGTCGTAGCTCAATTGGTAGAGCACTGGTCTCCAAAACCAGCGGTTGGGGGTTCGAGTCCCTCCGGCCCTGCTCCACACTCCATTTAGAGGATGTGTGTGCGCAGGTACGTACTTCTGCAACGCCGTGCGGCGCAACCGGGCGCGGTACGGCCACGACCCGGATTCAGGTGAGAGACGTGACGGACGCCCTGGGCTCCATCGACATGCCTGACGCCGAGGACGAGACGCGCGAGAAGAAGGCCCGCAAGGGCGGTAAGCGCGGCAAGAAGGGCCCTCTGGGTCGTCTCGCGCTGTTCTACCGTCAGATCGTCGCGGAACTCCGCAAGGTTGTATGGCCCACTCGCAACCAGCTCACGACGTACACCACCGTGGTGATTGTCTTCGTGGTCATCATGATCGGTCTGGTGACCGTGATTGACTATGGGTTCCAGGAAGCCATCAAGTTCGTCTTCGGCTGATCCCCGCGGAGGGCGGCGCCTTGATGGGTGCCGCCCGTTTTCGCATGTTCCACCACCTTTTGTATCCAGGAAGAAGCAGCCACCGTGTCTGACCCGAACCTGAACGCGAGCGACGAGTCCGTCGAGTCCGTCGAGTCCGTTGAGGACCAGCTCGACATCGTCGAGGCTGCCGACGCCGTGGACCCCGACGAGGCAGAGCTCGCGGACGCCGAGGCGGGTGTCGCCGCCGAAGAGGCCGCGCTGCACGTCGAGGCCGAGGGCGAGGCTGACGCCGAGGTCGAGGACGACGCCGAGGTCGCAGAGGCCGACGACGACGAGGCTGCCGACGAGGTCGAGGACGCGGTCGAGGCCGACGCCGACGCCGACGAGGAGGCCGAAGAGGCCGCCCCGGTCGAGCCGGCCGAGCCCGTGGACCCGGTCCAGGCCCTCCGCGAGGAGCTGCGCCTCCTGCCCGGCGAGTGGTACGTGATCCACACCTACGCCGGCTACGAGAAGCGCGTGAAGGCCAACCTGGAGCAGCGCGCCGTCTCGCTGAACGTCGAGGAGTTCATCTACCAGGCCGAGGTGCCCGAGGAAGAGATCGTCCAGATCAAGAACGGCGAGCGCAAGAACGTCCGGCAGAACAAGCTGCCCGGATACGTTCTCGTCCGCATGGATCTGACGAACGAGTCCTGGGGCGTCGTCCGCAACACGCCTGGCGTCACCGGCTTCGTCGGCAACGCGTACGACCCGTACCCGCTGACGCTGGACGAGATCGTCAAGATGCTCGCCCCGGAGGCGCAGGAGAAGGCCGCCAAGGCCGCCGCGGAAGAGGCCGGCCTGCCGGCGCCCTCCGTCAAGCGGACCATCGAGGTCCTGGACTTCGAGGTCGGCGACTCGGTCACCGTCACCGACGGCCCGTTCGCGACGCTGCAGGCGACCATCAACGAGATCAACCCGGACTCGAAGAAGGTCAAGGGTCTCGTCGAGATCTTCGGCCGCGAGACCCCGGTCGAGCTCAGCTTCGACCAGATCCAGAAGAACTGACCCGCGCTGATCCACTTCGCGTGAGTGACGGCTTCTGAGCCACAGCTTCCGGACAGGTCAGATCGCCCCTCGAGGGCGGTCTGACCTGCTCGGTTTTTAGCCCCGCGCCGATACCCGTTATCGTGGTGCGGTATGCCTCCGTCCGGATGACCGGATGTGCGGCTGAAAACTCTCACTAGGACCCGGAGAGAGCAATGCCTCCCAAGAAGAAGAAGGTCACGGGGCTTATCAAGCTCCAGATCAAGGCCGGCGCGGCCAACCCGGCTCCGCCGGTCGGCCCCGCGCTCGGTCAGCACGGCGTCAACATCATGGAGTTCTGCAAGGCCTACAACGCCGCGACCGAGTCGCAGCGTGGCATGGTCGTGCCGGTGGAGATCACGGTCTACGACGACCGCTCCTTCACCTTCATCACCAAGACTCCGCCGGCCGCGCGCCTCATCCTGAAGAGCGCGGGCGTGGAGAAGGGCTCCGGCGAGCCGCACAAGACCAAGGTCGCGAAGCTGACGCGCGCCCAGGTCCGCGAGATCGCCGAGCTCAAGATGCCGGACCTGAACGCCAACGACATCGACGCCGCGGAGAAGATCATCTCCGGCACCGCGCGTTCGATGGGCATCACGGTCGAAGGCTGATTCAGCCACCCCCCAGCACCACCAGTGGTAGGACCAAGCGCTGGTCCGCACCACGACTCCACGCCTGAATCACAACACAGGAGCAGAAGTGAAGCGCAGCAAGACTCTCCGCGCTGCGGACGCCAAGATCGACCGGGAGAAGCAGTACGCCCCGCTCGAGGCCGTTCGTATCGCCAAGGAGACCTCCGCGACCAAGTTCGACAGCACCGTCGAGGTCGCCTTCCGCCTGGGTGTCGACCCGCGCAAGGCCGACCAGATGGTGCGTGGCACCGTGAACCTCCCGCACGGCACCGGCAAGACCGCCCGGGTCCTGGTCTTCGCGACCGGTGACCGTGCTGCGGCCGCGGAAGCCGCCGGCGCCGACATCGTCGGCGACGACGAGCTGATCAACGAGATCGCCAAGGGCAACCGCCTCAACGAGTTCGACGCCGTTGTCGCCACCCCGGACCTCATGGGCAAGGTCGGCCGCCTCGGCCGCGTGCTCGGTCCCCGTGGCCTCATGCCGAACCCGAAGACCGGCACCGTCACGATGGACGTCGCGAAGGCTGTCACCGAGATCAAGGGTGGCAAGATCGAGTTCCGCGTCGACAAGCACTCGAACCTGCACTTCATCATCGGCAAGGTCTCCTTCTCCGATGAGCAGCTGGTCGAGAACTACGGCGCGGCCCTGGACGAGATCCTGCGTCTGAAGCCGTCCGCCGCGAAGGGCCGCTACATCAAGAAGGCCGCCCTGAGCACCACGATGGGCCCCGGCATCCAGCTGGACTCCAACCGCAC
Organism: Streptomyces sp. NPDC048461; assembly: GCF_055587105.1. Lineage (NCBI taxonomy): Bacteria > Bacillati > Actinomycetota > Actinomycetes > Kitasatosporales > Streptomycetaceae > Streptomyces > Streptomyces sp. NPDC048461. Next base: position 237,613 of record NZ_JBVJGW010000005.1, on the reverse strand, counting down.
CCGGAACCTCCTCGTCGAGGAAGACCCGGCCGCGGTCTGAACGGGCCGAGCCTGACCGGCTCCCCGCACGGCTGAGCGGGCCCCCCACCACCCTTCACGGGCGGTGGGGGGCCCGTTTTTCGTGTTCCGCGCCACACAGCGGGCATCCGGCCCGTAATGGCCGCGCGTTCGATCGCAACGGGAACGTAAAGTCGAAATCAAATGACGATCACACAAGGGGTGGGGACCTCCATGTCTGCATACCGCAGGAAGACCATCGGCACCGCGCTGGCCGCCGTACTGCTCGTGGGCGGGGCCACGGCGTGCCAGGACGGGAAGGACGCGAAGAAGGACGGCGCCGCCGCCCCGGCGCCGTCCCGGGCCGCGGTGACGCCGGTCGCGGTCACCCCGGCCGCGTTCCTGGAGAAGACGAAGAAGAAGTCCGCGGAGATCACCTCGCTGCGGTACGCCATGTCCGGCACCGCGGGGGGTGCCACGATCTCCGGCGAGGCCGCCATGCGCCTCAAGCCCGACGTCGCGATGTCCATGACGATGGCCTCGCCCGAGACGCCCGGGCAGAACGTCGGCATCCGCCTGCTCGACGGCGCCCTCTACCTGGGCAACGAGGGCAAGTGGATGAAGTTCGACATGAAGACCATGGCCCCGGAGCAGGCGAAGCAGCTGGACGCCCTCGGCGCGGGCCGGCAGGGCGAGAACCCGGGCGACAAGGCGAACGACCTGAGCCTGTCCAAGGACCTGAAGACCGTCGGCGAGGAGACCGTCGACGGCCAGAAGACCACGCACCTGACGGGCACGGTCGGGCTGGACCAGCTGAGGGACCCGGGCGCCGCGACCACTCCCGAGGCCAAGGCCCGCCAGGAGAAGAACCTGAAGATGCTCGAAGCCCAGGGCATCAAGGAACTGACGATGGACATCTGGATCGACGAGGCCGACCAGACCAAGCAGGTCCGCACCCGCGGCCAGGGCACCGCGGGCCCGATGGACGTCACCGTCAAGTTCCTCGACGTCAACAAGCCCGTCGAGATCACGGCTCCGCCGGCCGACCAGGTCGTGGACCTGGCGGAAATGATGAAGGACGACGCGGACGGCACTGCCTGAGCGCCTTCGACGGCACCGCGGTACCAGATCCGATGACGGGGGAGAACGAATGAACCAGGCTGTACGGACCCTGACCCGGGCCGGCACGGCAACGGCGGCCGCCGCGCTGCTCGCGGCGGGGCTCACCGCCTGCGGGGGCGCCGACGGGGCCGCCGGGGAGCAGGACGGGGCGAAGGCGGCGGAGGTCAGGGAAGCCACCTCCCCCGACGTCGTGAAGCTCTCGTACCAGAAGACGGTGGTCGCCCGGTTCGCCGCGGTGGACATGACCGTCACCGGGAGCGACGGCAAGACGCACCAGGTCGTCGGGGCGAAGGGCTGGTACCCGAACATCACCGGCATCGCCGTCAAGGGCCGGGCCCCGGGCACCGCGGGCCACCAGGTCATGCTGGACGGCATCGTCTACACCCACTCGGACAAGCCCGTGCAGGGCAAGTCCTGGATGAAGATGAACCTGGCCAAGGACGGGGCGCCCCCGCCCCGGCTCAACGACGACCCGGCCGAGTACCTCGCGCTCCTCCTCGGCCAGGAGAAGGTCACGCGCGTCGGCACGGAACAGACCGACGGCGTCGACGCCGACCACTACCGGGCCGCCCTCACGCAGGCAGACCTGCTCCGGGCCGACGAGTCCACCAAGGTCATGGAGGAGGCGAACCGGCGCTACCTCCACGAGGCGGTGAAGGACGTCAAGAGCCTCGACATCGACCTGTGGATCGGCAAGGACGGGCATCCCGTCCGCGTCGACACCGTGCGGACCGTCGGGGACGGTACGGCGAAGACCACGGCGAAGTTCTCGGGGTACGGCACGACCGCGCCGGTCGTCGCACCGCCCGCCGACCAGGTGGCCGACTTCGACGACGTCATGAAGGGCATCGACGAGAGCCTCGAGGAGACCGACCGCACCCTGGACGAGGCGGACCGGAAGCTGAAGGACGCCGGACTGGGCGGTCTGAAGCGTTCCTGAGGCGATTTGCCTCGGCTGGGCCGTTTCACGTACGCTTCACGAGAAGCCAAAGACCGCTGGTCGTTGCCGTGCCCGCAAGGGTTTCGGTGGCCGAAGGATCCGTTGAATGCGGACGTCCTGCGCAGGTGTTCGTGGAGAAGCTCCCGGAGCGATTCGGTTGAGCTTACGCCCCGTGCGCTTGCGCCGGGGCGTTTCGTCTTGTTCAGCCCCTTCTGAGCGGTCCTCATCACCCGGAAGGAGGCCGACGCTCTATGGCAAGGCCCGACAAGGCTGCCGCGGTAGCCGAGCTCACGGACCAGTTCCAGAGCTCGAACGCCGCCGTGCTGACCGAGTACCGGGGTCTCACCGTGGCGCAGCTCAAGACGCTGCGTCGTTCGCTCGGTGAGAACGCCCAGTACGCCGTGGTGAAGAACACGCTGACCAAGATTGCGGCCAACCAGGCCGGGATCACCGCGCTGGACGAGCACTTCGCTGGTCCGACCGCGGTCGCCTTCATCACCGGTGACCCGGTGGAGTCGGCGAAGAGCCTGCGTGACTTCGCCAAGGAGAACCCGAACCTCATCATCAAGGGCGGTGTCCTTGACGGTAAGGCGCTGACCGCCGATGAGATCAAGAAGCTCGCGGACCTCGAGTCCCGCGAGGTTCTGCTCAGCAAGCTGGCCGGCGCGTTCAAGGGCAAGCAGTCTCAGGCTGCCTCGCTCTTCCAGGCGCTGCCGTCGAAGTTCGTCCGCACTGCGGAAGCGCTTCGCGTCAAGCTCGCCGAGCAGGGCGGTGCCGAGTAATTCGGCTCGCGCACTGATCCACGCCGCCTAGTGCGTGGGTCGTAGCGGGCCGTTACGCCCGCCTCTCTATACATCCGGCACCTGCCGAAATAGTGGAAGGATCGCCCATCATGGCGAAGCTCTCTCAGGACGACCTCCTCGCCCAGTTCGAGGAGATGACCCTCATCGAGCTCTCCGAGTTCGTGAAGGCCTTCGAGGAGAAGTTCGACGTCACCGCCGCCGCGGCCGTCGCCGTTGCTGGCCCCGCGCAGGGTGGCCCCGCGGCCGACGCCCCGGAGGAGCAGGACGAGTTCGACGTCATCCTCACCGGTGCCGGCGACAAGAAGATCCAGGTCATCAAGGTCGTGCGCGAGCTGACCTCCCTGGGCCTCAAGGAGGCCAAGGACCTCGTGGACGGCGCCCCGAAGCCCGTTCTCGAGAAGGTCGCCAAGGAGGCCGCTGACAAGGCCGCCGAGTCCCTCAAGGCTGCCGGCGCGGCTGTCGAGGTCAAGTAACACCTCTGGGGCCTCCACGAGGCTCCTGCGAAGGGCGATCACCCGTAAGGGTGGTCGCCCTTTGGCGTACCCGCAGTGCCTGACTTGCCCTGGTCTCGTTGGGGAGTAGGGTGATCATCGTTGCTCCGCGGCAGGGTCCCAAGATGATCCGCTCGGAGCAGGGGGCCTTGACGAACGGGACGCGGCGCGCAATTCTCAGATCCGTCGCCGACTCGGGCCCGATCGGACAGTTCGATCCGGGATCCGAGGCATGGATCGACTACGAAGAGGGCAGTACTGATACGCGCTCTGTGTACGAGGTACGAGAGCCGAAGCGTTGGACGCAGGGTTTGATTGACGACATGGGGAAGGCCTGTTGCCGGTTTCCGGAAACCTGGTCTGGACATCAGTGAGCCAAGTGGCTACACTGACCCTTTGCGCTGCCTGTTAGCTGCCCCCTGCCCGTCGCCAGGGGCATACCCACGTTTGAGCACACCTGATTGATCGTCCTGACCTGGCCCTTCGGCCGGATCGGATCACGAAGGTCTTCTGTGTCAGCTGGGACCGGTACGCGCGTAGTGAGTCCGAGCCCTCGGAAGGACCCCCTCTTGGCCGCCTCGCGCAACGCCTCGACCAATACGAACAACGGTGCCAGCACCGCCCCGCTGCGCATCTCCTTTGCAAAGATCAAGGAGCCCCTCGAGGTTCCGAACCTCCTGGCGCTGCAGACCGAGAGCTTTGACTGGCTTCTCGGCAACGCTGCCTGGAAGTCTCGCGTCGAGTCGGCGCTTGAGAGTGGACAGGACGTCCCCACCAAGTCCGGTCTGGAAGAGATCTTCGAGGAGATCTCGCCGATCGAGGACTTCTCCGGGTCGATGTCGCTGACCTTCCGCGACCACCGTTTCGAGCCGGCGAAGAACTCTGTCGACGAGTGCAAGGACCGCGACTTCACGTACGCGGCGCCGCTGTTCGTCACAGCCGAGTTCACGAACAACGAGACCGGAGAGATCAAGTCTCAGACGGTCTTCATGGGCGATTTCCCGCTCATGACCAACAAGGGCACCTTCGTCATCAACGGCACCGAGCGTGTCGTCGTGTCGCAGCTTGTCCGCTCCCCCGGTGTCTACTTCGACTCCTCCATCGACAAGACGTCCGACAAGGACATCTTCGCGGCCAAGATCATCCCGTCCCGGGGTGCCTGGCTCGAGATGGAGATCGACAAGCGCGACATGGTCGGTGTCCGCATCGACCGCAAGCGCAAGCAGTCCGTCACCGTCCTCCTGAAGGCTCTCGGCTGGACCACCGAGCAGATCCTCGAGGAGTTCGGCGAGTACGAGTCCATGCGCGCCACCCTGGAGAAGGACCACACCCAGGGTCAGGACGACGCGCTGCTCGACATCTACCGCAAGCTGCGTCCGGGCGAACCGCCGACCCGCGAGGCCGCTCAGACGCTGCTCGAGAACCTCTACTTCAACCCGAAGCGCTACGACCTCGCCAAGGTCGGCCGCTACAAGGTGAACAAGAAGCTCGGCGCCGACGAGCCGCTGGACGCCGGCGTGCTCACCACCGACGACGTCATCGCAACGATCAAGTACCTGGTCAAGCTGCACGCCGGCGAGACCGAGACGACCGGCGAGTCCGGCCGTTCGATCGTGGTCGAGACCGACGACATCGACCACTTCGGCAACCGTCGTCTGCGCAACGTCGGCGAGCTCATCCAGAACCAGGTCCGCACGGGTCTGGCTCGTATGGAGCGCGTCGTCCGCGAGCGCATGACGACCCAGGACGTCGAGGCGATCACGCCGCAGACCCTGATCAACATCCGGCCGGTCGTCGCCTCCATCAAGGAGTTCTTCGGCACCAGCCAGCTGTCGCAGTTCATGGACCAGAACAACCCGCTGTCGGGTCTGACCCACAAGCGCCGCCTGTCGGCGCTGGGCCCCGGCGGTCTGTCCCGTGAGCGGGCCGGCTTCGAGGTCCGAGACGTCCACCCGTCGCACTACGGCCGCATGTGCCCGATCGAGACCCCCGAAGGCCCGAACATCGGTCTGATCGGCTCGCTCGCGTCCTACGGCCGCGTGAACGCGTTCGGCTTCGTCGAGACCCCGTACCGCAAGGTCATCGACGGTGTCGTCACGGACGACGTGGACTACCTGACCGCCGACGAGGAAGACCGCTTCGTCATCGCCCAGGCCAACGCCGGCCTGAACGACGAGATGCGCTTCACCGAGAACCGCGTGCTGGTTCGCCGTCGTGGTGGCGAGATCGACTACATCGCCGGCGACGACGTCGACTACATGGACGTCTCCCCGCGCCAGATGGTGTCCGTCGCGACCGCGATGATCCCCTTCCTGGAGCACGACGACGCCAACCGCGCCCTCATGGGCGCGAACATGATGCGCCAGGCCGTTCCGCTCATCAAGGCGGAGGCGCCGCTCGTCGGCACCGGCATGGAGTACCGCTGTGCGGTCGACGCCGGTGACTCGATCCGTGCGGAGAAGGACGGTGTCGTCCAGGAGGTCTCGGCCGACTACGTCACCGTGGCGAACGACGACGGCACGTACACCACGTACCGCGTCGCGAAGTTCTCCCGCTCGAACCAGGGCACCTCGGTCAACCAGAAGGTCATCGTCAACGAGGGTGACCGGATCGTCGAGTCCCAGGTCCTCGCCGACGGTCCCGCGACCGAAGAGGGCGAGATGGCCCTCGGCAAGAACCTGCTCGTCGCGTTCATGCCCTGGGAAGGTCACAACTACGAGGACGCGATCATCCTGTCGCAGCGCCTCGTGCAGGACGACGTCCTCTCCTCGATCCACATCGAGGAGCACGAGGTCGACGCCCGTGACACCAAGCTGGGCCCCGAGGAGATCACCCGGGACATCCCGAACGTCTCCGAGGAGGTCCTCGCCGACCTCGACGAGCGCGGCATCATCCGCATCGGTGCGGACGTCGTCGCCGGCGACATCCTGGTCGGCAAGGTCACGCCCAAGGGCGAGACCGAGCTGACCCCGGAGGAGCGCCTGCTCCGTGCGATCTTCGGTGAGAAGGCCCGCGAGGTGCGCGACACCTCGCTCAAGGTGCCTCACGGTGAGATCGGCAAGGTCATCGGTGTCCGCGTCTTCGACCGCGAGGAGGGCGACGAGCTTCCTCCGGGCGTGAACCAGCTGGTCCGCGTCTACGTCGCCCAGAAGCGCAAGATCACCGACGGCGACAAGCTCGCCGGCCGCCACGGCAACAAGGGCGTCATCTCCAAGATCCTTCCGATCGAGGACATGCCCTTCCTGGAAGACGGCACGCCGGTCGACATCATCCTCAACCCGCTGGGTGTCCCGTCCCGAATGAACCCGGGACAGGTCCTGGAGATCCACCTCGGCTGGCTCGCCAGCCGCGGCTGGGACGTCTCCGGCCTGGCCGAGGACTGGGCCGAGCGTCTGAAGGTCATCGGTGCCGACAAGGTCGAGCCCGGTACCAACGTCGCCACCCCGGTGTTCGACGGCGCCCGTGAGGACGAGCTCGCCGGCCTCTTCGAGCACACCATCCCGAACCGCGACGGCGACCGCCTGGTCCTCCCGTCCGGCAAGGCGCGTCTGTTCGACGGCCGCTCCGGTGAGCCGTTCCCGGACCCGATCTCCATCGGGTACATGTACATCCTCAAGCTCCACCACCTGGTCGACGACAAGCTCCACGCCCGGTCGACCGGTCCGTACTCGATGATCACGCAGCAGCCGCTGGGTGGTAAGGCGCAGTTCGGTGGCCAGCGCTTCGGTGAGATGGAGGTGTGGGCGCTCGAGGCTTATGGCGCCGCCTACGCCCTCCAGGAGCTGCTGACCATCAAGTCCGACGACGTGACCGGCCGCGTGAAGGTCTACGAGGCGATCGTCAAGGGCGAGAACATCCCCGAGCCGGGCATTCCCGAGTCCTTCAAGGTGCTCATCAAGGAAATGCAGTCGCTCTGCCTCAACGTGGAGGTGCTGTCCTCGGACGGCATGTCCATCGAGATGCGCGACACCGACGAGGACGTCTTCCGCGCGGCGGAGGAGCTCGGTATCGACCTGTCCCGGCGCGAGCCGAGCAGCGTCGAAGAGGTCTGACGGGCCTGACGGGGGGCTCGCTCAAGAGCCCCCCGTCATCCCCGGGACCGTTCAGACCATGATTGAGACTCGACCCCGAAAGAGGGATTGACGCACAGTGCTCGACGTCAACTTCTTCGACGAGCTGCGGATCGGCCTTGCCACCGCGGACGACATCCGAACCTGGTCCCACGGCGAGGTCAAGAAGCCGGAGACCATCAACTACCGCACGCTCAAGCCCGAGAAGGACGGACTCTTCTGCGAGAAGATCTTCGGCCCGACCCGGGACTGGGAGTGCTACTGCGGCAAGTACAAGCGTGTCCGCTTCAAGGGCATCATCTGTGAGCGCTGTGGCGTCGAAGTCACGCGCGCCAAGGTGCGCCGCGAGCGGATGGGCCACATCGAGCTCGCCGCTCCCGTCACCCACATCTGGTACTTCAAGGGCGTCCCGTCGCGCCTGGGCTACCTGCTGGACCTCGCGCCGAAGGACCTCGAGAAGGTCATCTACTTCGCCGCGTACATGATCACGTTCGTGGACGACGAGCGCCGCACCCGCGACCTCCCGTCGCTGGAGGCCCACGTCTCCGTCGAGCGCCAGCAGATCGAGAACCGCCGCGACGCGGACCTCGAAGGCCGTGCCAAGAAGCTCGAGACCGACCTGGCCGAGCTCGAGGCCGAGGGCGCGAAGGCCGACGTGCGCCGCAAGGTGCGCGAAGGCGCCGAGCGCGAGATGAAGCAGCTCCGTGACCGCGCCCAGCGCGAGATCGACCGCCTCGACGAGGTGTGGGCCCGCTTCAAGAACCTCAAGGTCCAGGACCTGGAGGGCGACGAGCTCCTGTACCGCGAGCTGCGTGACCGCTTCGGCACGTACTTCGACGGCTGCATGGGCGCCGCCGCGCTGCAGAAGCGCCTGGAGTCCTTCGACCTCGAGGAAGAGGCCGAGCGCCTCCGCGAGATCATCCGTACCGGCAAGGGCCAGAAGAAGACCCGTGCGCTCAAGCGCCTCAAGGTCGTCTCCGCGTTCCTGCAGACCAGCAACAAGCCCAAGGGCATGGTTCTGGACTGCGTGCCGGTGATCCCGCCGGACCTGCGTCCGATGGTGCAGCTGGACGGTGGCCGCTTCGCGACCTCCGACCTGAACGACCTGTACCGCCGCGTGATCAACCGCAACAACCGCCTGAAGCGCCTTCTCGACCTCGGTGCCCCCGAGATCATCGTGAACAACGAGAAGCGCATGCTCCAGGAGGCCGTGGACGCCCTCTTCGACAACGGTCGTCGTGGTCGCCCGGTGACCGGTCCCGGCAACCGTCCCCTGAAGTCCCTGAGCGACATGCTCAAGGGCAAGCAGGGTCGATTCCGCCAGAACCTCCTCGGCAAGCGCGTGGACTACTCCGCGCGTTCCGTGATCGTCGTCGGCCCGCAGCTGAAGCTGCACCAGTGCGGCCTGCCCAAGGCCATGGCGCTGGAGCTCTTCAAGCCGTTCGTGATGAAGCGCCTGGTGGACCTGAACCACGCGCAGAACATCAAGTCGGCGAAGCGCATGGTCGAGCGCGGCCGCACGGTCGTCTACGACGTGCTCGAAGAGGTCATCGCCGAGCACCCGGTCCTCCTGAACCGTGCGCCCACGCTGCACCGCCTCGGCATCCAGGCCTTCGAGCCCCAGCTGGTCGAAGGCAAGGCCATCCAGATCCACCCGCTCGTCTGCACTGCGTTCAACGCGGACTTCGACGGTGACCAGATGGCCGTGCACCTCCCGCTCTCCGCGGAGGCGCAGGCCGAGGCCCGCATCCTGATGCTGTCCTCGAACAACATCCTGAAGCCGGCCGACGGCCGTCCGGTCACGATGCCGACCCAGGACATGGTCCTCGGTCTGTTCTTCCTGACCACCGACGGCGAGCTCCGTGACGTCAAGGGCGAGGGCCGTGCGTTCGGCTCGACCGCCGAGGCGACCATGGCGTTCGACAACGGCGAGCTGGCGCTCCAGTCGGCCGTGGACATCCGCTTCCCGGTGGGCACCATCCCGCCGCGGGGCTGGGCGCACCCGGTCGCCGAAGAGGGCGAGCAGGAGTTCCAGCCGGGCGACAGCTTCCGGCTGCGCACCACCCTGGGCCGCGCGCTCTTCAACGAGCTGCTGCCCGAGGACTACCCGTTCGTCGACTACTCGGTGGGCAAGAAGCAGCTCTCCGAGATCGTCAACGACCTGGCGGAGCGCTACCCCAAGGTCATCGTGGCGGCGACGCTCGACAACCTGAAGGCGGCCGGCTTCCACTGGGCGACCCGTTCGGGCGTCACCGTGGCCATCTCCGACGTCGTCGTGCCCGAGGCCAAGAAGGCCATCGTCAAGGGCTACGAGGACCTGGACGAGAAGGTCCAGAAGCAGTACGAGCGCGGTCTGATCACCAAGGACGAGCGCACGCAGGAGCTCATCGCGATCTGGACCAAGGCGACCAACGAGGTTGCCGAGGCGATGAACGCGAACTTCCCCAAGACGAACCCCATCTTCATGATGGTTGACTCGGGTGCCCGAGGAAACATGATGCAGATGCGACAGATCGCCGGTATGCGTGGTCTGGTGTCGAACGCGAAGAACGAGACCATCCCGCGTCCGATCAAGGCGTCCTTCCGTGAGGGCCTCACCGTTCTGGAGTACTTCATCTCCACGCACGGTGCCCGTAAGGGTCTGGCGGATACCGCCCTGCGTACCGCCGACTCGGGTTACCTGACCCGTCGTCTGGTGGACGTCTCGCAGGACGTGATCATCCGCGAGGAGGACTGCGGCACCGAGCGCGGCCTGAAGCTGAAGATCGCCGTTCGCGGCGAGGACGGCGTGCTGCGCAAGGCCGACGACGTCGAGACCTCGATCTACGCCCGCATGCTGGCCGAGGACGTCGTCATCGACGGCAAGGTCATCGCGCCGGCCAACGTCGACCTCGGTGACGTGCTCATCGACGCCCTGGTCGCCAACGGCGTCGAGGAGGTCAAGACCCGGTCGGTCCTGACCTGTGAGTCCGCGGTCGGCACCTGTGCCTTCTGCTACGGACGCTCGCTCGCCACCGGCAAGCTGGTCGACATCGGTGAGGCGGTCGGCATCATCGCCGCCCAGTCCATCGGTGAGCCCGGTACCCAGCTGACGATGCGTACCTTCCACACCGGTGGTGTGGCCGGTGACGACATCACGCAGGGTCTGCCGCGTGTCGTCGAGCTCTTCGAGGCCCGTACCCCGAAGGGTGTCGCCCCGATCTCCGAGGCCGCCGGCCGCGTGCGGATCGAGGAGACCGAGAAGACGAAGAAGATCGTCATCACGCCCGACGACGGCAGCGAGGAGACGGCGTTCCCGATCTCCAAGCGCGCCAAGGTCGTCGTGCACGAGGGCGACCACGTCGAGGTGGGCCAGAAGCTCACCGCGGGTGCCACCAACCCGCACGACGTGCTGCGCATCCTCGGTCAGCGTGCCGTCCAGGTCCACCTGGTCGGCGAAGTCCAGAAGGTCTACAACTCGCAGGGCGTGTCGATCCACGACAAGCACATCGAGATCATCATCCGGCAGATGCTGCGCCGCGTGACGATCATCGAGTCCGGCGACGCGGAGCTCCTGCCGGGCGAGCTGGTCGAGCGGTCGAAGTTCGAGACCGAGAACCGTCGTGTGGTCACCGAGGGCGGTCACCCCGCCTCCGGTCGTCCGCAGCTGATGGGTATCACCAAGGCCTCGCTCGCGACCGAGTCGTGGCTGTCGGCGGCGTCCTTCCAGGAGACGACCAGGGTTCTGACGGACGCGGCGATCAACGCCAAGTCCGACTCCCTGATCGGCCTCAAGGAGAACGTCATCATCGGTAAGCTCATCCCGGCCGGTACGGGCCTCGCCCGCTACCGCAACATCCGGGTGGAGCCCACCGAGGAGGCCAAGGCCGCGATGTACTCGGCCGTCGGCTACGACGACATCGACTACTCGCCCTTCGGCACCGGCTCCGGCCAGGCCGTCCCGCTGGAGGACTACGACTACGGCCCGTACAACGGCTGACAGTCCGCGAGCGCGTAACGCGTGAGGAAAGCCCCCCGCACTCCGTGAGGAGTGCGGGGGGCTTCTTCGTGCCCGGGGGAGCGCGGCCGGTTCGGCGCCAGGGCTCAGACGCGGCGGCGGCGGGTCGTGAGGGTGGTTGCGGCCAGGGTGAGGGCGGCGAGGGCCGCGCCGGCCAGGCCGGGGAGGAGGCCGCGCGGGGTGAAGGTGCAGGAGACCCCGGCCGCGCCCGCGGGGAGGTCCACCGCGAGCAGGCCGTGGAAGGGCTTCAGGGGGGCCGAGCAGCGCCAGCCGGGTACGGCCGTGGTGGCGATGACGGCCGTGCGCCGGGCGCCCCGGGGGAGGGCGGCCTCCAGGGTGTGGCCGGCCGCCTCGACCCGGGTGGCGCCGGTGGCGGTCAGGGCGGCCACGGCCCCGTCGAGCGCCCGGCGGTCCAGGCAGCCGACGGGGTGGAGGCCCGCGGTGGCCCCCCGGGTGCCGGTGCGCACGGTGGCGTCGACCCGGCCCGACGCGGGCACCGGGCCGAGCGGGACGACGCCCGTCGCGCGGTACTTCAGCGGCGTCCGCGCGCCGCCGGCGGTGAGGGTTCCGTACAGGGCGGGGGAGTACCAGTAGGCCTCGGAGCCGGGGGTGCAGCGGGCGGCGTACGTCTGCACGGCGGCGCTGCCGCCGCGGGCGGCCCGGGGGACCTCGTACACCGTGGCGCCGAGGACGTCCTCCTGGTGGGCGTAGACGCTGTCGGCGGGGTGGGGCGAGGCGTAGCGGGCCGGCCGCACGGTGACCAGGGGAGGGGCCGGGACGGTCCGGGCGGTCCAGGTGCCGGGGGTGTCGCCGGGGCGGACGCGGGCGCCGATCGAGAAGATCGCGTCGAGCACGGGGTTGTCGGCGCCGAAGAAGGTGCGGCCGTCGTTCTTGTAGCCGTAGCCGAGGGGTTCGAGGGCCCGGAAGGTGGCCGCGGGCAGGTAGCTGCTGTAGTACTGCGGCCCTTCGGCGCGCAGGGCGAGCGCGTCGTTGTACGAGGTCTGCGGCGCGCCGGAGTCGGTGCGGTGGGCCGGCCAGCCCTCCACGTCCCGGACGGCCTCGAAGTGCCGGTCGATCGACCGGCCCGCGGTGGCGGCCGGCTTGGCCCAGCGCTCGCGGGCGCGGCGGGCGTCGGCGCCCGCCGCGGCGAGCGTGGACTCGGCGAACACGACGCCGACCATCAGCACGGCGGCCGCGGGCACCAGGAACCGGCGCTTCTCGCCGAGCCGCAGCAGGACCAGGGCCAGCAGGGAGAGGGCGCCGCCGCCGAGGACGGCGGCCCAGGTCCGGCCGCCGAAGTCGGGGGTGTGGCGGAGCACGAACGCGGCCCCCGCGAGCAGGGCGGCGGAGAGGGCCAGGTGGAGCGGGCGCGGGCGGTGTGCCAGCGCCAGCCAGGCGAGCACGACCACCATGCCGCTGAAGACGAAGGTCTCGCGGTACGGGTTGCCGTTCGGCACCGCCAGCCCGTGCCACGCGTACTGGGTCGGCGGGAACTGGAAGGAGGCGGCCACCAGGACCACCGCCGCCGCCCACACCAGGCGGGTCCGGCCCGGGATCGCGGTGTTCAGGACGAAGGAGCCGGCGAGGACCAGGCCGAGCGAGGCGACGTACAGCCGCGGGCTCCCGCCCCACAGGTGGGTGGCCGGGAGCAGGCCGGTGAGGAAGACGTCGAGCCCGACCGGGTCGAAGGCGGCGGCCCGCGTGGGCTGCGCCGCTCCGCTGGACAGGAACGACGGCAGGAGCAGCGGGAGGGTGAGCAGGATCCCGGTGACGGCGGCTGCCGCGGCCCGCCCCACGGCGCGCAGCCGCTGCGCGGCGGTCAGGTCGAGGGTGGCCAGGCGGACGGCGAGCAGGACGCAGGCGGCCGTCGTGGCCATCATCGCGGTGTAGAAGTTGCCGTACCAGGCGAGGGCGACGAGCAGGGCCGCGGCCGGCCGGCGGCGGCCCTCCAGGCACCACTCCACGGCGATGCCGAGCAGCGGGAGCGCGACCAGGCCCCACAGCCACATGGGGATGTACGAGGCGTCGCTGAGGGCCCAGCCGCACAGGCCGTAGCAGGCGCCGAGGACGCCGCGCTGCCACCACGGGCCCGGATGCAGCCTGCCGAGGTAGACGGCCATCAGCGCGGCGGCGGTGCCCGTGGTCAGCGGGGTGAGCGCGAAGACGGCGAGGTCGACGTGGTCGCGGGGGACGAGGACGGCGAGCCACGAGAACGGGTTGCCGAGGTAGGTGTGGTAGTCGGACAGGAACTGCTGCCCGAAGCCGCCGCGCCAGGTGAAGAGCACGTCGCCGGCGGCCTGTCCGTGGGCCAGGTCCCACAGCGCCCGGTGGAAGGGGACGTACTGGTTCGCCTGGTCGTTCACGGCCCGGCCGGTTCCCCCGAAAGGGTGGGTGCCGCGGGCCGCCCAGGCGGCGCAGACCGCCCCCGAGGTGATGAGGAAGGCGAGCAGCGGACCGTACGGACGGCGGGTGCGGGACGGGGACCGGGGGGCCGGGCCGGGCCGGAAGCGGGCGTCTTCGACGCTGGTCGGCTCCTGTGTGGCGGTCCCCAAGGTCCTGCTCCCTGCTCGGTCGACGCTCGCGCACTGCGCGGGGGCGATGCGCAGCCTAGGGGTGTCGCCGGGTCCGTGAGGGTCCGTGCCGGTCCGTGCCGGTCTGTGCCGCGGGGTCCGGGCGGACCGGTCGGGTACGGGTCCGGCGGGCCGGCGGGGGCGGGCCGCGGCCGTCCCCGAGCCGGGAGCGGGGCCCCGCCGGCGTCGCCGCAGGCGGGGAGGGCCGCCGCCCGGCACGGGGATGATCCACCGCACCCGGTCGGGACGGGACGGGCGCTCCCGCTTGCGCCCGGTGTGTTTTCGTGCTGGGCATTTGTTTTGACCTACCTCTGTGAGGTAGGTACGCTCTGACCTTGTGCCTGGGGTGTGCCTAGGCTCCCGTGCGTGTCCATCAACCGCACGTGAGCCGCATCGGCCGCCGCGATCCAAGCGTTTCCGTGTCCGCACGGAGGTCCGCCGGATCCGACACACCCGACCGCGTGGGTCGGCAAATGTTCCAGGTTAGCTTCACTACACGGCACACAGAAACCGGAGAAGTAGTGCCTACGATCCAGCAGCTGGTCCGGAAGGGCCGGCAGGACAAGGTCGAGAAGACAAAGACCCCCGCGCTTGAGGCTTCGCCCCAGCGTCGCGGCGTCTGCACGCGAGTGTTCACGACCACCCCGAAGAAGCCGAACTCGGCGCTCCGTAAGGTCGCGCGTGTGCGTCTGACCTCCGGCATCGAGGTCACGGCCTACATTCCGGGTGAGGGACACAACCTGCAGGAGCACTCGATCGTGCTCGTGCGTGGTGGCCGTGTGAAGGACCTGCCGGGTGTTCGTTACAAGATCATCCGCGGTGCGCTTGACACCCAGGCTGTCAAGAACCGCAAGCAGGCCCGCAGCCGCTACGGCGCCAAGAAGGAGAAGTAAGAATGCCTCGTAAGGGCCCCGCCCCGAAGCGCCCGGTCATCATCGACCCGGTCTACGCATCTCCTCTGGTGACGTCGCTCATCAACAAGATCCTCCTGAACGGCAAGCGCTCCACCGCCGAGCGCATCGTCTACGGCGCCATGGAAGGCCTCCGCGAGAAGACCGGTGCTGACCCGGTCATCACGCTGAAGCGCGCGCTGGAGAACGTCAAGCCGTCCCTCGAGGTCAAGTCCCGCCGTGTCGGTGGCGCCACCTACCAGGTGCCGATCGAGGTCAAGCCCGGTCGCGCGGCGACCCTCTCGCTGCGCTGGATCGTGGGCTACTCCCGCGCCCGTCGCGAGAAGACCATGACCGAGCGCCTCATGAACGAGCTCCTCGACGCCTCGAACGGCCTCGGTGCGGCCGTCAAGAAGCGTGAGGACACGCACAAGATGGCCGAGTCCAACAAGGCCTTCGCGCACTACCGCTGGTAGTCCCACCCCACATCGAGACCGAGAGAAGACCGAAGCCTTATGGCTACCACTTCGCTTGACCTGGCCAAGGTCCGCAACATCGGGATCATGGCCCACATCGACGCGGGCAAGACGACCACCACCGAGCGCATCCTGTTCTACACCGGTGTGTCGTACAAGATCGGTGAGGTCCACGACGGCGCCGCCACGATGGACTGGATGGAGCAGGAGCAGGAGCGTGGTATCACCATCACGTCTGCCGCGACGACCTGCCACTGGCCTCTTGACGAGGTCGACCACACCATCAACATCATCGACACCCCGGGTCACGTCGACTTCACCGTCGAGGTGGAGCGTTCGCTCCGCGTCCTCGACGGCGCCGTCACCGTGTTCGACGGTGTCGCCGGTGTGGAGCCGCAGTCCGAGACGGTCTGGCGTCAGGCAGACCGCTACGGCGTTCCGCGCATCTGCTTCGTCAACAAGCTGGACCGCACCGGCGCCGAGTTCCACCGCTGCGTCGAGATGATCGAGTCGCGCCTCGGCGCGGTCCCGATCGTCATGCAGCTCCCCATCGGTGCCGAGATGGACTTCCAGGGCGTTGTCGACCTGGTCACCATGAAGGCGTTCGTCTGGTCCGCCGAGGCGACCAAGGGCGAGATGTACGACATCGTCGACATCCCGGCCACGCACACCGAGGCCGCCGAGGAATGGCGCGCCAAGCTCATCGAGCAGGTGTCCGAGAACGACGACGAGCTCATGGAGCTGTTCCTGGAGGGCACCGAGCCCTCCGTCGAGCAGCTGCACGCCGCCGTCCGCCGCATCATCATCGGTTCGGGCAAGGGCAACGGCGCCACGATCACCGCGGTGTTCTGTGGCACGGCGTTCAAGAACAAGGGCGTTCAGCCCCTGCTCGACGCCGTCATCCGTTACCTCCCGTCGCCGCTGGACATCGAGGCCATCGAGGGCCACGACGTCCGCGACGCCGAGGTGGTCGTGAAGCGCAAGCCTTCGGACGACGAGCCGCTCGCGGCGCTGGCGTTCAAGATCATGCGCGACCCGCACCTCGGCAAGCTCACCTTCGTCCGGGTTTACTCGGGCCGCCTGGAGGCCGGCACTGCGGTGCTGAACTCCGTCAAGGGCAAGAAGGAGCGCATCGGCAAGATCTACCGCATGCACGCGAACAAGCGTGAGGAGATCGCGGCGGTGGGCGCCGGCGACATCGTCGCCGTCATGGGCCTGAAGCAGACCACCACCGGTGAGACGCTGTGTGACGACAAGGCACCCGTGATCCTGGAGTCCATGGACTTCCCGGCTCCGGTCATCCAGGTCGCCATCGAGCCCAAGTCCAAGGGTGACCAGGAGAAGCTGGGTGTCGCCATCCAGAGTCTCGCGGAGGAGGACCCCTCCTTCCACGTTCACTCGGACGAGGAGACCGGCCAGACCATCCTCGGCGGTATGGGCGAGCTGCACCTCGAGGTGCTGGTCGACCGTATGAAGCGCGAGTTCAAGGTCGAGGCCAACGTCGGCAAGCCGCAGGTCGCGTACCGCGAGACGATCCGCAAGACCGTCGAGCGTCACGACTACACCCACAAGAAGCAGACCGGTGGTACCGGTCAGTTCGCCAAGGTGCAGATCGCGATCGAGCCCATCCTCGAGGCCGACGGTCCGGCGTACGAGTTCGTGAACAAGGTCACCGGTGGCCGCATCCCGAGGGAGTACATCCCCTCGGTCGACGCCGGTGCGCAGGAAGCCATGCAGTTCGGCATCCTGGCCGGCTACGAGATGACCGGCGTCCGCGTCATTCTTCTCGACGGTGGCTACCACGAGGTCGACTCCTCGGAGCTCGCCTTCAAGATCGCCGGTTCGCAGGCCTTCAAGGAGGCCGCGCGCAAGGCGTCCCCCGTGCTCCTCGAGCCGATGATGTCCGTTGAGGTCACCACGCCCGAAGAGTCCATGGGCGATGTCATCGGTGACATCAACTCCCGCCGTGGCCAGATCCAGGCCATGGAGGAGCGTCACGGCGCGCGTCTCGTGAAGGGCCTCGTGCCGCTTTCGGAGATGTTCGGCTACGTCGGAGACCTCCGCAGCAAGACCTCGGGTCGCGCCAGCTACTCGATGCAGTTCGACTCCTACGCCGAGGTTCCCCGGAACGTCGCTGAGGAGATCATCGCGAAGGCCAAGGGCGAGTAACTCTTCCGAGTACACGCTTTAGGCTTGTCACCGGAGCCTCTGGGGCAACAGGAGTCACCTCCCGTTGCCCCGGGGGAACCGGCTATCCAGCAAAGATCACCTGGCGCCGATGAGCAAGGCGTACAGAACCACTCTCCAGGAGGACCCCGTGGCGAAGGCGAAGTTCGAGCGGACTAAGCCGCACGTCAACATCGGCACCATCGGTCACATTGACCACGGTAAGACGACCCTTACGGCCGCCATTACCAAGGTGCTGCACGACGCGTACCCGGACCTGAACGAGGCCTCGGCCTTCGACCAGATCGACAAGGCTCCCGAGGAGCGCCAGCGCGGTATCACCATCTCGATCGCGCACGTCGAGTACCAGACCGAGGCGCGTCACTACGCCCACGTCGACTGCCCGGGTCACGCCGACTACATCAAGAACATGATCACCGGTGCCGCGCAGATGGACGGTGCCATCCTCGTGGTCGCCGCCACCGACGGCCCGATGCCGCAGACCAAGGAGCACGTGCTCCTGGCCCGCCAGGTCGGCGTCCCCTACATCGTCGTCGCCCTGAACAAGGCCGACATGGTGGACGACGAGGAGATCCTGGAGCTCGTCGAGCTCGAGGTCCGCGAGCTGCTCTCCGAGTACGACTTCCCGGGCGACGACCTGCCGGTCGTCCGCGTCTCCGCGCTGAAGGCCCTCGAGGGCGACAAGGAGTGGGGCGAGAAGCTTCTCGGCCTCATGGCTGCCGTCGACGAGGCCATCCCGACCCCGCCGCGTGACACCGAGAAGCCGTTCCTCATGCCCGTCGAGGACGTCTTCACGATCACCGGTCGCGGTACGGTCGTCACCGGCCGCATCGAGCGTGGTGTCCTGAAGGTCAACGAGACCGTCGACATCATCGGCATCAAGGAAGAGAAGACCACCACCACGGTCACCGGCATCGAGATGTTCCGCAAGCTCCTCGACGAGGGCCAGGCGGGCGAGAACGTCGGTCTGCTCCTCCGCGGCATCAAGCGCGAGGACGTCGAGCGCGGCCAGGTCATCATCAAGCCGGGCTCGGTCACCCCGCACAAGGAGTTCGAGGCTCAGGCCTACATCCTGTCGAAGGACGAGGGTGGCCGTCACACCCCCTTCTTCAACAACTACCGTCCGCAGTTCTACTTCCGTACCACGGACGTCACGGGTGTCGTCACCCTGCCGGCCGGCACGGAGATGGTCATGCCGGGCGACAACACCGAGATGACGGTCGCGCTGATCCAGCCGGTCGCCATGGAGGAGGGCCTGAAGTTCGCCATCCGTGAGGGTGGTCGTACCGTGGGCGCCGGCCAGGTCACCAAGATCACGGCCTAGTCCGTGCTCTGACCTGGTAGCCCGTTCACCGGGCACCGAGTCGCACTGAAGGGCCCCGGCCCACCGCTTCGGCGGTGGGGCGGGGCCCTTCGGCGTTGCCGGGGGACGGCCCTTCCGGGTACGGCGAAAGGAGGGCCGCACCCCCTGCGCGGGGTGCGGCCCTCCTCGGCGTGCGTACGGGCGGTGCGGGCGGGTCGGTACCGGGGTCAGTGCACCCGGAGCGACTCGGTGAACTCCTTGCAGGCCGCGTAGTCCGGCAGCAGCCCGGTCGCGAGGGCGTCGGCCAGCGAGGGGGCGGCCTCGTCGCGGGCGGACAGCTGCGGGACCTCGGCCGGCCACTCGATCCCCAGGTCGGGGTCCAGGGGGTGCACCGCGTGCTCGCCGGTCGGGTTGTACGGCTCCGAGCAGAGGTACGAGAGCGTGGCGTCGTCGCTGAGCGCGCAGAACCCGTGGCCCAGGCCCTCGGAGATGTAGACCGCGCGGCGGTCGACGTCGTCCAGCCGGACGCCCTCCCACTGACCGAACGTGGGGGAGCCGACCCGCAGGTCGACGATGACGTCGAGCACGGCGCCGCGCACGCAGGTCACGTACTTGGCCTGGCCGGGCGGGACGTCGGCGAAGTGGATGCCGCGGACCACGCCGCGGGAGGAGACCGAGAGGTTGGCCTGCGCCAGGTTCAGCGGGTGGCCGACCACCGCGGACAGCTTGTCGAAGCGGTACCACTCGGTGAACAGGCCGCGCGGGTCGCCGTGCAGCTGCGGGGTGATCTCGAAGGCGCCCTCGATGGAGAGCTCGCGGAACTTCATCGTGCGGCCTCCTCGTCGAGCAGGGTCAGCAGGTAGTCGCCGTAGCCGCTCTTCGTCAGCGGTTCGGCGAGCGCGCGCAGCTGCGCGGAGTCGATCAGGCCGGCCCGCCAGGCCGCCTCCTCGATGCAGCCGATCTTGAAGCCCTGGCGTTCCTCGATCACGCGCACGAACTCCGAGGCCTGCACCATCGACACGAAGGTGCCGGTGTCGAGCCAGGCGGTACCGCGGTCGAGGATCGTGACGTTCAGCTCACCGGCCTGGAGGTACGCGTCGTTGACCGCGGTGATCTCCAGTTCGCCGCGCGCGCTGGGCTTCAGCCCGCGGGCTATCTCGACGACGCGGTTGTCGTAGAAGTACAGACCCGGCACCGCGTAGCGGGACTTGGGCTTGACCGGCTTCTCCTCGATGGAGATGGCCTGGCCCTTGTCGTCGAACTCGACCACGCCGTACGCGGTCGGGTCGGCCACGGGGTACGCGAACACCCGGCCGCCCTTGGACCCGGTGTGCTGGGCGAGCCGGGTGCCGAGGCCGCTGCCGTGGAAGATGTTGTCGCCGAGGATCAGCGCGACCGAGTCGTCGCCGATGAAGTCCGCGCCGAGGACGAAGGCCTGGGCGATCCCCTCCGGGCGCTCCTGGACGGCGTACTCCAGCCGCAGGCCGAACTGGGAACCGTCGCCGAGCAGCCGCTCGAACTGGGTGCGGTCCTCCGGGGTGGTGATGATCAGGATCTCGCTGATGCCCGCCATCACCAGGGTGGAGAGCGGGTAGTAGATCATCGGCTTGTCGAAGACGGGCAGCAGCTGCTTCGAGACTGCCCGGGTCAGCGGCCAGAGTCGCGATCCGGTGCCACCGGCCAAAAGGATTCCACGCATGGGGAGAACCCTATGCGAGAGCGCGTGCGGCAGCGGAGCCACGTGCCTGTGACGTTCGGCAGACGGCTAGACTCTTCGTATTATGCGCATCCTTGTGACCGGCGGCGCCGGCTTCATCGGTTCAGAGTTCGTCCGGCAGCAGCTCGGCGCAGATGCGTCCGCGCGGATCACGGTCTTCGACAAGCTGACCTACTCGGGCGTCGAAGCCAACCTGGCGCCCGTAGCGGACCACCCCGGATACACGTTCGTCAAGGGTGACATCTGCGACCCCGAGGCCGTCGACCAGGTGATGCCCGGTCACGACGTCGTCGTGCACTTCGCCGCCGAGTCCCACGTGGACCGCTCCATCGCGGGTGCGGGTCCCTTCGTGCTGACGAACGTGGTGGGCACCCAGGTCCTGCTGGACGCCGCCCGCAAGCACGGCGTCGGCCGCTTCGTCCACATCTCCACCGACGAGGTCTACGGCTCGATCAGCGAGGGCTCCTGGACCGAGGAGTGGCCGCTGGTGCCGAACTCTCCGTACTCCGCCTCGAAGGCCTCCTCCGACCTGCTGGCGCTGGCGTACCACCGCACCCACGGCATGGACGTGGTGGTCACGCGCTGCTCCAACAACTACGGGCACTACCAGTTCCCGGAGAAGGTCATCCCGCTGTTCGTCTCGAACCTGATGGACGGCCGCAAGGTCCCGCTGTACGGCAACGGCGGCAACGTCCGCGACTGGCTGCACGTCTCCGACCACTGCCGCGGCATCGACCTGGCGATGCGCAAGGGCCGCGCCGGCGAGGTGTACAACATCGGCGGCGGCACCGAGCTCACCAACAAGGAGCTCACCGGCGTCCTGCTGGAGGCCGCCGGCCTCGGCTGGGACATGGTGGAGCCGGTCGAGGACCGCAAGGGCCACGACCTGCGCTACTCGATCGACATCAGCAAGATCGGCGACGAGCTCGGCTACGCCCCGCAGGTCACCTTCGAGGACGGCATCAAGGCCACCATCGACTGGTACCGCGAGAACCGCGCCTGGTGGGAGCCGCTGAAGGCGAAGGCGGCGCTGCAGAAGTGACCTCGAACTCCGCAGCCCCCCGCTGGCTCGTGACCGGCGCCGCCGGGATGCTCGGCCAGGACGTCCTGGCCGCGCTCGAGGACGCCGGCGCCGACGCCGTCGGCCTGGGCCGCGCCGACCTGGACGTCACCGACCCGGCGGCCGTCCGGGCCGCCGTCGAGGGCGCCGCCGTGGTCGTCAACTGCGCCGCCTGGACCGACGTGGACGGTGCCGAGACGGCCGAGGAGACCGCCACCGCCGTCAACGGCGCCGGTGTCCGCGTCCTCGCCGGGGCCTGCGCCGCGGCGGGCGCGCGCCTGATCCAGGTCTCCACCGACTACGTCCTGCCCGGGGACGCGTCGCTGCCCTACCCGGAGTCCGCCCCGACCGGCCCCGTCAACGCCTACGGGCGCGGCAAGCTGATCGGCGAGCAGGCCGTCGCCGAACTCCTGCCGCAGGACGGCTACGTGGTCCGTACGGCCTGGCTGTACGGGGAACACGGCCCGAACTTCGTCGCCACCATGCTGAAGCTGGCCGCCCAGCGGGACACCCTCGACGTCGTCGACGACCAGCACGGCCAGCCCACCTGGTCCCGCGCGCTGGCCGCGCGCCTCGTCGAGCTCGGCACGGCCGCGCTCGACGGCCGCGCCCCGGCGGGCGTCTACCACGGCACCGCGAGCGGCCGCACCACCTGGTGCGGGCTGGCCCGTGAGGCGTACCGGCTGAGCGGTCTCGACCCCGAGCGCATCCGGCCGACCACCTCCGAGGCCTTCGTACGCCCCGCCGCCCGCCCGGCGTTCAGCGTGCTCGCGCACGACCGCTGGGCCGAGGCCGGCCTGGCGCCGCTCGCCGACTGGCGCGAGCAGCTGGCCGACGCGCTGCGCACCCCCGTCTTCACCGCACTGGCAGGCCCGGCCCGGGACGGCAGTTCGGGATGAAGGCCCTGCTCCACAAGCTGACCGCGGCGCTGCCGCCGGGCACCGTGGCGGTGGCCGGCGGCACCGTCGTGCTCGGCGCCGCCTCGTACGTCCACCTCGGCGTGGCCGGGCACAGCCTGTCCGAGGACGCCATGGCGAACGTCTCGGTGCTGTGGACGATCGTGATGTCGGTCGGCATCGGCCTGTTCTTCCCCATCGAGCAGGAGCTCACCCGCATCGTCTCGGCCCGCGTGGTGCAGGGCCAGGGCGCGGGCCCCGTCCTGCGCCGCGCCGCCTGGCTGACCGCGGCGGTGCTCGGCGCCACCCTGCTCGTGCTCGGCGTCGCCGCGGACCCCCTCGCGGATCTGCTGTTCGGCGGCGACCGTTCCCTGGTGGCGGCCCTCGGCGGAGCCTTCACCGGCATGGCCGTCTGCTACCTCACCCGCGGGCTGCTGGCCGGCCTCGGCCGCTTCCCGGCGTACGGCACCCAACTCGCCGTCGACGGCGGCCTGCGCATCGGGCTCGCCTTCGGCTGCGCGCTCCTCGGCCTGCACTCGGCGCTCGCCTTCAGCCTCGTGCTGGCGCTCGCCCCCGTCGTCGCGACGCTGGTCACCCTGCCCGCGCTGCTGCGCGCCACGGGTCCCGGCGAGCAGATCGCCTGGCGGGAGCTGTGCGCGGGGCTCGGCCTGCTGGTCTGCGCGACCCTGCTGTCCCAGGTGGTCGTCAACGCGGCCGTGATGAGCACCAAGCTGCTGGCGCCCACCGACAGCGTGCTGATCGGCGCGCTGCTGAACGCGCTGGTCCTGGCCCGCGTACCGCTCTTCGTCTTCGGCTCGCTCCAGGCCTCCCTGCTGAGCGGGCTCAGTGCCGCCTTCACCGCCGGCGACCGGGCCGCCTTCTGGGCGATGCTCGGCCGGATCGGCAAGGTCGTGGGACTGCTCGGGCTGGTCGGCGGGGTGCCCGCGACCGTGCTCGGCCCGTGGCTCATCGAGGTCCTGTTCGACGCCAAGCCGCGGCTCGGCTGCTTCGAGTTCTTCCTGATGTCCGCCGGCACCGTCGCGTACATGTTTGCGATGGTCCTCGGCCAGGCGCTGATGGTGTTCAAGCGGCACAATCTGCAACTGCTGTGCTGGGCAGGCGGGACCGCGGTCCTGCTGGCCGTCACCTTCGTACCCGGGGACGTGGCGATGCGCGTGATCGTCGCGTACGCGCTCGGCTCCGTCGCCACCGTGCTCGGTATGCTTGCCGCGCTGAGGCTGAACTTCCCGGGAGCGGCTTCCGCCGCCGCGGAAGGGCCTGGGCACACGGGCGCCGCCAGCCGGCTGGGTGCTGGTGCGGCCGGAAAATGACCATGCCGGCCCCTGACGCCACCTTGATCACCGAGCACTCGCATGTGCCACATCCCGTTGGAGCTACCGTGTCCCGATACGACGATGTCTGGCTGGTCATACCGGCCTATAACGAGGGCCAGGTGATCGCCGACGTGGTCGAGGGGGCCCGCAAGACGTTCCCCAACATCGTCGTCGTCGATGACGGAAGCACGGACGACTCGGCGGAGCACATCGCCTCCACCGGCGCCCACTTGGTCCGCCACCCGGTCAACCTCGGTCAGGGCGCGGCCCTGCAGACCGGTCTCACGTACGCCCTCGCGCAGCCCGGCGCCCGGTACTTCGCCACCTTCGACGCCGACGGCCAGCACCAGACCAAGGACGTCGAGACGATGGTCGGCGTCCTGCGCGCCGACGAGGCGGACGTCGTCCTCGGCTCCCGCTTCATCGAGCAGAACGGCCAGGTGCCGTGGATCAAGCAGGTCGTGCTGCGCACGGCGGCCGCCGTGAGCCCGACCGCCCGCAAGCTGAAGCTCACCGACGCGCACAACGGCCTGCGCGTCCTGGGCCGCGCGGCCGCGGCGCAGCTCAGCATCACGATGAACGGCATGGCCCACGCGTCCGAGATCGTCGGCTTCCTGGCCGGGTCCGGACTGCGCGTCACCGAGGTGCCGGTCGACATCCTCTACACCGACTATTCGCGCGCCAAGGGTCAGTCCCTGATCAACGGCGTCAACATCATCTTTGACATTTCGTTGCGGGAGCGTGGACGTCGATGAAGTACTTCTGGATCCAGCTGCTGCTGATCCTGGGCTCCGTGTCCATGGCACTGATGTTCATACGGACGTGGAGCCAGGCGAAGAACCGTGCCTGGAAGCGCATCGCGTTCTCGGTGTTCGTCGTCGTCAACGTGTACGCGGTGCTGCGTCCGACGGACGTCACCTGGCTCGCCCAGCAGCTCGGCGTCGGCCGTGGCACCGACCTGGTGCTGTACGTGATGGTCATGGCGATGGGGTTCCTCACCCTCAACACCTTCCTGCGCTTCCGCTCCCTGGAGAAGAAGATCACGGACCTGGCCCGGACCGTGGCCATCAGCGAGGGCGTCCGGCACAACGACGCGCGCCTCGGCCAGGACGTCGTCGCGCCGCCGGCCCCCGGAGTCCTCCAGGCCGCCGAACCGGCTCCGCTCCCGGCCCAGCCGGGCGACGGCTCCGAAGCCGGATCCGGAACGGGATCCGACGCCGGGTCCGCCTCCACCTCCGACTCCGTGAAGGCCTGACGCTCCATGGTGACGTTCGACTTCATGCTCCCCTACTACGGGGACGTGCGGCTGATGCAGGACGCCGTCCGCAGCGTCCTGGCCCAGACGGACCGGGAGTTCCGGCTCGTCGTCATCGACGACGGCCGCGAGCCGGAGGTGCCCGGCTGGTTCGAGGGACTCGGCGACGACCGGGTGCACTACACCCGCAACGCGCACAACCTCGGCATCACCAAGAACTTCCAGAAGTGCGTCGAGCTCTCCGAGGCCGACTACGTCGTCATCATGGGCTGCGACGACCTGCTGCACCCCGACTACCTGAAGACGGTGCGCGGCCTCGCCGAGGCCACCCCGGGCATCGGCATGGTCCAGCCCGGCGTCGAGGTCATCGACGGCGACGGCCGCGTCACCCAGGGCCTGGCCGACAACACCAAGAAGCGGCTCTACCAGCCGCAGGTCAAGGGCAGCCGGCTGATGGCCGGCGAGGAGCTGGCCGCCAGCGTGCTGCGCGGCAACTGGCTCTACTTCCCGTCGATCGCCTGGCGCGGCGAGGCGCTGCGCAAGGTGAACTTCCGCGACGACTACTCGGTGATCCAGGACCTGGCGCTCGTCGTCGACCTGCTGGAGGCCGGCGAGGGCATGGTCGTCGACAACTCGGCCACCGTCTTCCAGTACCGCCGGCACGCCGTCAGCGAGTCGTCGGTCCAGGCGTTCTCCGGCACCCGCTTCACCGAGGCCGCCCGCTACTTCCACGCGGTGGCCGAGCGGATGGACGCCCGCGGCTGGCCCCGGGCGGCCCGGGCGGCGCGCTTCCACAGCGCCTCCCGCCTGCACGCGCTGACCATGCTGCCCGGGGCCCTGCGCCGCCGGCACAGCGAAGGCGTACGCGCCCTGGCCCGGCACGCCTTCACCTCGGGCAAGAGCTGAGCGACCGCGCGGAGCACGCGCCCGCGCGCACGGACGACAACGGCCTGCCTCCGGTCCCGGGACCGGAGGCAGGCCGTTTCTCATGTCCGGACGGCGGTCACTTCGGGGTGACCGACAGGGCCGGCGGCGGGGTCAGCCGTTCGAAGGGCTTCTGCACCGCGGGCGGCCGGGAGGGGCCGCGCAGCGGCGGAACGTACGGCGCGCACTCGCCGTTGACCGCGAAGCGCGGGCACTCGCCGTTCGGCTGGCGGATGTTGTGGGAGAACCAGGCGAACTGCCCGGAGGAGTTCTGCCCCGGGTCCTGCGGCATGTACGCGTTGACCGTCGCCGAGCCCGCCAGGCCGAAGAGCAGCCCCAGCGAACAGAGCGCGCCGACGACGACCGCCCGCGGACGCCGCGAGGCGGCGGACCGCCGCGCGCCGCCCGGCAGCGCCGCCTCGTGCAGGCGCAGCCAGACCCGGACCCGCTTGCCGGCGTAGTACAACGCCAGCCCGGACAGGGCGATCAGGCAGTACATCAGCTGGTGGCTGGTCCGCGGGTAGAGCTGGACGGCCTGGTCGCGCTCCATGTGGGCGGCGTACCAGTAGCGCAGCAGGAAGGCGCTCGCCGTGCACGCGGCCAGGGTCAGCACCATGGGCCGGCGCAGGCCGAGCGCGAGGGCCAGGCCCAGGCCGGCCACCAGGACCAGCGTGAACAGCCCGACGCCGGCGAGCTCGCCGGGCGGCGGCCAGCCGAGGCTGCGCAGCGGGCCCGGGGTCCCGGAGGCCCACATGGTGAAGTAGGCGGGGTCGACCCAGGTGTCGAAGTAGAAGTACGCGTCCTTCGTCGTGCTGCCGGAGCCGAGCAGCCGCACGAGGTACGTGCCGGCCAGCGCGAGGAAGACGACCAGGGCGGACGCCAGCGGCACCAGCCCGTCCAGCAGCCCGCGCATTCCGCCGGACCGGGCGAGGCCCACGAGCACCATCGCGAACAGCACGACCACGCCGACCGAGGACCAGAGGAACCAGCCCGAGTACAGCAGGAACATCGCGGCCAGCAGCAGGCCGAGACCGGCCCCCGTCGCCGCGGACCGCCTCCTGCCCAGCTCGGTGGAGTGCATCACCACGTCGCACGTCTTCGCGAAGACCGGGATCACCACGGCGAGGACGAGCGCGGAGTACGGCTTGTACGGGTCGAGCACCGGCAGCGTCGCGGTGACCCCGATGCCGAGCGCCCACAGCGGGGGCAGCAGCATCCGCCAGGCCATGTAGACGGCCGGACCGGTCAGGGCGAGGAAGCCGATCATCACCCACTTCGTGGCCTTCGCCATGTCGCCGGCGAAGAACAGCTCCGAGGTCCAGGCCAGCAGGTGCGGGAAACCCGGCGGGTACATCGCGGGGAGGCCGACGCCGTCGATGACGTCGAACGCCCACTGCTGGAGGTTGCCGACGTCGCCCCAGTTCGCGTAGATCGGCCAGGACGTGCCGCGCAGCGCGACCACGTTGCCCGCCGCGATCACGCCGGTCGCCAGACCGGCCACCGCGGCCGCGCCGAAGCGGGTGGCGGCGCCCGGCTTCCACCGGGAGACCAGCAGGTACAGCAGCAGCGTCAGGGCCGTCATGACCATCAGCCGCAGCTGGATCCCGGCCAGTCCGCTGACCTGCCCGATGCGGTCCATCGGGTTGATCCGGATCCGCAGGCACAGCCACAGCAGGAGTCCGGCGGCGGTGAGGGCCACGGCTCCCTCGGCCAGGGTGAGGGCGAACGTACGTCGGAGGCCGCCGCTCGGGCGGCGCGGGGCCCTCTGTTCCGCGGCCTGGGCCGTCGAGGGAGCGGTCACTATCATGTTCCGTTCACCATACCGGCCCCCACTGCGCGGCCACGATGCCCGGGACGGGGCGGGCGGCGCCGCAGAGCCCAGCGCCCCCTTGGTACGGTGACGTCGGGGGGACGTACGCGCATGCCGCGCCGCCGTGCCCCGGCCGCGCGCGCTCCGGCGCATCACGGCCGCACCACGGTCACACCTGCCTGTGTACCGCCACCGCGCCGCATCGCACCGCATCCCGTGCACCGCACCGGATCGCACCGCATCCTGCGCGGTCCACGCGAGGACGCCCCGCACGTCTGCGCGGACACCGAACAGCAGACAGACGCCCCGGGCCCCACCCGCGGTTCACATCGCGACGGAAATGGACTGAGATGACGAATCTGGCCCCCGAGGCGGTCGGAGCGGCCGACTCCGCGCCCGCCCGGACCGGGACGGCGAAGGGCGGGTCCGCCCCCTCCCCGTCCTCCTCGCGCGTCCGCGCGTGGATGGCCAAGCGCTGGGTGCTGATCCTCGCCGAAGCCCTGGTCAGCGTCGTGGCGGCGCTCGGCTACACGCTGCTGTGCTCGCGCATCGGCGTCAACCCGCTCAACCGCGTCGGCCAGGTCAGCGGCCTCGCCAAGATGCAGGAGTACGCGGCCCTGATCGGCCTGCCGCTGCTCGCCCTGCTCCTCTACACCGCGTACCGCGGGCGCCTCGCCCGCCACCAGCTGGTCAAGCGCCTGGTCTGCGCGGCCCTGGCCGGCCTGTCCACCGGCGTGGTGGCCGGCGGCGTCGTCGTCGCGCTGAACGGGACCCCCTGGCCGCTGGGCGGTCAGGAGGGCGACCCGAGCGTCCTGGTCGAGATGGCCAACTCCTTCCTCGCGGGCGAGAGCATGTCGGGCATCTACCCGCCCGGCTTCCCGGGCCTGATGGCCGTCTGGGCCAAGCTCCGCTACGGCGGCCTCGGCGGGAGCGGCTTCGCCCTCCACGACTTCCAGATCTTCTTCAGCGCCCTGGTCGGGCCGATGGCCTACCTGTCCTGGCGGCTGCTGCTGCGCCCCTTCTGGGCGCTGCTGATCGCCGTCCCGGCCTCCGTGCTGTTCCTCGACCCGATCCGCCCGTACAGCCACGTCGTCATGATCGTGCTGCTGCCGCTGCTCGGCTACTGCCTGCTGGAGCTGCGCAAGGCGGGCACGCGGTCCGTCCCGTCGGTCCTGCTGCGCGGCGCGGGCATGGGCGTGGTCTTCGGCGTCCTGTTCCTCTGGTACTCCGGCTGGTACGTGTGGGCCGCCCCCGGCGTGGGCCTGCTGTTCCTCTTCCTCTTCCCCTGGCGGGCGGGCGGGGCCGTGGTCAAGCGGGCCGGCGCGTACGTCGGAGCCGTCCTGGTCACGGCCGGCGTGATCGGCGCCCCGCTGCTCTACCAGATGGCCCGGCTCGGCGCCCAGACGCCGGACCGCTACGCCTACCTGTCGGTGTACGTGGACCCGGCCTACGTCATGGGCTGGTCCTCCGACCGGTCCGGCAAGCTGACCTACCAGGACTGGCCGATCTCCGGCGAGATGGCGGGGCAGACCGGGTTCGCGCTGCTGCTGCTCTTCGGCGTGGGCCTCGGGGTCGGCCTCGGCATGCGGCACATCATGGTGCGCACCGCGGCGGCGACGCTCGCCGGCGCCTGGCTGGCCCGCTTCTGGTTCGCCTCCAACATGGCGCAGGAGAAGGCCGTCCAGCTCTTCCCGCGGACCACGTGGATCATCATGTACTGCCTGATGATCCTGTGCGTGCTGGGCATGATGGCCGTCGTCCAGCGGGGTTCGGGCTGGGCCGAGCGGACCCTGCGCCCCGCGGGCGCGGATCCGGCGCAGCGGTTCCTTCCGCGCCGCGGGATGCAGCAGCTCTCGGCCGGCATGGTGTGCGCGATCGCACTGTTCGGCACGATGGGCGCGTCCTGGTCCGTCAACCGCTACATGCCGACGCCCGAGTCGACCAACACCATGGGCATCGACGCCTGGCGCGCGCACGAGATCAAGAAGCCGAACGGCCAGTGCCCGCGCTTCTCGCCGGTCAAGAACTGTGCGGAGCCCCGGGTCAAGCTGTGGAAGCAGCAGAAGGACGAGGGCGGCCTCTTCTGCGCCGGCATCTCGGCGGAGGAGTGGCTCACGGTCTGCGGCCGCAAGGCGCCGTGGAAGGCTCCCTGGGAGTAGGGCGCGCACACCGGCCGTTCCACCGAGTGACCGGAACGCCCGAAGGAAAAGGCCCCGCACCTGCCGGTGCGGGGCCTTTCCGCTGTCCGGCGGGCCGGAGGCGGGCGCCCGGGCGCGGGCCGTTTGACCACGCAGCGTGGCGGGGTATTCTCTTCGGCCCGATTGGCGCAGTACGTGCCTCGTATGGCAGACTACTCAAGTTGCTCGGCTGAGTGCCGATGCTGCGCGCCTCCCGCCGGGAGGACCGGAAGCGAGTCCCACAGTACTCGTCGTCCTTAATCTGCCTCTCGGGGCAGCAATGAGGACGGACGTACGGGAATCTTCTGGGAAGTGTCAGCACGGTGCACACCAGGCGCTCGGTGGGTGTTTCTCCCCCGCACCGCGGTCTCAGGGACCGCACCCCCTTGGAGAGGGAATTTCCGTATGGGAATTTTCTGTAGAGGGTGTGCGACACGCCCGACCGCGTGGGTCGGAGGAGGAGCCGCGGGAACCATCCCGCAGCCGATCGAGTGCCAGAGCGTTTCCACATAGAGACAGGACTACGGAGTAGCCATGGCGGGACAGAAGATCCGCATCCGGCTCAAGGCCTACGACCACGAGGTCATCGATTCCTCGGCGAAGAAGATCGTCGAGACGGTGACGCGCACTGGTGCGTCGGTCGCGGGCCCGGTGCCGCTGCCCACTGAGAAGAACGTGTACTGCGTCATCAAGTCGCCGCACAAGTACAAGGACTCGCGCGAGCACTTCGAGATGCGCACGCACAAGCGCCTGATCGACATCCTCGACCCGACCCCCAAGACCGTTGACTCGCTGATGCGCCTGGACCTTCCGGCCGGCGTTGACATCGAGATCAAGCTCTGAGAGGCGTCGAGAAGATGGCAAAGCAGATCAAGGGCGTCCTGGGCGAGAAGCTCGGCATGACCCAGGTCTGGGACGAGAACAACCGTGTCGTCCCGGTCACCGTGGTCAAGGCCGGACCCTGCGTCGTTACCCAGGTCCGTAAGAACGACATCGACGGCTACGAGTCGGTCCAGATCGCCTTCGGCGAGATCGACCCGCGCAAGGTGAACAAGCCCCTCAAGGGCCACTTCGCCAAGGCCGACGTGACCCCCCGCCGCCACCTGGTGGAGCTCCGCACCTCCGACGCCAGCGAGTACACGCTCGGCCAGGAGATCACCGCTGCTGTGTTCGAGTCGGGCGTCAAGGTTGACGTCACGGGCAACAGCAAGGGCAAGGGCTTCGCCGGTGTCATGAAGCGTCACAACTTCAAGGGCCTCGGCGCCGGTCACGGTGTCCAGCGCAAGCACCGCTCCCCCGGTTCGATCGGTGGCTGCGCCACCCCTGGGCGTGTCTTCAAGGGCATGCGCATGGCCGGTCGTATGGGCAACGAGCGCGTCACCACCCAGAACCTGACCATCCACGCGGTTGACGCGGAGAAGGGTCTGCTCCTCATCAAGGGCGCGGTCCCCGGTCCGAACGGCGGCCTCGTCCTGGTCCGTACCGCGGCCAAGGGGGCTTGAGGTAATGAGCACCATTGACATCCTTTCGCCGGCAGGCGACAAGGCCGGTACCGTCGAGCTCCCCTCGGAGATCTTCGACGCGAAGACCAGCGTTCCGCTGATCCACCAGGTCGTTGTCGCCCAGCTGGCAGCTGCCCGTCAGGGCACGCACAAGACCAAGCGTCGTGGCGAAGTCCGTGGTGGTGGCCGCAAGCCGTACCGCCAGAAGGGCACCGGCCGCGCGCGTCAGGGTTCGACCCGAGCCCCGCAGTTCGTCGGCGGTGGCGTCGTCCACGGCCCGCAGCCGCGTGACTACTCCCAGCGGACCCCGAAGAAGATGAAGGCCGCCGCCCTCCGCGGTGCCCTCTCGGACCGTGCGCGTCACTCCCGCATCCACGTCGTCACCGGCGTGGTCGAGGGTTCCGCTTCCACGAAGGCCGCCAAGACGCTGTTCGGCAAGATCTCGGAGCGCAAGAACCTGCTCCTGGTCGTCGAGCGCGCCGACGAGGCCGCGTGGCTGTCCGCCCGCAACCTGCCCCAGGTTCACATCCTGGAGCCGGGCCAGCTGAACACGTACGACGTGATCGTCTCTGACGACGTGGTCTTCACTCAGGCCGCTTTCGAGTCCTTCGTGTCTGGCCCCAAGGCCGATGAGACCGAAGGGAGCGACGCCTGATGTCTGAGGCGACCGTTACCAGCAAGACCTTCACTGACCCGCGCGACCTGCTGATCAAGCCGGTTGTCTCGGAGAAGAGCTACGCGCTGCTGGACGAGAACAAGTACACGTTCATCGTCGCGCCCGGCTCCAACAAGACCCAGATCAAGCAGGCCGTCGAGGCGGTCTTCGGGGTCAAGGTCACCGGGGTCAACACGATCAACCGTCAGGGTAAGCGCAAGCGCACCAAGACCGGTTTCGGCAAGCGCGCTGACACCAAGCGCGCCATCGTGACCCTCGCTGAGGGCGACCGAATCGACATCTTCGGCGGCCAGGGCTCCTAACGGAGTCCTGAGTCGTCCGGAATCGGACGAGGACTGAGAAATGGGTATCCGCAAGTACAAGCCGACGACCCCGGGCCGTCGTGGCTCCAGCGTCGCCGACTTTGTCGAGATCACGCGGTCCACGCCGGAGAAGTCGCTGGTCCGCCCCCTGCACAGCAAGGGCGGCCGTAACAACACCGGTCGGATCACGGTTCGACACCAGGGTGGCGGCCACAAGCGCGCCTACCGCGTGATCGACTTCCGTCGTCACGACAAGGACGGCGTGCCGGCAAAGGTCGCGCACATCGAGTACGACCCCAACCGCACTGCGCGCATCGCGCTGCTGCACTACGCCGACGGCGAGAAGCGCTACATCATCGCGCCGCGCGGCCTGCAGCAGGGTGACCGGATTGAGAACGGCCCGACGGCCGACATCAAGCCGGGCAACAACCTGGCGCTGCGCAACATCCCGGTCGGTACGACCATCCACGCCATCGAGCTGCGTCCCGGTGGCGGTGCGAAGTTCGCCCGCTCCGCCGGTGCGTCCGTGCAGCTGCTCGCGAAGGAGGGCGTCATGGCCCACCTCCGCATGCCGTCCGGCGAGATCCGTCTCGTCGACGCCCGCTGCCGCGCCACGGTCGGCGAGGTCGGCAACGCCGAGCAGTCGAACATCAACTGGGGCAAGGCCGGCCGCATGCGCTGGAAGGGCGTTCGCCCGTCCGTCCGCGGTGTCGCGATGAACCCGGTCGACCACCCGCACGGTGGTGGTGAGGGCAAGACCAGTGGTGGTCGCCACCCGGTCTCCCCGTGGGGTCAGAAGGAGGGTCGTACTCGCTCGCCGAAGAAGGCTTCGAGCAAGTACATCGTCCGCCGCCGCAAGACGAACAAGAAGCGCTAGGAGCGGGTTTAGATGCCGCGCAGTCTCAAGAAGGGGCCCTTCGTCGACGACCACCTCGTAAAGAAGGTGGACGTCCAGAACGAAGCCGGCACCAAGAACGTCATCAAGACCTGGTCCCGTCGCTCGATGATCATCCCCAGCATGCTGGGTCACACCATCGCGGTGCACAACGGCAAGACCCACGTCCCGGTGTTCGTCACCGAGTCGATGGTCGGCCACAAGCTCGGCGAGTTCTCGCCGACTCGCACCTTCCGCGGCCACGTCAAGGACGACCGGAAGTCGAAGCGCCGCTAAAGGCGGGGTGGTTACGACTATGACTTACACCGAAGGGACAACCATGGAAGCCAGGGCCCAGGCGCGGTACATCCGCGTCACGCCCATGAAGGCCCGCCGAGTGGTGGACCTTATCCGTGGCATGGATGCCACGGAGGCTCAGGCGGTCCTGCGTTTCGCCCCGCAGGCCGCGAGCGTGCCGGTTGGCAAGGTGCTGGACAGCGCCATTGCCAACGCCGCACACAACTACAACCACCCGGACGCTTCTTCGCTGGTCATCAGCGAGGCGTTCGTGGACGAGGGCCCGACCCTGAAGCGGTTCCGTCCGCGTGCGCAGGGCCGTGCCTACCGGATCCGCAAGCGGACCAGCCACATCACCGTGGTCGTCAGCAGCAAGGAAGGTTCCCGGTAATGGGCCAGAAGGTAAACCCGCACGGGTTCCGGCTCGGCATCACCACCGACTTCAAGTCGCGTTGGTACGCCGACAAGCTGTACAAGGACTACGTCAAGGAAGACGTCGCCATCCGTCGGATGATGACGTCCGGCATGGAGCGCGCCGGCATCTCGAAGGTTGAGATCGAGCGCACCCGTGACCGCGTGCGTGTGGACATCCACACCGCTCGTCCGGGCATCGTCATCGGCCGCCGTGGCGCCGAGGCCGACCGCATCCGCGGTGACCTCGAGAAGCTCACGGGCAAGCAGGTCCAGCTGAACATCCTCGAGGTCAAGAACCCCGAGCTTGACGCTCAGCTGGTTGCCCAGGCCGTTGCCGAGCAGCTTTCCTCCCGCGTCTCCTTCCGTCGTGCCATGCGCAAGAGCATGCAGGGCACGATGAAGGCCGGCGCCAAGGGCATCAAGATCCAGTGTGGCGGTCGTCTCGGCGGCGCCGAGATGTCCCGCTCCGAGTTCTACCGCGAGGGTCGTGTGCCGCTGCACACGCTGCGCGCGAACGTGGACTACGGCTTCTTCGAGGCCAAGACCACCTTCGGCCGTATCGGTGTGAAGGTCTGGATCTACAAGGGCGACGTCAAGAACATCGCCGAGGTTCGCGCCGAGAACGCTGCGGCCCGTGCGGGTAACCGCCCGGCCCGTGGCGCGCAGGGCGCTGGCGACCGTCCCGCCGGCCGTGGTGGCCGTGGTGGCGAGCGCGGCGGCCGTGGTGGCCGCAAGCCGCAGCAGGCTGCTGGTGCCGAGGCCCCCAAGGCCGACGCTCCCGCCGCCGCTCCGGCCGAGAGCACCGGAACGGAGGCCTGACCGACATGCTGATCCCTCGTAGGGTCAAGCACCGCAAGCAGCACCACCCGAAGCGCCGCGGTATGGCCAAGGGCGGTACTGAGGTCTCGTTCGGCGAGTACGGCATCCAGGCGCTGACCCCGGCGTACGTGACGAACCG
Source organism: Streptomyces sp. NPDC048461 (assembly GCF_055587105.1). NCBI lineage: Bacteria > Bacillati > Actinomycetota > Actinomycetes > Kitasatosporales > Streptomycetaceae > Streptomyces > Streptomyces sp. NPDC048461. The sequence goes on along the minus strand of NZ_JBVJGW010000005.1, from coordinate 202,571 downwards.
CCAGATCGAGGCGGCTCGTATCGCGATGACCCGCCACATCAAGCGTGGCGGCAAGGTCTGGATCAACATCTACCCGGACCGCCCGCTGACCAAGAAGCCTGCCGAGACCCGCATGGGTTCCGGTAAGGGTTCTCCCGAGTGGTGGATCGCGAACGTGCACCCGGGCCGGGTCATGTTCGAGCTGTCCTACCCGAACGAGAAGATTGCTCGTGAGGCGCTCACCCGCGCTGCTCACAAGCTTCCGATGAAGTGCCGGATTGTTCGGCGCGAGGCAGGTGAGTCGTGATGGCGACGGGAACCAAGGCGTCCGAGCTGCGTGAGCTCGGCAACGAGGAGCTCGTTGGCAAGCTGCGCGAGGCCAAGGAGGAGCTGTTCAAGCTCCGCTTCCAGGCGGCCACGGGTCAGCTGGAGAACAACGGCCGGCTCAGGTCCGTCCGTAAGGACATCGCTCGCATCTACACCCTGATGCACGAGCGTGAGCTCGGTATCGAGACGGTGGAGAGCGCCTGATGAGCGAGAACAACGTGACTGAGAAGACCGAGCGCGGTTTCCGCAAGACCCGTGAGGGTCTGGTCGTCAGCGACAAGATGGACAAGACCGTCGTCGTCGCCGTCGAGGACCGCGTGAAGCACGCCCTGTACGGCAAGGTCATCCGCCGTACGAACAAGCTCAAGGCGCACGACGAGCAGAACGCTGCCGGCGTCGGCGACCGCGTCCTCATCATGGAGACGCGTCCGCTGTCGGCGAGCAAGCGCTGGCGCATCGTCGAGATCCTCGAGAAGGCCAAGTAAGTATCTGAGGGGTTTCCCTCAGGTTCGTTCCGCCAGGCTCGGTGGGGGCTGTAGCTCCTCGGAGTGAAGCCCCCGCCGGGAACCGGCAGACAAACAGGAGATACACGTGATCCAGCAGGAGTCGCGACTGCGTATCGCCGACAACACTGGTGCCAAGGAAATCCTTTGCATCCGTGTTCTCGGTGGTTCCGGTCGCCGCTACGCGGGCATCGGTGACGTCATCGTCGCCACCGTCAAGGATGCGATCCCCGGTGGCAACGTGAAGAAGGGTGACGTCGTCAAGGCGGTCATCGTTCGCACCGTCAAGGAGCGTCGCCGCCAGGACGGCTCGTACATCCGCTTTGACGAGAACGCCGCTGTCATTCTCAAGAACGACGGCGACCCTCGCGGCACCCGTATCTTCGGCCCGGTGGGCCGTGAGCTGCGCGAGAAGAAGTTTATGAAGATCATCTCGCTCGCGCCGGAGGTGCTGTAAGCATGAAGATCAAGAAGGGCGACCTGGTTCAGGTCATCACCGGTAAGGACAAGGGCAAGCAGGGCAAGGTCATCGCGGCCATGCCCACTGCCAACCGCGTCCTCGTCGAGGGTGTCAACCGGGTCAAGAAGCACACCAAGGCCGGTCAGACCGCTGGTGGGTCCCAGACCGGTGGCATCGTGATCACCGAGGCGCCGATCCACGTCAGCAACGTTCAGCTGGTTGTGGAGAAGGACGGCCAGAAGGTCGTTACCCGCGTCGGTTTCCGCTTCGACGACGAGGGCAACAAGATCCGCGTTGCCAAGCGGACGGGTGAGGACATCTGATGGCTACCACTCCGCGTCTCAAGACGAAGTACCGCGAGGACATCGCGGGCAAGCTGCGTGAGGAGTTCTCCTACGAGAACGTCATGCAGATTCCCGGCCTCGTGAAGATCGTGGTCAACATGGGTGTGGGCGACGCCGCCCGCGACTCCAAGCTGATCGACGGCGCCATCAAGGACCTGACGACGATCACCGGTCAGAAGCCGGCCGTCACGAAGGCCCGGAAGTCCATCGCGCAGTTCAAGCTGCGCGAGGGTCAGCCGATCGGCTGCCACGTCACCCTCCGTGGTGACCGCATGTGGGAGTTCCTGGACCGTACGCTGTCGCTCGCGCTGCCGCGTATCCGTGACTTCCGTGGTCTGTCGCCGAAGCAGTTCGACGGCCGTGGCAACTACACCTTCGGTCTCACGGAGCAGGTCATGTTCCACGAGATCGACCAGGACAAGATCGACCGTACCCGGGGTATGGACATCACCGTGGTTACCACGGCGACCAACGACGACGAGGGCCGCGCCCTCCTTCGTCACCTCGGCTTCCCCTTCAAGGAGGCGTAAGCGAGATGGCGAAGAAGGCTCTCATCGCGAAGGCTGCCCGCAAGCCCAAGTTCGGTGTGCGTGCGTACACCCGCTGCCAGCGCTGCGGTCGCCCCCACTCCGTGTACCGCAAGTTCGGCCTGTGCCGCGTGTGCCTTCGTGAGATGGCTCACCGTGGCGAGCTGCCGGGCGTGACCAAGAGCTCCTGGTAATTCCCTCTCGTCCGCAAGGACTTGGGAACATCCAGGCACTCTCGGTAAGCATCTGGACGGCAGGTGCCCGGCCGCGCATGCCTTAGGCTTGTGTGGTTGGGCGTCTGCCGCCCATAACGACTTACTACGCCGTAGGTCCCCGCACCGCACCCGTCCCGCCACTGAGTGGGGAGAGGGATGGCGCATACAGGAAACCCCGGCGAGAGAGGCCGAAGGCCACTTCATGACCATGACTGACCCGATCGCAGACATGCTCACGCGTCTGCGTAACGCTAACTCGGCGTACCACGACACCGTCGTGATGCCGCACAGCAAGATCAAGTCGCACATCGCGGAGATCCTCCAGCAGGAGGGTTTCATCACCGGCTGGAAGGTCGAGGACGCCGAGGTCGGCAAGAACCTCGTCCTCGAGCTGAAGTTCGGGCCGAACCGTGAGCGCTCCATCGCGGGCATCAAGCGGATCTCGAAGCCCGGTCTGCGCGTGTACGCGAAGTCCACCAACCTGCCCAAGGTGCTCGGCGGCCTGGGCGTGGCGATCATCTCCACGTCCCACGGACTGCTCACCGGCCAGCAGGCAGGCAAGAAGGGCGTAGGTGGGGAAGTCCTCGCCTACGTCTGGTAGTCGGGAACGGAGGAAAAGCAATGTCGCGAATCGGCAAGCTCCCCATCCAGGTTCCCGCCGGTGTGGACGTCACCATCGATGGCACCACGGTCGCCGTGAAGGGCCCCAAGGGTTCCCTCTCGCACACCGTCAAGGCGCCCATCGCAGTCGAGAAGGGTGAGGACGGCGTTCTGAACGTCACCCGCCCCAACGACGAGCGTCAGAACAAGGCCCTGCACGGCCTGTCCCGCACGCTGGTGGCGAACATGATCACCGGCGTGACCGCGGGATACGTCAAGGCTCTCGAGATCAGCGGTGTCGGTTACCGCGTCGCCGCGAAGGGCTCCAACCTGGAGTTCCAGCTTGGCTACAGCCACCCGATCCTGATCGAGGCGCCCGAGGGCATCTCCTTCAAGGTCGAGTCGCCCACCAAGTTCACGGTCGAGGGCATCGACAAGCAGAAGGTCGGCGAGGTCGCCGCCAACATCCGCAAGCTGCGGAAGCCCGACCCGTACAAGGCCAAGGGTGTCAAGTACGCCGGCGAAGTCATCCGCCGCAAGGTCGGAAAGGCTGGTAAGTAGCCATGGCATACGGTGTAAAGATCGCCAAGGGCGACGCGTACAAGCGTGCCGCCAAGGCCCGCCGCCACATCCGCATCCGCAAGCACGTCTCGGGTACGGCGGAGCGTCCGCGCCTCGTCGTGACGCGTTCCAACCGCAACATCGTTGCTCAGGTCATCGACGACCTCCAGGGGCACACCCTGGCGTCCGCGTCGACCCTGGACGCTTCGATCCGCGGTGGCGAAGGCGACAAGAGCGCCCAGGCCCAGGCTGTCGGCGCACTCGTCGCCGAGCGTGCCAAGGCCGCGGGTGTCGAGACCGTCGTGTTCGACCGCGGTGGCAACCGATACGCCGGGCGCATTGCCGCTCTGGCTGACGCCGCCCGCGAAGCCGGGCTGAAGTTCTAAGCCCCGGTTCCGGGACTCACGGACGTAACAGAGAGAGGTAATCCAATGGCTGGACCCCAGCGCCGCGGAAGCGGTGCCGGTGGCGGCGAGCGGCGGGACCGGAAGGGTCGCGACGGTGGCCCTGCCGCCGAGAAGACCGCTTACGTTGAGCGCGTCGTCGCGATCAACCGCGTCGCCAAGGTTGTCAAGGGTGGTCGCCGCTTCAGCTTCACCGCGCTGGTCGTGGTGGGCGACGGTGACGGCACTGTAGGTGTCGGTTACGGCAAGGCCAAGGAAGTTCCCGCGGCCATTGCCAAGGGTGTCGAGGAAGCCAAGAAGAACTTCTTCAAGGTTCCGCGCATCCAGGGCACGATCCCTCACCCGATCACGGGCGAGCGTGCCGCGGGCGTCGTGCTCCTGAAGCCGGCTTCCCCCGGTACCGGTGTTATCGCCGGTGGCCCGGTGCGCGCCGTTCTGGAGTGCGCCGGCGTTCACGACATCCTGTCGAAGTCGCTCGGCTCGTCGAACGCGATCAACATCGTGCACGCGACCGTGGCAGCGCTCAAGGGTCTGCAGCGTCCCGAGGAGATCGCGGCTCGCCGTGGTCTGCCCCTCGAGGACGTCGCTCCCGCGGCCCTGCTCCGTGCGCGTGCCGGGGCGGGTGCTGCGTAATGGCCCGCCTCAAGATCACGCAGACGAAGTCGTACATCGGTAGCAAGCAGAACCACCGCGACACGCTGCGTTCGCTCGGGCTCAAGCGCCTGAACGACGTGGTCGTCAAGGAGGACCGCCCCGAGTTCCGCGGAATGGTGCAGACCGTCCGCCACCTCGTGACGGTTGAGGAGGTTGACTAACATGGCTGAGAACAGCCCGCTGAAGGCCCACAACCTCCGTCCCGCCCCCGGCGCCAAGACCGCGAAGACCCGTGTCGGTCGTGGTGAGGCGTCGAAGGGTAAGACGGCCGGTCGTGGTACGAAGGGCCAGAAGGCCCGTTACCAGATCCCGCAGCGCTTCGAGGGTGGGCAGATGCCCCTCCACATGCGTCTGCCGAAGCTCAAGGGCTTCAAGAACCCGTTCCGCACCGAGTTCCAGGTCGTGAACCTGGACAAGCTCGGCGCTCTCTACCCCGAGGGTGGAGAAGTCACGGTGGCCGACCTGGTCGCCAAGGGCGCGGTTCGCAAGAACAGCCTCGTCAAGGTCCTGGGCCAGGGCGAGATCTCCGTGGCGCTGCAGGTTTCGGTTGACGCCGTCTCCGGCTCCGCCAAGGAGAAGATCGCCGCTGCCGGTGGCACTGTCACCGAGCTCGTCTAAGACGAATCCAGTGGCTAAATAGCTCGAAACCCGACCGGGGATGCCTCACATATGGGGCATCCCCGGTTGGTCGTTCCACGGGGGGCACTGTCGCCGGTAAGGTGGCCTGCACCTTTGCTTGTACGTATTCGTCGATCCCTCAGACCGTCACCTCTGACGCAGTTGCGCGGGGGTCGCAGGAGGCACCGTGCTCACCGCGTTCGCCCGGGCGTTCAAGACGCCCGACCTGCGCAAGAAGCTGCTCTTCACGCTCGCCATCATCGTGCTGTTCCGGCTCGGGTCCCACATCCCGGTCCCCGGCGTGAGCTACAAGAACGTTCAGATCTGTGTCGACCAGGCCGGGAGCAGCAACAGCCTCTTCGGTCTCGTCAACATGTTCAGCGGCGGTGCGCTGCTGCAGATCACGATCTTTGCGCTCGGCATCATGCCGTACATCACGGCGAGCATCATCCTGCAGCTGCTGACCGTGGTCATCCCGAAGCTGGAGAACCTCAAAAAAGAGGGACAGTCCGGCACGGCGAAGATCACTCAGTACACGCGCTATCTGACGGTCGCGCTCGCGATCCTGCAGGGCACCGGCCTCGTGGCCACCGCCCGCACGGGTGCCCTCTTCCAGGGCTGCTCCGCCGCCAGTCAGATCGTCCCCGACCGTTCGATCTTCACCACCGTGGTCATGGTCATCACCATGACGGCCGGTACCTGTGTCGTGATGTGGCTCGGTGAGCTCATCACGGACCGCGGTATCGGCAACGGAATGTCGATCCTCATGTTCATCTCGATCGCAGCCGGCTTCATCGGCGCCCTCTGGCAGATCAAGCTCCAGGGCAAGATCGCCGACGGCTGGGTCGAGTTCGGCGTCGTGATGCTCGTCGGCCTCGCGATGGTGGGTCTGGTGGTCTTCGTCGAGCAGGCGCAGCGCCGGATCCCCGTCCAGTACGCCAAGCGCATGGTGGGCCGCCGCGCCTACGGCGGCACCTCGACGTACATCCCGCTCAAGGTGAACCAGGCGGGCATCATCCCCGTCATCTTCGCCTCGTCGCTGCTCTACATCCCGGCGCTGATCGTCCAGTTCAGCGGTTCCACCGCCGGCTGGGCCACCTGGATCCAGAAGCACTTCGTCAAGGGCGACCACCCGTACTACATCGCGGTCTACTTCCTCCTGATCGTCTTCTTCGCGTTCTTCTACGTGGCGATCTCGTTCAACCCCGAGGAAGTTGCAGACAACATGAAGAAGTATGGTGGGTTCATCCCGGGTATCCGCGCCGGTCGGCCCACCGCTGAGTACCTGAGCTACGTACTCAACCGCATCACCTGGCCGGGGTCGCTGTACCTGGGTCTGATCGCTCTCGTGCCGACGATGGCGTTGGCGGGCTTCGGGGCGAACCAGAACTTCCCGTTCGGCGGGACGAGCATCCTGATCATCGTGGGTGTGGGTCTGGAAACCGTGAAGCAGATCGAGAGCCAGCTCCAGCAGCGTAATTACGAAGGGTTCCTCCGCTGATGCGAATCGTCCTCGTCGGACCGCCCGGTGCGGGCAAGGGAACGCAGGCCGCGTTCCTCGCCAAGAACCTGTCGATCCCGCACATCTCCACGGGAGACCTGTTCCGGGCCAACATCAGCCAGGGCACCGAGCTCGGCCGGCGTGCGAAGGCGTTCATGGACGCCGGCGACCTCGTCCCCGACGAGATCACCATCGGCATGGCCAAGGACCGCATGGAGCAGCCGGACGCCGCGAACGGTTTCCTGCTCGACGGCTTCCCCCGCAACGTGTCGCAGGCCGCAGCCCTCGACACGATGCTCCAGGAGTCCGGCATGAAGCTGGACGCGGTCCTGGACCTGGAGGTCGAGGAGGACGAGGTCGTCAAGCGGATCGCGGGTCGCCGCACCTGCCGCAACGACGGCAAGCACGTCTTCCACGTCACGTACGCCCCGCCGAAGGCGGACGGCGTCTGCGACATCTGCGGCGGCGAGCTCTACCTGCGTGACGACGACTCCGAGGCCACGGTCCGCAACCGGCTGGACGTCTACCACACGCAGACCGAGCCGATCATCGACTTCTACAAGGCCCAGGGCCTGCTGGTGACCATCCCCGCCCTCGGCGAGGTGCACGAGATCACCAAGCGCGCCATGGAAGCCCTGAAGAAGTAGTACCCCTCGCTGCGCAGGTCCGGCCGCGGTGCCCATCGGGCGCCGCGGCCGTCTGCGTGACGCGGGTTCGCGCGGCATCAGCCAATAATTGAGGAACCGAAGCGGGGGCCGACCGCCTCCGCGAGAGCGGCGGCGATCCCGCCGCTACAGAGGGAAGGCACGTTCATGGTGCAGATCAAGACCCCCGAGCAGATCGCGAAGATGCGCGAGGCGGGGCTGGTCGTCGCGGCCATCCACGCGGCGACCCGCGAGGCCGCCGTGCCCGGCGCCACGACGCGGGATCTGGACATGGTGGCCCGCAAGGTCATCGACGACGCCGGCGCGAAGTCGAACTTCCTCGGTTACGGCGGTTTCCCCGCGACGATCTGCACCTCGGTCAACGAGGTCGTCGTCCACGGCATCCCGGACGACAAGACCGTCCTCAAGGACGGCGACATCATCTCGATCGACGCCGGCGCGATCGTCGACGGCTGGCACGGCGACGCCGCGTACACGGCCTTCGTGGGCACTGGGCACGCCCCTGAGCTCCTGGAGCTCTCCCGGGTGACCGAGGAGTCCATGTGGGCGGGGATCGCCGCCATGCGGCTCGGCAACCGCCTCGTGGACATCTCGAAGGCGATCGAGACGTACATCAAGCGCCAGCCGCGTCCCACCACCGGCGAGCACAGCCTCGGGAAGTTCGGGATCATCGAGGACTACGGCGGCCACGGCATCGGTTCCGAGATGCACATGGACCCCCACCTGCTGAACTACGTCTCGCGCAAGCGGGGCAAGGGGATCAAGCTCGTCCCGGGCCTGTGCCTGGCGATCGAGCCGATGGTCTCCCTGGGCACCGCCCAGACGGAGGTCCTGGCGGACGACTGGACGGTCATCACCACGGACGGCACCTGGTCCTCGCACTGGGAGCACTCCATCGCGCTGACCGAGGCCGGCCCCATCGTGCTGACCAGCCCGGACTGCGGCAAGGCGAAGCTGGCGGAGTACGGCGTCACGACGGCGCCGGACCCGCTGGGCTGACGGCGGGACGGGCCGTCGGACCGACGTGCGGTCCCGCGTACCGCGGGCACCCCGGCGTACTACGGCCGGGGCCACGCCGGACGGAGTCCGGCGCAGCCGTGCGAAGCATGTGAGGCGCCCCGGCGCCGAGCCCGCGAGCGCGGCAGGAGAAGGAGGGGCCGGCGTCACGACGGCGCCGGACCCGCTGGGCTGACGGCGCCGGGCCCTCTCGGTTAATGATCTAGACTCCGGGGCAAACTTTCCGGATTCGTCTTTCCGGGTGCCCTGTCGTAGACTGACTCGTCGGCTCTCGTGCACTCCCATGCCTGCATGGCGCACTGAGCCGATCAAGGTAGCCGATTCGAAAGGCGAAGCGTGGCCAAGAAGCAAGGTGCCATCGAAATCGAGGGCACCGTGATCGAGTCCCTCCCGAACGCGATGTTCAAGGTGGAACTCCAGAACGGTCACAAGGTCCTCGCGCACATCAGCGGCAAGATGCGCATGCACTACATCCGCATCCTTCCTGATGACCGGGTTGTCGTGGAGCTCTCTCCGTACGACCTGACGCGTGGCCGGATCGTCTACCGATACAAGTAGATCTTGTCTTCACTCCGTCTGGGCGTCTCGTCCCGGCGCGGGTGGTGGCACTGACCCGGAGAACCTCACCCAATGAAGGTCAAGCCGAGCGTCAAGAAGATCTGCGACAAGTGCAAGGTGATCCGCCGTCACGGTCGGGTCATGGTCATCTGCGACAACCTGCGCCACAAGCAGCGCCAGGGCTGACGCACGCCGACCGACCTGCCTTCCGCAGTTCTTCGCGCGACGTAAGAAAACGTACATACGCAGAACCCGCCCAGCCCCTCACCGGGCCGGCGGCACCTCCGGCGGGGGCCGGGGACCCGGACGTACCACCACCCATCAAGGCGTGGTCGGCGGTCGGGGATGGTTCTGCTGAAGACCCCCGAACACACAGGAGCCATTGAATGGCACGCGTTTCCGGTGTCGACATCCCGCGCGAAAAGCGCGTGGAGATCGCACTCACCTACGTCTTCGGTGTCGGGCGCACCCGGTCCAAGGAAATCCTTGAGGCCACCGGTGTGAACCCGAACACCCGCGTTCGTGACCTGGCCGAAGAAGACCTGGTCAAGATCCGCGAGTACGTGGACGCCAACCTCCGCACCGAGGGTGACCTCCGCCGCGAGATCCAGGCCGACATCCGTCGCAAGGTCGAGATCCAGTGCTACCAGGGCATCCGCCACCGTCGTGGCCTGCCGGTGCACGGTCAGCGCACCAGCACGAACGCCCGTACCCGCAAGGGTCCGCGTCGCGCGATCGCCGGTAAGAAGAAGCCGGGCAAGAAGTAGTCCTGTTCAGCGGTCTTGCGCTGTAGGACCGACCACCTCCCGTAGGAGATTTAGATGCCCCCCAAGGGTCGTCAGGGCGCTGCCAAGAAGGTGCGCCGCAAGGAAAAGAAGAACGTCGCTCATGGGCACGCCCACATCAAGAGCACGTTCAACAACACCATCGTCTCGATCACGGACCCCGCGGGCAACGTGATCTCCTGGGCCTCCGCCGGCCACGTCGGCTTCAAGGGCTCGCGCAAGTCCACCCCCTTCGCCGCGCAGATGGCCGCCGAGTCGGCCGCCCGTCGCGCGCAGGAGCACGGCATGCGCAAGGTCGACGTCTTCGTCAAGGGTCCCGGCTCCGGCCGTGAGACCGCGATCCGCTCCCTCCAGGCCACCGGCCTCGAGGTCGGCTCGATCCAGGACGTCACCCCCACCCCGCACAACGGCTGCCGCCCGCCGAAGCGCCGCCGCGTCTGACGCAGCGGACGCACCTGTGCGTCTTTGAGTGTCCGGGCGGTACGAACCCCTCGCGGGGGACGTGCCGCCCGTACCCTTGCTGTACGTAGTGCCCGTCGGACGTCAAATAGTGGGCGTCCACGACTGAAGGAACACACATGCTTATCGCTCAGCGTCCCTCGCTGACCGAAGAGGTCGTAGACGAGTACCGCTCGCGGTTCGTGATCGAGCCGCTGGAGCCGGGCTTCGGCTACACCCTCGGCAACTCGCTGCGCCGCACGCTCCTGTCCTCGATCCCGGGTGCCGCTGTCACCAGCATCCGCGTGGACGGCGTCCTGCACGAGTTCACCACCGTGCCGGGTGTCAAGGAAGACGTCACCGACATCATCCTCAACATCAAGCAGCTCGTCGTCTCCTCGGAGCACGACGAGCCGGTCGTGATGTACCTGCGCAAGCAGGGTCCCGGCCTGGTCACCGCTGCCGACATCGCGCCCCCGGCCGGTGTCGAGGTGCACAACCCGGACCTGGTCCTCGCCACGCTCAACGGCAAGGGCAAGCTGGAGATGGAGCTGACCGTCGAGCGCGGTCGCGGCTACGTCTCCGCCGTGCAGAACAAGCAGCTGGGCCAGGAGATCGGTCGCATCCCGATCGACTCCATCTACAGCCCGGTCCTCAAGGTCACCTACAAGGTCGAGGCGACCCGAGTCGAGCAGCGCACCGACTTCGACAAGCTCATCGTCGACGTCGAGACCAAGCAGGCCATGCGCCCGCGCGACGCCATGGCGTCCGCAGGCAAGACCCTGGTCGAGCTGTTCGGCCTGGCGCGCGAGCTCAACATCGACGCCGAGGGCATCGACATGGGCCCCTCGCCGACGGACGCGGCCCTGGCCGCCGATCTGGCGCTGCCGATCGAGGAGCTCGAGCTCACGGTCCGCTCGTACAACTGCCTCAAGCGCGAGGGCATCCACTCCGTGGGTGAGCTCGTGGCCCGCTCAGAGGCCGACCTGCTCGACATCCGCAACTTCGGTGCGAAGTCGATCGACGAGGTCAAGGCGAAGCTGGCCGGCATGGGCCTGGCCCTCAAGGACAGCCCGCCCGGATTCGACCCGACCGCCGCCGCCGACGCCTTCGGCGCCGACGACGACGCGGACGCCGGTTTCGTCGAGACCGAGCAGTACTGATTTTCCCCGCCGCCGGCGGCCCGGGCCTCGTGCCCGGCCGCCGGCCGGGCACGTCGTGACTTTCCCGGGGCAGCCGCCCCGGGGGAACTGACACCGGTACCTGACACGGCCGGTGCAGATATGAAGGAGTATCACCATGCCGCGTCCCGCAAAGGGTGCCCGTCTGGGCGGCAGCGCCGCGCACGAGAAGCACCTCCTCGCGAACCTCGCGAAGGCGCTCTTCGAGCACGGCCGCATCACCACCACCGAGGCCAAGGCCCGTCGCCTGCGTCCCTACGCCGAGCGTCTGGTCACCAAGGCCAAGAAGGGCGACATCCACAACCGTCGCCTGGTGCTGCAGACGATCACGGACAAGAGCATCGTGCACACGCTCTTCACCGAGATCGCCCCGCGCTACGAGAACCGCCCCGGTGGTTACACGCGCATCACCAAGATCGGCAACCGTCGTGGCGACAACGCCCCGATGGCCGTGATCGAGCTGGTCGAGGCCCTTACGGTCGCCCAGCAGGCCACCGGTGAGGCCGAGGCCGCCACCAAGCGCGCCGTCAAGGAGTCCGAGGCCAAGGCCGAGGCTCCCGCCGAGACCGAGGCTCCGGCCGAGGAGACCAAGGAGGCCTGATTCCCCCTTCCGGGAATCGCGTCTGCTTGAACGGCTCTGAACGGGCCCGCCCCTTCCCGGGGCGGGCCCGTTCTGCGTTGTCCCGCGTCGTTCCGCGTTGTCGGGTGCGTTCGGCTTTCTGAGAGGATCGGTCACGTGAGTGACGAGGTGGAGCCCGGGCACGTCCGGGTACGGCTGGACCTGAGCTACGACGGCAAGGACTTCTCCGGCTGGGCGAAGCAGCGGGTGCTGCGGACCGTCCAGGGGGAGCTGGAGTCGGCGCTGCGGACCGTGATGCGGCTGTCCGAACCGGTCGAGCTGACGGTGGCCGGGCGGACGGACGCGGGCGTGCACGCCCGCGGCCAGGTCGCGCAGTTCGACCTGGCCGAGGAGGTGTGGGCCGAGCACCACGACAAGCTGCTGCGCCGCCTCGCGGGACGCCTGCCGCACGACGTACGGGTGTGGAGGGCCGCCGAGGCCCCCGCGGGCTTCAACGCGCGCTTCTCGGCGATCTGGCGCCGCTACGCGTACCGCGTCGGCGACCACCAGGCCGGCGTGGACCCGCTGCGCCGCGGGCACGTCCTGTGGCACCAGTGGCCCCTCGACGTGGACGCCATGAACGAGGCCGCCGCCCCGCTGCTCGGCGAGCACGACTTCGCCGCGTACTGCAAGAAGCGCGAGGGCGCGACGACCATCCGCACCCTCCAGCAGCTCAGCTGGGAGCGGGCCGAGGACGGCATCGTCACCGCGACCGTGCGCGCCGACGCCTTCTGCCACAACATGGTCCGGTCGCTGGTCGGCGCCCTGCTGCACGTCGGCGACGGCCACCGGCCCGTCGACTGGCCGGGGAAGGTGCTGGCCGCCGCCGTACGGGACTCCTCGGTGCACGTGGTCAAGCCGCACGGGCTGACGCTGGAGGAGGTCGGCTACCCGGCCGACGAGCTGCTGGCCGCCCGCAGCAAGGAGGCGCGCAACGTGCGCACCCTGCCCGGAGCCGGCTGCTGCTGAGCGCCGCCGCGGGGCGCCCGTCCACCCGTTTGGGCGGATCGCCGGCGGACCGGGACAATGCCCGGCATGGGACATCTCGAAGCCAACCACCTGGAGTACTACCTTCCCGACGGGCGGGTCCTGCTCCCCGACGTCTCCTTCCGCGTGGGGGAGGGGTCGGTGGTGGCCCTGGTGGGGGCGAACGGCGCCGGCAAGACGACCCTGCTCAAGCTGATCTCCGGTGAGCTCCAGCCGCACGGCGGCGGGGTCGCCATCAGCGGCGGGCTCGGGGTGATGTCGCAGTTCGTGGGCTCGGTGCGGGACGAGACGACCGTACGGGACCTGCTGGTCTCGGTCTCCCAGCCGCGGATCCGGGAGGCGGCCAAGGCCGTGGACCGGGCCGAGGAGCTGATCCTCACCGTCGACGACGAGGCCGCGCAGATGGCGTACGCGCAGGCGCTGAGCGACTGGGCCGACGTGCAGGGGTACGAGGCGGAGACGCTGTGGGACGTCTGCACCATGGCGGCCCTGGCCATCCCGTACGACAGCGCCCAGTTCCGCGAGGTGCGCACGCTCTCGGGCGGTGAGCAGAAGCGGCTCGTGCTGGAGGCGCTGCTGCGCGGGCCGGACGAGGTGCTGCTGCTCGACGAGCCGGACAACTACCTCGACGTCCCGGGCAAGCGGTGGCTGGAGGAGCAGCTCAAGGCCACCCGCAAGACGGTGCTGTTCGTCAGCCACGACCGGGAACTGCTCACCCAGGCCGCCGAGAAGATCATCAGCCTGGAGGCGAGCCCGACGGGCAGCGACGTCTGGGTGCACGGCGCCGGCTTCGGCACTTACCACGAGGCCCGCAAGGAGCGCTTCGCACGCTTCGAGGAGCTCAAGCGGCGCTGGGACGAGGAGCACGCCCGGCTGAAGGCGCTGGTGCTGCGGCTGCGCAACCAGGCGGCCTCCAGCCCCGACATGGCCTCGCGCTACCGGGCGATGCAGACCCGCTTCCAGAAGTTCGAGGAGGCCGGTCCGCCGCCGGAGCCGCCGCGCGAGCAGGACATCCGGATGCGGCTCAAGGGCGGCCGCACCGGCGTGCGCGCGCTGACCGTGGAGAACCTGGAGCTCACGGGCCTGATGAAGCCGTTCTCGCTGGAGGTCTTCTACGGCGAGCGGGTCGCGGTGCTCGGCTCGAACGGCTCCGGCAAGTCGCACTTCCTGCGGCTGATGGCCGGCGAGGACGTGAAGCACACCGGGACGTGGAAGCTGGGCGCGCGCGTGGTTCCCGGCCACTTCGCGCAGACCCACGCCCACCCCGAGCTGTTCGGCCGCACCCTCGTCGACATCCTGTGGACGGAGGCGGCGAAGCCGCTCGGCGCGGCGATGGGCGCGCTGCGCCGGTACGAGCTGGAGCGCCAGGGGGACCAGCCGTTCGAGAAGCTGTCGGGCGGCCAGCAGGCGCGTTTCCAGATCCTGCTGCTGGAGCTGGCGGGCACCACGGCGCTGCTGCTGGACGAGCCGACGGACAACCTGGACCTGGAATCGGCCGAGGCGCTGCAGGACGGACTGGAGGCGTACGACGGGACTGTGTTGTGTGTCACACACGACAGGTGGTTCGCGCGCACATTTGACCGTTACCTGGTCTTCGGTTCGGACGGTGTTGTGCGGGAGACTCAGGAGCCCGTCTGGGACGAACGTAGAGTCGAGCGGAAGCGCTAGGGGGCGGACCACCCCCTCGGAACGGTGAGGGGGAGGCGTTGTGGGGCTGCGCCCTGGCAACTGGCTGACGAAGTGGGAGAACCGGGCCTCGGGGAACCGGCTGATGGACCGGCTGCTGCTGCCGGCCTCGCGGCCGTGGCAGTTCCTCTCGCTCGCGGTGATCCTGGGGATCGCCGTCTCCACGAGCCTGCGGGCGAACTGGGGCTCGGACAACGCCTTCGTGGTCAAGGCGGCGCAGACGCTGCTGGAGGGCGGGTCCCCGTACGAGGACAAGCGCTTCCTGTACCTGCCCAGCGCCGTGCTGATGGCCGTCCCGGAGGCGATGCTCCCGCAGACCGCCCTGCGCTGGCTGCTGCCGGTGGGGATGTCGGGGCTGCTGGGCGCCGGCTGGCTGGCCGCGCTGCGGCTGTTCTCGGTGCCGCTGCGCTCGCGCTTCGCGGTCATCGGCTTCCCCGTCCTCGCCCTGGCCTACAAGCCGTACGTGAACCTGGTGCTGATCGGGAACTGGACCGCGATCTCGGCGGCCGCCCTGCCGGTGGCGCTGCTGCTCGCGCACCGGCGGCAGTGGGGCGCGGCCGGTCTGGTCGTCGGGCTGGCGATCGCCTGCAAGCCGATGCTGGTGCCGATCGGGCTGCTGTTCCTGGTGGCCCGGCGGTGGCGGGGACTGGCCGCGGCCGTCCTGGTGCCGCTGGGGCTCTCGCTGGCGGGGGCGCTGCTGATGCCGAGCCCGTCGCTGTTCTTCACGAAAACCCTGCCGTTCCTGCTCAAGGGGCAGGACGCGTACGCCCTGCCCTGGGACGCCTCGCCGATCGCGGTGCTGCCGCGGCTGGGGGTGCCGGAGCCGGTCGCGGTGCTGGTCGCCTTCGCCGGGGCCGGGGCGGGGCTGTGGGCGGCCCGGGCGCGCTGGCGCAGGGTCGGCGACGACGCGGACGGTGGCGAGCTGCGGCTGGCGGAGACGGCCTGCATGGTGATGCTCGCCGCATTCCTGGTGTCGCGGCCGTCCTTCGACCACTACCTGCTGGTGGTGCTCCCGCTGCTGCTGGCGTCGGCGGTGCGGCCCGGCTCGATGCCGCGCTCGCCCTGGTTCTGGGCGGCCCTGGCCCCGCAGACGGCGGGGATCCCGTGGCCGTCGGAGCTGGACGCCAAACGGCGCGCGTTCAAGGACTGCGCCACCCTGTGCGGGCTCGCGATCCTGCTGGCGCGTCGTGGGCTGCTCTCCGGGCGGGTTACTCTGGACCCGGTAACAACTGCGGGGTCCCCACCCAGGACCGAACCGGAGTGCGCCGCGGAGCCAGCAGGACCGGCATCGCGGACCGCGTTTTGACCCGTACGGGTCTGCTTGGGTACCCTGCTGGTTTGTTATGCGTATTGGCTTGCTCATTCTCACGTGAAAGGGCCTTGCGCGCGGTCCACCGGACCGATGACCAGCGGTTCACACGGGTTGCGTCCCCGATGTGGACGAGGGCTGTCGTGATCGTCCGTGGTGACCCTGTCAGGACCTTCCCGCTGGGCTAGCGCCCGTGGGATACCACCACTGAAGAAGCGAAGGCATACGCGTGCGTACGTTCAGCCCCAAGCCCGGCGACATCTCGCGCCAGTGGCTCGTCATCGACGCCCAGGACGTTGTCCTCGGCCGTCTGGCGACCCAGGTCGCGGCCCTTCTGCGGGGCAAGCACAAGCCGACCTACGCCCCCCACATGGACATGGGCGACTTCGTCATCATCGTCAACGCCGACAAGGTTCACCTGTCCGGCAACAAGGCGACCCAGAAGATGGCGTACCGCCACTCCGGCTACCCGGGCGGTCTCCGCTCGGTGCGCTACGACGACCTTCTGGCGAACAACCCGGAGAAGGCCGTCGAGAAGGCCATCAAGGGCATGCTCCCCAAGAACACCCTGGGCCGTCAGATGCTGTCCAAGCTGAAGGTCTACTCGGGCGACCAGCACCCCCACGCTGCCCAGCAGCCGGTGCCGTTCGAGATCACCCAGGTCGCGCAGTAGTTCCGGCCACCCCCTAAGACGTAGAAAATTCTGAGGAGCATCGTGGCCGAGACCACCGCCGAGACGACCCCCGTCGACGAGTTCGAGGGCAACGTCGAGGAGTACACCAGCGAGTCTGAGGTCGTCGCCGAGGGCGACTACACCTCCGAGTCCCTTGCCGGCCGCTTCGGCGACCCCCAGCCGGCCGCCGGCCTGGGCCGTCGCAAGAACGCCATCGCCCGCGTCCGGATCGTTCCGGGCACCGGCAAGTGGAAGATCAACGGTCGTACCCTTGAGGACTACTTCCCCAACAAGGTGCACCAGCAGGAAGTCAACGAGCCGTTCAAGCTGCTCGAGCTGGACAACCGCTACGACGTCATCGCCCGCATCTCGGGTGGCGGCGTCTCCGGCCAGGCCGGCGCCCTGCGCCTGGGTGTGGCCCGTGCGCTGAACGAGGCGGACGTGGACAACAACCGCGCGGCGCTGAAGAAGGCCGGCTTCCTCTCCCGCGACGACCGTGCGGTCGAGCGCAAGAAGGCCGGTCTCAAGAAGGCCCGTAAGGCCCCGCAGTACAGCAAGCGTTAATCTGCGCCTGCTGTTCTGCAACGAAACCGCCCCGGCAGCACTCTCTGTGCTGCCGGGGCGGTTCGTTTACCGCCACAAGCGGCAAATATCTGTCACATGCGGTCACAAGCGAAGCAGAAACTCGGGAGGACAACAGTGGGACGACTCTTCGGGACGGACGGTGTACGCGGCGTCGCCAACGCGGATCTGACGGCTGAGCTCGCGCTCGGCCTCTCCGTCGCGGCTGCCCATGTACTGGCCGAGGCGGGCACCTTCGAGGGCCACCGGGCCACCGCCGTGGTCGGCCGTGACCCCCGGGCCTCCGGCGAGTTCCTGGAGGCCGCGGTCGTCGCCGGCCTCGCGAGCGCGGGCGTGGACGTCCTGCGCGTCGGTGTGCTGCCCACCCCGGCGGTGGCGTATCTCACCGGTGCGCTGGGTGCCGACCTCGGCGTGATGCTCTCCGCCAGCCACAACGCCATGCCCGACAACGGGATCAAGTTCTTCGCGCGCGGCGGCCACAAGCTCGCCGACGAGCTGGAGGACCGGATCGAGTCCGTCTACGAAGAGCACCGCACCGGTGCCCCCTGGGACCGGCCCACCGGTTCCGGCGTGGGCCGGATCTCCGACTACACGGAGGGCTTCGACAAGTACGTCGCCCACCTCATCGGGGTCCTGCCGAACCGCCTCGAAGGCCTCAAGGTCGTCCTGGACGAGGCGCACGGCGCCGCCGCCTACGTCTCGCCCGAGGCCTTCACCCGGGCGGGCGCGGAGATCGTCACGATCGGCGCCGAGCCCGACGGCCTGAACATCAACGACGGCTGCGGCTCCACCCACCTGGGCCTGCTCAAGGCCGCCGTGATCGAGCACGGCGCCGACCTCGGCATCGCGCACGACGGCGACGCGGACCGCTGCCTGGCCGTCGACGGCACCGGCGCGGAGGTCGACGGCGACCAGATCCTCGCCGTACTGGCCCTGGCCATGCGGGAGGCAGGCCAGCTGCGCGAGAACACCGTCGTCGGCACCGTGATGTCGAACCTCGGCTTCAAGCTGGCCATGGAGGCCGAGGGCATCCAGGTCGTGCAGACCGGGGTCGGCGACCGGTACGTGCTGGAGTCGATGAAGCAGCACGGCTACGCGCTGGGCGGCGAGCAGTCCGGCCACGTGATCATCCTCGACCACGCGACCACCGGCGACGGCACGCTGACCGGTCTGCTCCTGGCGGCGCGGATCGCGGACACCGGCAGGTCGCTGGCCGACCTGGCGGGCGTCATGACCCGGCTGCCGCAGGTGCTGATCAACGTTCCCGACGTGGACCGGTCCCGGGTGACGACCTCCGCCGAGCTGGCCGCCGCCGTCACCGACGCCGAGCGCGAGCTGGGCTCGACCGGCCGCGTGCTGCTGCGTCCCTCCGGCACCGAGCCGCTCGTACGGGTCATGGTCGAGGCCGCCGACATCGAGCAGGCCCGCGCGGTCGCCGGCCGGCTCGCCGACGTCGTGAAGTCGGCGCTGGGCTGACCCCGCCGACCGTCGCACGCCCGCGGCCCCGTACCCGATCAGGGTGCGGGGCCGCGGGCGTGCGACGGGGTCTCCTCAGGTCTTCTTCGCGCCCCGGACCCAGCGGCCCCGCTGCGTCCGCCACAGGGCCTTCTGGGTCAGCAGGGTCAGGACGCCCGCCACGATGATGCCGCCCAGGTTCAGCAGCAGCTGCTCCGCCGAGCCCCACATCTGGCCGACGTCGCCGTAGCTCAGGGCCACGGCGGCATTGGCGGCCGCCGGGACCGTGGTCACGGAGATCGCCACGCCCACCAGGGCCCCGGACTTGGCCGAGGTCAGGGACAGTATTCCGGCGACTCCGGCGAGCAGCGCCACGACGAACGAGAACGGGTCCGGCTGCCAGATGAAGCTGGTGTTCGGCCGCGGGTCCTCCAGCATGCCCCTGTCGAACTGGCCCATCGCGTCCATCGCCAGGCTGAACAGGGTGGTGACGGCGATCGCGGCCGCGAAGCCGATCAACAGGGCGATGAGGGAGCGCGCCGCCAGCCGGGGCGCGCGCTGCACCAGGGCGGTGCACACGCCGGCGAGCGGGCCGAACTCGGGGCCGACGGCCATGGCGCCCACGATCAGGACGGCGTTGTCGAGGACCACGCCGCAGGCGGCGATCATCGTCGCGATGATCATGAACGCGACGTAGGTGATGCTGAGGGTGGACTCCTCGTGCGTGGATTCGGTCAGGTGCTCCCACAGGACGGCGTCCGCCGGCTCGCCCGGCGCTTCCTCCTCGGCCGCGTCGGCCCGCCTGGACAGCGAGAGGTCGATGTTCTCGACGGCGATCGAGCCGTCCTCGGCGATCCCGAGGGCCCGCAGCTCCTCCAGCAGCTCGTCCGCGGCCTCGCGCGCCACGTCGCACAGGACGAGGTCTCCGGGCGGCACCCGCGCGGCGCCCGCCAGGACGACCAGGTGGGTGGTGCCGACCGTCTTCTCGACGGCCGCGACCACCGCCTCCGTACGGTCGGGAGGCGTGATCAGGCGCAGATGCAGCATCCCCGCACCCTAGTGCGTCGCCTTCGGGTCAGAGCTTGCGCAGGCTCAGCTTCTGCACCTTGTGGTCGGGGCCCTTGCGGACGACCAGGGTGGCGCGGCCGCGGGTGGGGGCCACGTTCTCCAGCAGGTTGGGCTTGTTGATGGTCCGCCACATCGTCTGCGCGTACTCCACGGCCTCCTCTTCGGAGACCTGGGTGTACTTGCGGAAGTAGGAGAACGGGTTCTGGAAGGCCGTCGCGCGCAGCTTCCGGAAGCGGTTCAGGTACCAGCGCTCGATGTCCTCGGGCCGGGCGTCGACGTACACGCTGAAGTCGAAGTAGTCGGCGAGGCCGACGCGGGTACGCCCGTCCTTGCCGGGGAGGGCCGGCTGGAGGACGTTCAGGCCCTCGACGATGAGGATGTCCGGGCGGCGTACGACGAGCTCCTCGCCCGGGACGATGTCGTAGATCAGGTGCGAGTAGACGGGCGCCCGGACCTCGTCCTTGCCGGCCTTGATGTCGGCGACGAAGCGGGTGAGCGCGCGGCGGTCGTAGGACTCCGGGAACCCCTTGCGGGAGGTGAGGCCGCGCCGCTGGAGCTCCTTCATCGGGTACAGGAACCCGTCCGTGGTGACCAGCTCCACGCGCGGGTGCTCGGGCCAGCGGGCCAGGAGCGCCTGGAGCAGGCGGGCCACGGTGGACTTGCCGACGGCGACGGACCCGGCGACCCCTATGACGAACGGGGTGCCCTGCTGGGCGCCGTGCCCGTTGCCCGCGTCGCCGAGGAAGGTGTTGAGGGTGCCGCGGAGGTTGCTGGTGGCCCCGACGTACAGGTTGAGCAGGCGGGAGAGCGGGAGGTAGACGTCGCGTACCTCGTCGAGGTCGATGACGTCGCCGAGTCCGCGCAGCCGCTCGACCTCGTCGGCGGTGAGCGGGAGCGGGGTCCGCTCGCGCAGGGCGCTCCACTCGGCCCGGGTCAGGTCGACGTACGGCGAGGCGTCCGGGCCCCGGCGGTGGCCCGGGCGCGGGTGGGACCCGTCCTGGCCGGTGCGCGGGTGGGGCCCGTCCGGGCCGGTGCGCTCCATTGCGTTCTCCGGCGTGCTGCTTCGTGGCGGCGAAGTGATCACACCGCCATTGTCGGGGCTGGGGGGCTGTTGTGGGTTATGCGGTCGGTCACGTGGCGGTACCGGTGGCCCGGCCGGGCCGGGGTTGTACGGGTCCGCGTACCGATTCGAGGGTGGCGGAGTCTCGCGATGATCACGATTGGCGCGGGAGGGCCGGGGAGGCCCGCGGGGCGTGCTGACGGCGCGTAGATTGTCGCTCACCGCAACCCTGACGCGCTCCCGGAACCGTGGAGCGCCCGTCGGGCTGTCCTTGCGCCGTTCCGTCGTCGTACTCCATGGGGGAGATCTTTCGTGCGTACCGCTCTTGTCCGCCGTACCGTCCTGACCGCGTCCGCGGTGTCCCTGGCCCTGCTGGCCACCGCCTGCGGCGGGAAGGCGGACGGCACGGCCGACGCCAAGGCGTCCGCGAGCGCCCCGGCGACGTCGGCCGCGCCCGCCGCCAAGGGCAAGACGGACGCGGAGCTCGCCCCGCTGCTGATCGCGCAGGCCGACGCACCCGACTACATCGAGGTGAAGGACGCGGCGAAGAAGACCGCCGAGGCCTCGGCCGTCAGCGCCGCGGGCACCACCGACAAGCCCGAGTGCAAGGTCCTCCTCAACGCCATCGGCCAGCAGAAGATCGGCGCGCCGACCGGTGTCGCGAGCACGGCCCTCGGTGCCAAGCCGAAGGAGCTCGACCCGGACGCGACCGACGCGGACAAGGCGGCGGCCATCACGGACGCCATCGGTGTCACCACCACGCTGGTGGGCCTCTCCTCGTACGAGGGCAAGGGCGCCGAGGAGACCGTGGCGTCCGTCAAGGCCGCGGGCCAGTCGTGCGCCGGGGGCTTCGCGGTGACCGAGGACGGCGAGAGCACCAGGTTCGAGAGCGTCAAGCCGGGCGAGAGCGCGGCCGTGGGCGACGAGGCCGTCAGCCTCGTCGTCGCCATGGACCTGGGGGACGGCGAGAAGTCCAGCGTCCTGCTGACCGTGGCGCGCAAGGGCAACACGGTCGCCACCTTCTCGTCGATCAGCCTGACCGGCAAGGCGGTCTTCCCGAAGGCGCTGATCGAGGCGCAGGGCAAGAAGCTGGTCTGACCCCCGCGGGGAGATGAACATCGACCCGTCCCGGCCGCATGTGCCGGGGCGGGTTTTTCGTCTCGTTCAGGTACCGGGCAGACGGCCGACGACGGCGTACCCTGCCGCCTATGTGCGGAATTGTGGGTTACGTGGGAGCGCAGTCGGCGCTCGATGTGGTCATCGCCGGACTCAAGCGGCTGGAGTACCGCGGCTACGACTCGGCGGGGATCGCCGTGCTCGCCGACGGCGGGCTGGCCTCCGTCAAGAAGGCCGGAAAGCTGGTCAACCTGGAGAAGGAGCTGGTCGGGCACCCGCTGCCGGCCGGTTCAACGGGGCTGGGGCACACCCGGTGGGCGACCCACGGCGGGCCCACCGACGCCAACGCCCACCCGCACCTCGACAACACGGGGCGCGTCGCCGTCGTGCACAACGGCATCATCGAGAACTTCGCCGCGCTCCGCGCCGAGCTGGCCGAGCGCGGGCACCGGCTGGACTCCGAGACGGACACCGAGGTCGTGGCGCACCTGCTCGCCGAGCACTTCGCGGCCGCGGGGGACCTCGCCGAGGCGATGCGGCGGGTGTGCCGGCACCTGGACGGCGCCTTCACGCTGGTCGCGGTGCACGCCGACGAGCCGGACGTGGTGGTCGGCGCGCGCCGGAACTCGCCCCTGGTGGTGGGCGTCGGCGAGGGGGAGAACTTCCTCGCCTCCGACGTGGCCGCGTTCATCGCGCACACCCGGGCCGCGATCGAGCTGGGTCAGGACCAGGTCGTCGAGCTCCGCCGCGACGGCGTCACGGTGACCAATTTCGACGGCTCGCCCGCGTCGGTGCGGGCGTACCACGTGGACT
This sequence comes from Streptomyces sp. NPDC048461, assembly GCF_055587105.1. NCBI lineage: Bacteria > Bacillati > Actinomycetota > Actinomycetes > Kitasatosporales > Streptomycetaceae > Streptomyces > Streptomyces sp. NPDC048461. Next base: position 179,866 of record NZ_JBVJGW010000005.1, on the reverse strand, counting down.
GGGACGCCTCGGCGGCCGAGAAGGGGGGGTACGACTACTTCATGCTCAAGGAGATCGCCGAGCAGCCGAAGGCCGTCGCCGACACCCTGCTGGGCCGCATCGACGCGAACGGCTCGCTGACCCTGGACGAGGTGCGCATCCCCGTCTCGGTGCTCCGGGAGGTCGACAAGGTCGTGATCGTGGCGTGCGGTACGGCCTATCACGCCGGCATGATCGCGAAGCTGGCCATCGAGCACTGGACCCGCATCCCGTGCGAGACGGAGCTGGCGAGCGAGTTCCGCTACCGCGACCCGATCCTGGACCAGCGGACGCTGGTCATCGCGATCTCGCAGTCCGGCGAGACCATGGACACCCTGATGGCGCTGCGGCACGCGCGCGAGCAGGGGGCCAGGGTGCTGGCCGTCTGCAACACGAACGGCTCCACCATCCCGCGCGAGTCGGACGCCGTGCTGTACACGCACGCCGGTCCGGAGGTGGCCGTCGCCTCCACCAAGGCGTTCCTGACCCAGCTGGTCGCCTGCTACCTCGTCGCGCTGTACCTCGGGCAGGTGCGCGGTACGAAGTGGGGCGACGAGATCGAGACGGTCGTCCGGGAGCTGTCGGACATCGCCGCCGCCGTGGACACCGTGCTGGAGACGATGGAGCCCGTACGGGAGCTCGCGCGCTCCCTGGCGGACAAGAACACGGTGCTGTTCCTGGGCCGGCACGTCGGCTACCCGGTGGCGCTGGAGGGCGCGCTCAAGCTCAAGGAGCTGGCGTACATGCACGCCGAGGGCTTCGCGGCGGGCGAGCTGAAGCACGGGCCGATCGCACTGATCGAGAAGGACCTGCCGGTGGTGGTGGTCGTGCCGTCGCCGAAGGGCCGCTCGGTGCTCCACGACAAGATCGTGTCGAACATCCAGGAGATCCGGGCCCGCGGGGCGCGGACCATCGTGATCGCGGAGGAGGGCGACGAGGCGGTCGTCCCGTACGCCGACCACCTGATCCGGATCCCCGCGACGCCGACCCTGCTCCAGCCGCTGGTGGCGACGGTGCCGCTGCAGGTCTTCGCCTGCGAGCTGGCGACCGCGCGGGGCAACGAGGTGGACCAGCCGCGTAACCTCGCCAAGTCGGTGACGGTGGAGTAGCGGGGCAGTGGGGTAGTCGTTGTGATCATCGGTGTGGGGATCGACGTCGCGGAGATCGACCGGTTCGGCGCGGCGCTGGAACGGACGCCGAACCTGGCGCGGCGCCTCTTCGTCGACGCCGAGCTGACGCTGCCGAGCGGCGAGCGGCGCGGGACCGCCTCGCTCGCCGCCCGGTTCGCGGCCAAGGAGGCGCTCGCGAAGGCGCTCGGCGCGCCCGGCGGGATGCTGTGGACCGACGCCGAGGTGTACGTGGAGGAGTCGGGCCGGCCGCGGCTGCGGGTGTCCGGCACGGTCGAGGCGCGGGCGCGGGCGCTGGGCGTGACGTCCTGGCACATCTCGCTGAGCCACGACGCGGGGGTCGCCTCCGCCGTGGTGATCGCCGAGGGGTAGGACCCCGGGGCGCGCCCGGGGGTAGAGCGCGCGCCCGTCGGGCAGGCTGGGGGCCATGCGTACTGCTTACAGCGTGGAGACCGTACGGGCCGCCGAGCGGGAGCTGATGGCCCGGCTGCCCGAGGGCGCCCTGATGCAGCGGGCGGCGGCCGGGCTGGCCGCCGTCTGCGCGGGGCTGCTGGCCCGGCGGCCGGGGAGGGTCTACGGGGCGCGCGTCGTGCTGCTGGTCGGGCCGGGGGACAACGGCGGCGACGCGCTGTACGCCGGCGCGCGCCTGGCCCGGCGCGGGGCCGGGGTGACCGCGGTCCCGATGGATCCGCAGCGGATGCACGCGGGCGGGCTCGCGGCGCTGCGGGCCGCCGGCGGCCGGGTGGCGGACGCCGTCCCCGCGCGTCCGGACCTGGTCCTGGACGGGCTGCTCGGGATCGGCGGGCGGGGCGGGCTGCGGCCGGCGGCCGCGGCGCTGGCGGAACAGGTCCCGCCGGGGGTCACGGTGGTCGCCGTGGACCTGCCGAGCGGGGTGGACGCGGACACCGGGGAGGTGGCGGGCCCGGCGGTGAGCGCCGACGTGACGGTCACGTTCGGAGCGTACAAGCCGGGACTGCTCGTAGACCCGGGGGCCTCGCGGGCGGGCGCCCTGCACCTGGTGGACATCGGACTGGCCCTGGACGAGCCGGACGCCGAGGCCCTGCAGCACGCCGACGTCGCGGCGCTGCTGCCGGAGCCGGGGGCGTCGAGCGACAAGTACCGGCGGGGCGTGGTCGGCATCGTCGCCGGGTCCGCGCAGTACCCGGGCGCGGCGGTGCTGGCCGTGGCCGGGGCGCTGCGGGGCGGTGCGGGCGCGGTGCGGTACGTGGGCCCGGAGGCGGCCGCGGACGCGGTGCTCGCGCGGTACCCGGAGACGCTGATCGGGCGCGGCCGGGTGCAGGCCTGGGTGGTCGGGCCGGGGCTCGGGGAGGGCCGCGCGGGCGAGGTCGCGGGGCTGCTGGCCGAGGACGTGCCGGTACTGGTCGACGCGGACGGGCTGCGGGGGCTGGACGCCGAGGTGCTGCGGGCCCGGTCGGCCCCGACCCTGCTGACCCCGCACGCGGGGGAGGCGGCGGCCCTGCTGGGGGTGTCGCGGGAGTCGGTGGAGGCGGGGCGGATGGGGTCGGTACGGGCGCTGGCGGAGCTGTACGGGGTGGCGGCGCTGCTGAAGGGCTCCACGACGCTGGTCGCCTGCGGCGGGGGCGCGGTTCCCGTACGGGTCAACCCGACCGGGACCCCGTGGCTGGCCACCGCCGGGAGCGGGGACGTGCTGTCCGGGCTGGCCGGTGCGCTGCTGGCGGGCGGGCTGTCCGGGGCGGACGCGGGGGCGGTGGCGGCGTACCTGCACGGGCTCGCGGGGCGGCGGGCCGCGTCCGGGGCGCCGGTGCTCGCGCAGGAGGTGGCCGAGGCCCTGCCGGGCGCGTGGCGGGACGTCCGCACGCCGTGACGTCCGCACGCCGTGACGCCCCGGCGGGGGCGGATTCGGCCCCCGGCGAGGTTTTACGGCGCGTAACCGGGGTCTGAGAGACTGTGGGCGATGAACGAGACACCGACGCGCGTGTACGCCGAGATCGATCTTGATGCCGTACGGGAGAACGTGCGCGCCCTGCGCGAGCGGGCGCCCCGGGCCGAGTTGATGGCCGTGGTCAAGTCGAACGCCTACGGGCACGGAGCCCTGGAGTGCGCCCGGGCCGCCCGGGAGGCCGGTGCCACCTGGCTCGGGACCGCCACCCCCGAGGAGGCGCTCGCGCTGCGCGCCGCCGGGATCCAGGGGCGGATCATGTGCTGGCTGTGGACCCCGGGCGGGCCCTGGCGCGAGGCGATCGAAGCCGACGTCGACGTGTCCGTGAGCGGGATGTGGGCCCTGGACGAGGTGCGCGCCGCCGCGCGCGCCGCCGGGCGCACCGCGCGCATCCAGCTCAAGGCCGACACCGGCCTCGGCCGCAACGGCTGCCAGCCCGCCGACTGGGAGGAACTGGTCGGCGCCGCCGTGGCCGCGCAGGCCGAGGGGACCGTCCGGGTCACCGGCGTCTGGTCGCACTTCGCCTGCGCCGACGAGCCCGGCCACCCCTCCATCCAGCTGCAGCTCACCGCCTTCCGCGACATGCTCGCGTACGCCGAGAAGGAGGGCGCGGACCCCGAGGTGCGGCACATCGCCAACTCGCCGGCCACGCTCACCCTCCCCGAGTCGCACTTCGACCTGGTGCGCTGCGGGGTCGCCGTCTACGGCGTGTCGCCCGCCCCCGAGCTCGGCACCCCGGCCCAGCTCGGCCTGCGGCCGGCGATGACGCTGCGGGCCTCCCTCGCGCTGGTCAAGACGGTCCCCGCCGGGCACGGCGTGAGCTACGGCCACCACTACGTCACCGACACCGAGACCACCCTCGCCCTGATCCCGGCCGGCTACGCCGACGGCATCCCGCGGCACGCCTCCGGCCGCGGGCCGGTGCTCGTCGGCGACACCGTCCGCCACGTCGCCGGGCGCGTGGCCATGGACCAGTTCGTGGTCGACCTCGGCGGCGACACGGCCCGCGCCGGCGACGAGGCCGTCATCTTCGGCGACGCGGAGCGGGGCGAACCCACCGCCGAGGACTGGGCACGGGCCGCGGACACCATCGCGTATGAGATCGTCACCCGTATCGGGGGGCGCGTGCCCCGGGTGTACCTGGGCGGCTGAGGCCGAGTGAGGGCGGCGGCGTGAGCGAGAACTGGCGCAAGGCCGGCTGGGCCGGAGCCGCCCTCGGCGTGATGGCGGCGGGCGCGGCGGCCGGTGTGGCCGTCGAGCGGATCACCGTCGGGCGCGGCATGCGCATGAAGGCGCGCCTGGCCCTCGACGCGGCCGGGGACTACGGCTCCCTGCGCGGTACCGAGGGCACCTGCCGCGCCGAGGACGGCACCGCGCTCTACTACGAGGTCGACGAGGTGCCGGGCGACGCTGCGGCCAAGCGCCGGCTGCGCCGCAAGCCGGCGCCCCCGGCCACCGTCGTGTTCTGCCACGGCTACTGCCTCGGCCAGGACTCCTGGCACTTCCAGCGCGCCGCGCTGCGCGGGGTGGTCCGCGCCGTCTACTGGGACCAGCGCAGCCACGGCCGCAGCGCGCGGGGCCTCTCCCAGGCGGACGGCGAGCCGGTGACCATCGAGCAGCTGGGCCGGGACCTGAAGGCCGTCATCGACGCCACCGCCCCCGAGGGCCCGCTGGTCCTCGTCGGCCACTCGATGGGCGGCATGACGATCATGGGTCTGGCCGAGCTGTTCCCCGACCTGGTGCGCGAGCGCGTCGTCGGCGTGGCCCTGGTCGGCACGTCCAGCGGCCGCCTCGGCGAGGTGACGTACGGGCTCCCCGCGGTCGGCCTGGGCGCGGTGCGCCGGTTCCTGCCGGGCGTGCTGAAGGCCCTCGGCTCGCAGGTGGAGCTGGTGGAGAAGGGCCGCCGGGCCACCGCCGACCTCTTCGCGGGCATGATCAAGATGTACTCGTTCGGCTCCCGCGACGTCGATCCGGGCGTCGCGCGGTTCGCGGAGCGCCTCATCGAGGCCACCCCGATCGACGTGGTCGCGGAGTTCTACCCGGCCTTCCAGACCCACGACAAGACCGTGGCCCTGCGGCGGTTCGCGGACATCCCCGTCACCGTCATCGCGGGGGACCGGGACATGATCACTCCGCTCGCGCACAGCGAGGCCATCAAGGAGGCGCTGCCGGGCGCCGAGCTGGCGGTCCTGGAGTCCGCCGGGCACCTGATGATGCTGGAGCAGCCGGAGACGGTGACCCGGCTGCTCACCGAGCTGCTGGCCCGCAGCGGCGCGGTCCCCGCCCCGGCAGCGGCTAACGTTGGCGGGCATGGAAGAAGTACCGCTGGAAGCGCCGCGAGGCCCGGCCCCGGCAGCTGAGGCCGGCGTCCGCGCCGAAACCCTGATCACCGTCGACTCCCCGGACGCCATGCGCGGGCTGGGCCTCAGGATCGCGGGGCTGCTGCGCCCCGGCGACCTCGTGCTGCTGACCGGGGAGCTGGGCGCCGGCAAGACGACCCTGACCCGCGGCCTCGGCGAGGGCCTGGGCGTGCGCGGGGCCGTGACCTCGCCGACCTTCGTCATCGCCCGGGTGCATCCGCCGCTGGGCGACGGTCCGGCGCTCGTGCACGTGGACGCGTACCGCCTGGGCGGCGGGCTGGACGAGATGGAGGACCTGGACCTCGACGTCTCGCTGCCCGAGTCCGTGGTCGTCGTGGAGTGGGGCGACGGCAAGGTCGAGGAGCTCTCGGACGACCGGCTGCACGTGGTGATCGAGCGTGCCGTGGGCCACGAGGAGGTCCTGGACGACGTACGGCAGGTCTCGGTCCGCGGGATCGGTGCCCGCTGGGGCGCCGGCGCCGGGCTGGAGACCCTCGCGGGAGCCCTGTCCGAGTAGCGGGGCGAGGCGGCGGTCGCGGCACACGTACCGACAGCGAGTCGGGAAGATATTGCGCTGGTGGCGGCGCTCGTGGTGACATGGTACCGAGACTTTCTTAGGCATGCCTAAGTTCGGCGTTCCCGGGCCCCAGGAGGCACCATGCCGGCACCAGCAGGAGCACAGCGCCACCCCCGCCCGTCCGCCGTGTCCATGCGGGCGCTGCTGGCCGCGGGGGCGGCCGCAGCCGCCGTCTCGACGCCCCCGGCGCGGTGGCACGCGCCCGACGCGTCCGCGCCGGAGGCCGCAGCCGTACGCGAACAGGCCGCTCCGGAGTCCGAAGCGGCCTGAGTAGCACGTTGGGGTGAATCGACGGGCGGGCGGGAGCGGTGCGCCGCCCGGTCCTGCGGCGGCGCCGCGTCCCGCGCACGTCATGCGACCCGGTCGCGCGACCGGGTCAGGGGACGACGACCACCTTGGAGCTGATCGTCGCGAAGGCCCACATCGCGTCGCCGTCCGCGCGCGTCATGCGGATGCCGCCGGTCTTCTTGCCGGGGTCCGGAGCGGGGGTCGCGCCGTCCACGCGGGCGCTGAAGCCCAGCGCGACGCCCTCGTTGCTCGCGAACCGCACCACGTGCTCGATCGGGACCCCGTCCGAGCCGGTGACGGCGCCCGAGCGGGAACCGACCGCGTAGGTGCCGACCGCGGGGTGCACCGTACTGGGGACCACCGTGAACGTCTTCGTGGGCTGCGCCGGCTCGCCGACCAGCCACACCCGCTTCTGGCCCACCGAGTACACCACCCGCACGCCGGTGCCGGAGCCCTCGGGCACGGCCGCCGGCTTCGACGGGTCCTGCTTCGCGGCGGGCTGGCTCGCGGCGGGCGCCGGGACCTGCGGGGCGGCCTGCGGGACGCGCGGGGGCGCCGAGGCCGAGGCCTGGTAGCCGAGGAAGCCGACGGCGGCGATCGCCGCGGCGGTGAGCCCGGCCACGATTCCCGAGCTGCTGCGTGCCACCTTGCTCCACCTCTCGCGCCTGACCCCGTTGGGTACCTCGGTCGAAAGGTAGCAGCCGGGCCGCTCCGCGACCGGCCGCGAAGGGCCGGGGCCCCGGAGTCGTAGGCTGTTCGCGTGCTCTTGCTCGCTGTAGATACCGCCACGCCCGCCGTCACCGTCGCCCTGCACGACGGCGAGTCCGTCCTCGCCGAGTCCCACCAGGTCGACGCCCGCCGCCACGGGGAGCTGCTGCTGCCCTCCGTGGACAAGGTGCTCGCCGAGGCCGGTCTGAAGCTCGACGCCGTCACCGGCATCGTGGTCGGCGTCGGCCCCGGCCCGTACACGGGGCTGCGCGTCGGCCTGGTCACCGCCTCCACCTTCGCCGCCGTGCTCGGCGTGCCGGTGCACGGCCTGTGCACCCTGGACGGCCTCGCCTACGCCGCCGGCGCCGCCGGGATCGAGGGCCCCTTCGCCGTCGCCACCGACGCGCGGCGCAAGGAGGTCTACTGGGCCCGGTACGAGGACCCCCTCACGCGCGTCGGCGAGCCCGCCGTGGACCGCCCCGCCGACATCGCCGAGCAGGTCGCCGGCCTTCCCGCGGTCGGCCAGGGCGCGCTGCTCTACCCCGAGGTCTTCCCGGACGCGCGGGCGCCCGAGCACCAGTCGGCCGCCGCCCTCGCGGCCCTGGCCGCGCGGCGCCTGGCCGCCGGAGAGGCGTTCCTGCCGCCCACCCCCCTCTACCTGCGCAGGCCCGACGCGCAGGTGCCCAAGAACTACAAGGTGGTCACCCCCCAGTGACGGCCGCCGCCCCCGCCCCCGACGTCGTCCTGCGCGACATGCGCTGGTGGGACATCGGGCCCGTGCTGGAGCTGGAGCACGAGCTCTTCCCCGACGACGCCTGGTCGGCCGGCATGTTCTGGTCCGAGCTGGCCCACGCGCGCGGTCCGCGCGCCACGCGCCGCTACCTCGTCGCCGAGGACGGACGGGGCCGCCTGGTGGGCTACGCCGGGCTGGCCGCCGCCGGAGACCTGGCCGACGTACAGACCATCGCGGCGGCCCGCGACCAGTGGGGCACCGGGCTCGGCGCCCGGCTGCTGACCGAACTGCTGCGCGCCGCCACCGCCTTCGAGTGCGCCGAGGTGCTCCTGGAGGTACGGGTGGACAACACCCGCGCCCAGAAGCTCTACGAGCGCTTCGGCTTCGAGCCCATCGGCTTCCGCCGCGGCTACTACCAGCCCGGCAACGTCGACGCGCTCGTCATGCGACTGACCGACCCCGCACACGCACGAACTGAGAGCAGTGAGAGCAATGGCTGACGAACCGCTCGTCCTCGGAATCGAGACCTCCTGCGACGAGACCGGCGTCGGCGTCGTCCGCGGCACGACCCTGCTCGCGGACGCCATCGCCTCCAGCGTCGACGAGCACGCCCGCTTCGGCGGCGTCGTGCCCGAGGTCGCCTCCCGGGCCCACCTGGAGGCGATGGTCCCGACCATCGAGCGCGCCCTGAAGGAGGCCGGGGTCAGTGCCCGCGACCTCGACGGGATCGCGGTCACGGCGGGCCCCGGGCTCGCGGGCGCGCTGCTGGTGGGCGTCTCGGCGGCCAAGGCGTACGCGTACGCCCTCGGCAAGCCGCTGTACGGGGTCAACCACCTGGCCTCGCACATCTGCGTGGACCAGCTGGAGCACGGGCCGCTGCCGGAGCCGACCATGGCGCTGCTGGTGTCCGGCGGACACTCCTCGCTGCTGCTGGCCCCCGACATCACCTCCGACGTCCGGCCGCTGGGCGCGACCATCGACGACGCGGCCGGCGAGGCCTTCGACAAGATCGCGCGCGTGCTGCAGCTGGGCTTCCCGGGCGGTCCGGTCATCGACCGGCTCGCGCGCGAGGGTGACCCGAAGGCGATCAACTTCCCGCGCGGGCTGACCGGGCCGCGCGACGCGGCGTACGACTTCTCCTTCTCGGGGCTCAAGACGGCCGTCGCCCGCTGGATCGAGGCGAAGCGGAAGGCCGGCGAGGACGTGCCGGTGCGCGATGTGGCGGCGTCCTTCCAGGAGGCCGTCGTGGACGTGCTGACGCGCAAGGCCGTCCGCGCCTGCAAGGACGAGGGCGTCGACCACCTGATGATCGGCGGCGGCGTCGCGGCGAACTCGCGGCTGCGCGCACTGGCCCAGGAGCGGTGCGACGCCGCGGGGATCGTCCTGCGGGTGCCGCGGCCGGGGCTGTGCACGGACAACGGGGCCATGGTCGCGGCCCTGGGCGCGGAGATGGTCAAGCGCAACCGGGCGCCCTCGGACTGGGACCTGTCGGCGGACTCCTCGCTGCCCGTGACCGACCCGCACGTGCCGGGCACGGGACACGGCCACGCGGAGGGACACGCCCACGGGCACTCCCACGGCCACGGGCACTCCCACGACCACGTGCACGAGCTGAGCAAGGACAACCTGTACTCATGAGCACCGTCGCGCTGATGTGGGAGGCCCGGGCCGCCGACGGCCGGGGCAACGAGCTGCTGGAGTGGGCCCGGTCGCAGGTCCTGGCCCGGGAGCCGGTGCGCCGCGAGGTGTTCCGGGCGCCGCAGGACCGGGTGCTCGTGATCACCTGGTGGGAGGCGGCCGAGGGCGTCGCGGCGGAGCTGCCCGAACTGCCGGAGCCCGCGGCCGACCTGATCACGCGGGCGGTGCACCGCTGGCGGTTCGAGTCCGTCGAGGTCGGCGGGGGCTGAGCAGCAGCCGGTGCGGGGCGTCCCGGCCGCGGGTCAGCGCACGGGCCCGGACGCCGGCACCGGGGCGGGCGAGCCGATCAGCATCGACGGGGCCCCCGCGACCCGGGTCAGGAAGACCGTCGCGGAGTTCGGCCCCTGCGGCTTGACCTTCCGGCGCAGCTCCTCGGGCTCGATGGCGGAACCGCGCTTCTTCACGGTCAGGACGCCGACCCCGCGCTCGCGCAGCAGCGCCTTCAGCTTCTTGAGGCCGAACGGCAGCACGTCGGTGATCTCGTACGCCGTCGCGTACGGGGTCTCCCGCAGCTCGTCGGCGGTGACGTAGGCGATGGTCGGGTCGATCAGCCGGCCGTCCAGCTGCTCGGCGACCTCGGCGACGAGGTGGGCGCGGATGACGGCGCCGTCGGGCTCGTAGAGCCACCGGCCGACCGGCCCGGCCTCCGGGTCGGGGAGCGGGGCGGCGGTGCACAGCGCGCGCGGGCCCGGCAGCAGGGTGGCGCGGATCGTGCCGGGCGCGGTGCCGAACCAGAGCACGGCCTCCTTGACGTCCCCGTGGTCGGAGATCCACTCGGCCTCGGCCTCGGCGGGCACCGCCTCGTGCGGGATGCCGGGGGCGATCTTGACGGCGGCGTACCGCGCCGCGCGGGCCGTCTCCACGGCCCACGACAGGGGTGGCGAGTAGGACTCGGGGTCGAAGATGCGGCCGCGCCCCCCGCGCCGGGCCGGGTCGATGAACACGGCGTCGTACGCGGACACGTCCACGTCCGTCACGTCCGCCTCCCGCACCTCGATCAGGTCCGCCAGGCCCAGCGCCGCGGCGTTGGCCCGTGCCACGGCCACGGTCAGCGGGTCGCGGTCCACCGCCAGCACCCGGATGCCGAGCCGTGCCAGGGCCAGCGCGTCCCCGCCGATGCCGCAGCACAGGTCGGCGACGGTGCGCACGCCGAGGGCGGCGAGCCGCTCGGCGCGGTACGAGGCCACGGAGGCGCGGGTGGCCATCTCGCCGCCGCCCGGGGTGAAGAACATCCGGAAGGCGTCCTCCTCGCCGAACTTCGCCACCGCGCGCTGTCGCAGCCGGGCCTGCCCCAGCGCGGCGGAGACCAGCCCGGCGGGGTGGTCGCGGCGCAGCCGGGTGGCGAGCGCCAGCTCCCGGGCGGGGTCGTGGTCGCGGAGCGAGGCGAGGAGGGCGGTGCCCTCGGGGGTGAGGAGGGCGGCGAAGTCTTCGGGGGTCACGGGTCCATTGTCGGCGACGCCCCGCCCCCGGCCCCCCGGGCGGGGGCGGCTCCCGAGGGCGGGGCGTGCAGCGGCCTTCGCGCCGCCGGTCAGGCGTCCACGTACGCCGCGAGGTGCTGCCCGGTGAGGGTGGAGCGGTCGGCGACGAGGTCGGCGGGGGTGCCCTCGAAGACGATGCGGCCGCCCTCGTGGCCGGCGCCCGGCCCGAGGTCGACGATCCAGTCGGCGTGCGCCATGACGGCCTGGTGGTGCTCGACGACGATGACCGACTTCCCGGAGTCGACGAGCCGGTCGAGCAGGCCGAGGAGCTGCTCGACGTCGGCGAGGTGCAGCCCGGCGGTCGGCTCGTCGAGCACGTACACGCCGCCCTTCTCCGCCATGTGGGTGGCCAGCTTGAGGCGCTGGCGCTCGCCGCCGGACAGGGTGGTGAGCGGCTGGCCGAGGCTGAGGTAGCCGAGCCCGACGTCGGCGAGCCGGCGCAGGATCGCGTGCGCCGCGGGGGTGCGCGCCTCCCCGGAGCCGAAGAACTCCTCGGCCTCGGTCACCGGCATCGCGAGCACCTCGCTGATGTCGCGGCCGCCGAAGCGGTACTCCAGCACCGAGGCCTCGAACCGCTTCCCGTCGCACTCCACGCAGGTGGTGGCCACTCCGGCCATCATCCCCAGGTCGGTGTAGAGCACCCCGGCGCCGTTGCAGCCGGGGCAGGCGCCCTCGGAGTTGGCGCTGAACAGCGCCGGCTTCACCCCGTTGGCCTTGGCGAACGCCTTGCGGATCGGCTCCAGCAGCCCGGTGTACGTCGCCGGATTGCTCCGCCGCGAGCCGCGGATCGGTTCCTGGCCGACCGCCACCACGCCCTCGCCCGCCTCCCCGGACCGCCGGGGCAGCGACCCGTGCACGAGCGAGCTCTTGCCGGAGCCGGCGACGCCGGTGACGACGACGAGGACCCCGAGCGGGACGTCGACGTCGACGTCCTGCAGGTTGTGGGCGTTCGCACCGCGGATCCGCAGCGTGCCGGTGGGCTCGCGCACGGTCTTCTTGAGGGCGGCCCGGTCGCCGAAGTGGCGGCCGGTGACGGTGTCGCTGCTCCGCAGCTCCTCGACGCCGCCCTCGAAGCAGACCGTGCCGCCGGCCGTGCCGGCGCCGGGGCCGAGGTCGACGACGTGGTCCGCGATGACGATCGTCTCCGGCTTGTGCTCGACGACGAGCACCGTGTTGCCCTTGTCCCGCAGGCGCAGCAGCAGGCCGTTCATCCGCTGGATGTCGTGCGGGTGCAGGCCGACGGTCGGCTCGTCGAAGACGTACGTGGTGTCGGTGAGCGAGGAGCCGAGGTGGCGGATCATCTTGACGCGCTGCGCCTCCCCGCCCGACAGCGTGCCCGACGGCCGGTCGAGGGAGAGGTAGCCCAGACCGATCTCCACGAACGAGTCCAGGGTCTGCCGCAGCGTGGCGAGCAGCGGCGCCACCGTGGGCTCGTCGACGTCGCGGATCCACGCGGCGAGGTCGCTGATCTGCATCGCGCACGCGTCGGCGATGCTGACGCCGGCGATCCGCGAGGACCGGGCCGCCTCGCTGAGCCGGGTGCCGTCGCAGTCGGGGCAGGCCGTGAAGGTGACCGCGCGGTCCACGAAGGCCCGGATGTGCGGCTGCATCGCCTCCCGGTCCTTGGAGAGGAAGGACTTCTGGATCTTCGGGATCAGCCCCTCGTAGGTGAGGTTCACGCCCTCGACCTTGACCTTGGTCGGCTCCCGGTACAGGAAGTCCTGCATCTCCTTCTTGGTGAACTTGCGGATCGGTTTCTCCGGGTCGAGGAAGCCCGACTCGGCGTAGGTCCGCACGGTCCACCAGCTGTCCGACTTCCAGCCGGGGATCGTGAACGCGCCCTCGGCGATCGACTTGGTGTCGTCGTAGAGCTGGGTGAGGTCGATGTCGGAGACCGTGCCGCGGCCCTCGCACCGCGTGCACATGCCGCCGGTGCGGGTGAAGGTCTGCTTCACGGTCCGGCTGGCGGCGCCGCGGTCGACCGTGACCGCGCCGCTCGCCCGGACCGAGGCGACGTTGAAGGAGAAGGCGTTGGGCGAGCCGATGTGCGGCGTGCCGAGCCGGCTGAAGAGGATGCGCAGCATCGCGTTGGTGTCGGTGGCGGTGCCCACGGTGGAGCGGGTGTCGGCGCCCAGCCGCTGCTGGTCGACGATGATCGCCGTCGTCAGCCCTTCGAGCACGTCCACCTCGGGGCGCGCGGGCGTCGGCATGAAGCCCTGCGCGAAGGCGCTGTACGTCTCGTTGACCATCCGCTGGGACTCCGCGGCGATCGTGCCGAACACCAGGGAGCTCTTGCCGGAGCCGGAGACGCCGGTGAACACCGTCAGGCGGCGCTTGGGGATCTCGACGCTGACGTCCTTGAGGTTGTTCACGCGCGCGCCGTGCACGCGGATCAGGTCGTGTCCGTCGGCGGCGTGCGGGGCGTGCGGGGCGGGCGACCGCGGGTCCGTCCTCTTGGCCTTGCTCATCCTGTCCTGTCTCTCCGTCACTGTGGTGCGGGGGCCGACCGCGCGGGCTCCGGCGCCGGCGGGGGTCCTACTGCGTGCGGGCCTGGGTGAAGCGGAGCATGTTGCCGGCCGGGTCGCGGAACGCGCAGTCGCGCACGCCGTACGGCTGGTCGAACGGCTCCTGCATCACCTCGCCGCCGGCGGCCCGGATGCGTTCGAAGGTGGCGTCGCAGTCGTCGGTGGAGAAGATCACCCCCCGCAGCAGGCCCTTGGCCAGCAGTTCCGCCATGGCCTGGCGGTCGGCGGGGGAGGCGTTGGGGTCGGCGAGCGGCGGTTCGAGGACGATCTCCACGCCCGGTTGCGCGGGCGATCCGACGGTCACCCACCGCATCCCGGCGTACCCGACGTCGCCCCGCACCTCCAGGCCGAGGACGTCCCGGTAGAAGGTGAGCGCCCGGTCGTGGTCGTCCACCGCGATGAAGCATTGCGAGAGCTTGATGTCCATGCCTCCGACGCTACGAGGCGGCGGCGGATTTCGCTTCTCCGTTCCTGACCGGTCGCGCCGGGGACGGTGTGGGCCACCCGGTGGAAGGTGGGATGCCGCTCGCGGTGTCTTCCCGGGAGGCTGCGTGTCCGGTGCCAGGATGCGCAGCTATGCAGCTAGTAGGACAAAAGGAACGTAAGACGCTTTACGGTCACCGGTACGCGGCGGGTCCGCGCGGCCGGTTCGGGGTGGCCGTGGCCGCCCTGCTGGTCGCCGCCCTCGGGACGGCGTGCTCCTCCGGGTCCGAGGCGCCGGAGAAGCCCAAGGCGGGCAAGGGCACGGAGGCGGGCGCGGCCGGCGCGCTGAGCGCCGCGGAGAAGGCGAAGGCGGCCCAGCAGGCGCGCATCGTCGCGGCGAAGAAGTGGGGGCTGCTCAAGCCCCCGCTCACGGCGCCGGCGGCGCCGAAGGAGAAGCCCGAGATCACCACGCGCGACGGCTTCGAGGTCGAGGACCAGGAGGAGTACCCGCCGGTCTTCACCACCGTGCCCACCGAGGACAAGGTCGTCTTCCTGACGATCGACGACGGCGCGGAGAAGGACCCCGAGTTCCTGAAGATGATGCAGGAGCTGAAGATCCCGTACACGGCGTTCCTCAGCGACTACGTCGTGAACGACAACTACCCGTACTTCAAGCAGATGCAGGCCGCGGGCGTCACGCTGAACAACCACACCCTCAACCACCGCTACATGCCGGCGCTGTCGTACGAGAAGCAGCGCCAGGAGATCTGCGGCCAGCAGGACACGATCCAGAAGCAGTTCGGCAAGCGGCCGACGCTCTTCCGGCCGCCGTACGGGAACTACAACCAGGACACGCTGCGCGCGGCGAAGTCCTGCGGCATCAAGGCCGTCCCGCTGTGGAACGCCGAGGCGTTCACGAACCGGATGGACTACCGGGAGTGGGACCGCGACCTGCACCCCGGCGACATCATCCTCACGCACTTCCGGGGGCGGGAGGACTGGAAGGGAACCATGCCTGACATGATCCGTCAGGTCATGAAGACCGTCACGGACAAGGGGTACTCCGTGGCCCGCCTGGAGGATTATCTGTGAAGCACGCGCGCCGGTTGGTAGCCGGAACGCTGGCGGCCGGCGCGCTCGCGCTGTCTCTGACGGGGTGCGGGGACAGCGTGGACCCGATCGAACGGCTGGGCCGCAAGGCGACGCAGGAGGCCCCGGCCGCCGGGCCCTCCGGAAGTCCGTCGGCGACCCCCTCGGGATCGCCGACGGGGCCGGGGAGCCCCTCGGACGAGGCGTACCGGAAGTGGGGCCTGACGGCCCCCGTCGCCTACGCGCCCAAGCCCGCCCGGAAGCCCGGGCGTCCGCCGGCCGCCCCGGGCAGGGCGGCCGTGGTGGACCGGATACCCGTCGCGCTGGACGACAAGGTCGTCTTCCTGACCTTCGACGACGGCGCGGAGAAGGACCCCGAGTTCCTGAAGATGGCGGCCGACCTGAAGCTGCCGATCTCGATGTTCCTCACCCACAGCGTGGCCTCCGGGGACTACGGGCACTTCGAGCAGCTCCGCGACAACGGCTCGGCGAGCACGGTCAACAACCACACGCTGACGCACCCGAACCTCCGGACCCTGCCCTTCGCGGCGCAGAAGAAGGAGATATGCGGCCAGCAGGAGCATCTGGAGAAACGCTTCGGCACGCGCCCGGCGCTCTTCCGCCCGCCGTTCGGCAACTACAACGACGACACCCTCCGCGCCGCCGCGGAGTGCGGGGTCAGCGACGTGGTGCTGTGGCGGGTCTCGATGCAGATCAACAACTTCCAGTACGCCGAGGGCTCCGCCCTCAAGCCGGGGGACATCGTCCTGGCGCACTTCCGGGGCCCGTCGGAGCTCAAGGGCGCCACGGAGACGCAGATGACGACGCGGATGCTCCAGCGCATACAGGAGCAGGGCTTCCGGATAGGGCGCCTGGAGGACTACCTCTAGCCGTGGCCGTGGCCGGTCGCCCCTAGCCGTCCCTGCTGCCGCCGCCCCGCGGTCAGCCCGCTCGCGCCCGGGCCCCCGCCGCATCGGCGTCCGCCCCCGCCGCCACTGGGGTGATCGTGGTCTCCGCCGGCCCCAGGACGTCCGCCTCGCGCTGGCGCTCGGCGCTGTCGCTGATGCGCAGGAGCAGCGCGATCATGATCCAGTTGGCCAGCAGGGACGAGCCCCCCTTCGCCAGGAACGGCAGCGCCTTGCCCGTCAGCGGGATCAGGCCCGTGACGCCCCCCGCGACCACGAAGACCTGCAGGGCCAGCGCCGAGGCCAGCCCCACCGCCAGCAGCTTGCCGAACGGGTCGCGGGCGCCCAGCGCCATCCGCAGGCCCCGCTGTACGAGCAGCGCGTACAGGAGCAGTACGGCCATCACCCCGGCCAGGCCGAGCTCCTCGCCGACCGTGGTGAGGATGAAGTCGCTGCGGCCCGCGAACTTGATCAGCTCCGGATGCCCCAGGCCGAGGCCCGTCCCCGAGATGCCTCCCGTGCCGAAGCTGAACAGCGCCTGCGCCGACTGGTCCGAGGTGACCCCGGCCGGCCGGTTCTCCCAGTAGTACGACAGCGGCTCCAGCCAGGCGGCGACGCGCGCCTGGACGTGCGGTTCGGTCGAGCCCACCACGAACGCCCCGAGCGAGGCCATGACGAGGCCGCACGCGATCCAGCCGGTGCGCTCGGTGGCGACGTACAGCATCACCACGAACACGCCGAAGAAGATCAGCGAGGTGCCGAGGTCGCGCTCGAAGACGAGCACCAGCATCGAGACGATCCACACGGTGACGATCGGACCGAGCTGGCGCATCGGGGGCAGCCGCACGCCCAGGACCTTGCGGCCCGTCAGGGCCAGCGAGTCGCGGTGGACGACCAGGTAGCCGGCGAAGAAGACCGCGATCATGATCTTCACGAACTCGCCGGGCTGGAGCGAGAAGCCGAAGAGGATGATCCAGCGCTTCGCGCCGTACGTGTCCGCGCCGAAGAACGCCGGCGCGATCAGCAGCACCAGCGCGACCGCCATCGTGAGGTAGATGAACCGCTGGAGCAGCCGGTGGTCGCGCAGCAGGGCCAGGACCACCAGGCAGGCGGCGACCCCGACCACCGTCCACAGCAGCTGGCCCGGCGCGTTCGCGTCCGCGCCGTAGCGCTCGATGTACCCCTGGTCGAGGCGGTGCAGGAGCACCAGCCCCAGCCCCGTGAGGAGCATGGCCAGCGGGAAGACCAGCGGATCGGCGTAGGCCGCGAAGCGGCGCACGCCCAGGTGCCCCACGAGCGACAGCAGCGTCATGCTGACCGTGAAACCGGCCAGGTTGGGCGGCAGCTCGTCGTTCATCGCGAGCCCCGCGCTGGCGTGGCCGAGGACCGCGATGGCGACGACGAACACCAGGAGCAGGGCCTCGGTGCGCCGGCGGGAGCCCGCCGTCGTCAGGGGCTTCAGTCGACGCACGGGATGCCGCCGACGTCCTGGGGGGAGGCCGAGGGGGCGGGCGACGAGGGGGGCGCCCCGTCGCGGGACGCAGGGGGTGACGCCTCGCCGGACGCGCCGCCGGGCGCCGCGGGCGCACCCGGTGCGGAGGGAGCGGGGTCCGGCGCGCCGGGGGAGGCGGCGGCCTTGGGTCCGATCTGCTCTGCAATGAGGCGCTTTATCTTCATATCATCTACGACGTTCACGTCCTCCCCGTGGTTCCTTCCGAACCGCTCCACGGGCAGTGTCGTGAAGCGCACCTTCCCGCCGGACAGGTTCTTCGCCTGCTTCACGAACGAGAGCAGGTCCCACCCCGCGTCGGTCACCACGTCCTGCTTCGCCGCGTCGATCAGCCGCATCAGCTTCACCGGGTCCGTGAAGGTGCCGGCCGAGTCCAGCTTCCGCGTCGCGCCCGCCAGGAACGCCTGCTGGCGCTTCGTCCGGTCGAGGTCGCCCATGTCCAGGCCGTGCCGCTGGCGGACGAAGGCGAGCGACTGCCCGCCGTTCAGCGTCTGCGGTCCGGCGGGGAAGTCGGCCCCCGAGTAGGAGTCCTTCACCGGCTTGTTCAGGCACACGGGTACGCCGCCCAGCGCGTCCGCGAGGTGGTAGAAACCGGCCAGGTTCAGCTCGGCGAAGTGGTCGACCGGCACCCCGAGGAAGGCGCGCACCGTCTCGATCTGCGCCGCGCGCCCGGCCTCCCGGCCGTCGCGCTCCAGCTGCCGCCGGTCCTTGACGCCCTGCGCGGCGAGCTGCTCCTGCCGCTTCTCCTTCGCGAGCCCGTACGCCTTCTTGATCTTGTCCTTGCCGTGGCCGGGTATGTCGACGAAGTCGTCGCGCGGGACGGAGAAGGCCTTCGCCTGGCTGCCGTCCGCGGGCACGTGCAGCAGGATCAGCGTGTTCGCGTTGTAGCCGCCGATGTCCGAGCTGCCCGCGTGGAGCTTGTCGAGCACGTCGTCCGGCAGGTCCTCGCCGTTCTGGTCCTTGCGGCTGTCCAGGCCCATCAGCAGGATGTTCACGTCGCCGGACGACGACTTCTCGGCCCCCTCCAGGGCCTTGGAGCTGCCGATGCTCGCGGCCAGGTCGCGGTACAGGTACCAGGCCGTGCCGCCCGCCATCACCGTCAGGGCGCAGCCCGTGATCAGCAGGGTGCGGGCGAGCCGCCGACGGCGGCGCCGGGACGGCCGGCGGGCTCGGTTCGTCGTCGTCTTCCTCCGGTGCGCGCTCATGCCTGTCGATGCTGGGGCGCCCGCGCTGAGGGAAACCTGAAGATCCTGAAGGCGGCTTCAGGACCTCCGGCCTCCCGGGGCCGGGCCCTTCGGGCCGCCGGGGCCGCCGCCGGCCCGAAGGGCCCGCACGGGAACCGCCGGGGCCGCAGGTCCGCGCCCCGCCCGCCCCGCCGGCAGCCGCAGGGTCAGCGCGGCGCCGCCCTCCGGCCCCGGGCCCGCCGTCACCTCGCCGCCGTGCGCCCGCGCGATCTCCCGGGCGATGGCCAGGCCTAGCCCGGTTCCGCCGCTGGCCCGGCCCCGGTCCGCGTCCAGCCGTACGAACCGCTCGAACACCCGCTCCCGGTCCGCCTCCGGGATGCCCGGCCCGTCGTCCACCACCTCCAGCAGCGCCCGGCCCGCGCCGTCCCGCCCCGCCCGTACGACGACCTCGGTACGGGCGTACCGCACGGCGTTGTCCACCAGGTTGGCCAGCGCCCGCTCCAGCCGCGCCGGGTCCCCGGCCGCCGGTACGGGCGTCCCCGCCTCCAGGCGCACCGCCACCCGGGACCCGCCCCGGCGCGCCGCGTCCTCCGCCGCCAGCAGCGCCAGGTCCACCGGCTCGGTCCGCGGCGCCGGGCCGCCGTCGAGGCGGGCGAGCAGCAGCAGGTCCGCCGCGATCCCCTGGAGCCGCTCGGTGTCGGCCAGCGCGGCGGCCACCGACGCGCGGTCGGGGCGGCCCGCGGCCAGCGCGACCTCCAGCCGGGTGCGTACGGCGGCCAGCGGATTGCGCAGCTCGTGCGAGGCGTCGGCGGTGAACTGCCGCTGCCGGGCGTCGGAGCGCTCCAGCCGGTCGAGTGTGTCGTTGACGGCGCGGGCCAGCCGGGCGATCTCGTCGGCGCCGCCCGGGTCGGGCACCCGCCGGCCCGGCTCGCTCGCGGTGACCGCGGCCAGCCCGGTGCGGATCGCGGTGACGGGGCGGAGCGCCTGGCCCGTCACCCACCAGGCGAGGGCCGCCGCGAAGGCGATCAGCGGCGGCGCGCCCGCCAGCAGCCCGGCGGCGACCGCCCCGGTCGCGTCGTCGACGTCGCCGAGCACCGTCATGGCGTACACGGTGTGGGGGCCCTGCACCCCCGGCGCGCCCGGTGCCGGCACCGCGCCCGTCGCCCCGGGCGCGCCCGGGGCCCGCACGACGACCACCACCCGCCGCTGCGCGCCGGGCCGTGCCGGCGGCAGCACGGCCGAGCGGGAGTCCTCCCCGGGGCCGGGGCGCAGGGCCCCGAAGTCCGGGGCGTCCTCCGGGTTCCCGCTGCCGGCCACGGTCCGCCCGGCCGCGTCCCGTACGAGCACCAGGTCCACCCCGCCCTCGGGCGCGGGCAGCCGTCCGCCGGGCGGCACGGCCCGCGCGTCGAGCTGGGCGGCGACCTTGCGGGCGGCGAGCTCGGTGCGGCCGGTGGTGTTGTCGAGCAGGTTGGCGCGGAGCAGGCCGAACAGCCACAGCCCGCCGGCGCCGAGGACGGCGGCCATGGCGAGGGCGGCCGCCGCCGCGGCCCGCGCCCGCAGGGTCGCCGGGCGTACGGAACGACTTCGACGACACCCCCTAGCCACCGTCGGGCGCCATCCGGTACCCGGTTCCGTGCATGGTCAGGATCGAGCGGCGGCCGAACGGCGCGTCGATCTTCTTCCGCAGCGAGGAGACGTAGACCTCGACGATGTTCGGGTCGATGCCGTGCGGGGCGTCCCAGACCTCGTCGAGGATGTCCTGCTTGGCGACCGCCCGGCCCGGCTGCTCCATCAGGCAGGCGAGCACGCCGAGTTCGCGCGCCGTGAGCTCGATCTCCCGCGTGCCGCGCCGGCAGCGCCGGCCCTGCGGGTCGAGGACGAGGTCGCCGGCCTGGAGCGCGGTGCGGTCGGGGGCGCCCGCGCGGCGGGCCAGCGCCCGGATGCGGGCGGCCAGGACGACGAAGGAGAACGGCTTGGTGAGGTAGTCGTCGGCGCCGGAGTCCAGGCCCTCGGCCTCGTCGTACTCGCCGTCCTTGGCGGTGAGTACCAGCACCGGGGTGGTGTCGCCGTGGGCGCGCATGCGGGTGCAGATTTCGTAGCCGTTCACGCCGGGGAGCATCAGGTCGAGGAGCACGACGTCGTACGGTCCGCCCGCGAGGGCGAGGTCCAGGCCGGTGTGGCCGTCGTGGGCCACCTCGACCAGGTGCCCGTCGGCGGACAGACCGCGCCGCAGCGACTCGGCGAGCCCCACTTCGTCTTCGACCACCAGGATGCGCACGGCTCAAGCGTCACATATCGGTCGTGGACCGAGGACGGCCGGATGCGGGAGCGCCGCCGCGCGCACCGGATCCGGCGCGTTCGCGGTGGGAGGAAAAACGGTCAGGAAGGCGCTGGATACCGGGATTTCGCCGTGTCCGGGGGTCGTCGCGCGCCACACCCGGCGGCGAGAATTGGCACTCCGCTTGACCGAGTGCTAATCGCCGGAATAGTGTCGCACCTGGCACTCACCCCTGGTGAGTGCCAACACAGCGACAGGCAGGTCCGGCACCCGCGACGACGGATCGACCTGGTCGCCACCTCAGACAGTTAACCCCGGATCTCCGAAGGGGGAGGTCGGATCGTGACGACCGCCAGCTCCAAGGTTGCCATCAAGCCGCTCGAGGACCGCATTGTGGTCCAGCCGCTCGACGCCGAGCAGACCACGGCCTCTGGCCTGGTCATCCCGGACACCGCGAAGGAGAAGCCCCAGGAGGGCGTCGTCCTCGCGGTGGGCCCGGGTCGCTTCGAGGACGGCCAGCGTCTCCCGCTGGACGTCTCCGTCGGCGACATCGTGCTGTACAGCAAGTACGGCGGCACCGAAGTGAAGTACAGCGGCGAGGAATACCTCGTCCTCTCGGCTCGCGACGTGCTCGCGATCGTCGAGAAGTAATTCGCTTCCAGATTTTGTTTGAGCTGCGCCCCTGGTCACCCTGCTGATGCCGGGCGGCGAGGGGCGTAGTTCGTTCTAGGCGGTGGAGGTCGCGGTGAGCGGCCGAGGATCGCAACGAGAGGACTGAACCGCTCCCATGCCGAAGATCCTGAAGTTCGACGAGGACGCCCGTCGCGCCCTCGAGCGCGGCGTCAACAAGCTTGCCGACACGGTCAAGGTGACGATCGGCCCCCGTGGCCGCAACGTCGTCATCGACAAGAAGTTCGGCGCCCCCACCATCACCAACGACGGTGTCACCATCGCTCGCGAAGTCGAGCTGGACGACCCGTACGAGAACCTGGGCGCGCAGCTCGTGAAGGAGGTGGCGACCAAGACCAACGACATCGCGGGCGACGGCACCACCACCGCCACCGTGCTGGCCCAGGCGCTGGTCCGCGAGGGTCTGCGCAACGTCGCCGCGGGCGCGTCCCCGGCCGCCCTGAAGAAGGGCATCGACGCCGCGGTCAAGGCCGTCTCCGAGGAGCTCCTCGCGACCGCCCGTCCGATCGAGGACAAGTCCGACATCGCCGCCGTGGCCGCGCTCTCCGCGCAGGACCAGCAGGTCGGCGAGCTCATCGCCGAGGCGATGGACAAGGTCGGCAAGGACGGTGTCATCACCGTCGAGGAGTCCAACACCTTCGGCCTGGAGCTGGAGTTCACCGAGGGCATGGCCTTCGACAAGGGCTACCTCTCGCCGTACATGGTCTCCGACCAGGAGCGTATGGAGGCCATCCTCGATGACCCGTACATCCTGATCCACCAGGGCAAGATCTCCTCGATCCAGGACCTGCTGCCGCTGCTGGAGAAGGTCATCCAGGCCGGCGCCTCCAAGCCGCTGCTGATCATCGCCGAGGACGTCGAGGGCGAGGCGCTCTCCACCCTCGTCGTCAACAAGATCCGCGGCACCTTCAACGCGGTCGCCGTGAAGGCCCCCGGCTTCGGTGACCGTCGCAAGGCCATGCTCCAGGACGTCGCCACCCTCACCGGTGCCACCGTCATCGCGGAGGAGGTCGGCCTCAAGCTCGACCAGGCCGGTCTGGACGTACTGGGCACCGCCCGCCGCGTCACGATCTCCAAGGACGACACGACCATCGTCGACGGTGGCGGCAGCCACGAGGAAGTCGTCGGCCGTGTCAACCAGATCAAGGCCGAGATCGAGTCCACGGACTCCGACTGGGACCGCGAGAAGCTGCAGGAGCGCCTGGCGAAGCTCGCCGGCGGCGTCTGCGTCATCAAGGTCGGCGCCGCCACCGAGGTGGAGCTCAAGGAGAAGAAGCACCGCCTCGAGGACGCCATCTCGGCGACCCGCGCCGCGGTCGAGGAGGGCATCGTCTCCGGCGGTGGCTCCGCGCTCGTCCACGCCGTCAAGGTCCTCGAGGGCAACCTCGGCCTGACCGGCGACGAGGCCACCGGTGTCGCGGTCGTGCGCCGCGCCGCCGTCGAGCCGCTGCGCTGGATCGCGGAGAACGCCGGCCTCGAGGGCTACGTCATCACCGCGAAGGTGGCCGAGCTCGACAAGGGCCAGGGCTTCAACGCCGCCACCGGCGAGTACGGCGACCTGGTCAAGGCCGGCGTCATCGACCCGGTCAAGGTCACCCGCTCCGCGCTGGAGAACGCCGCTTCCATCGCCTCCCTGCTGCTCACGACCGAGACCCTGGTCGTCGAGAAGCCGGCCGAGGACGAGGGCGACGCGGGTCACGGCCACGGTCACGGCCACAGCCACTGATCGCAGCACCCCGCTCCACGTTCCACGAGAAAGCCCCGGTCACCGCTGCCAAGCGGGGGTGACCGGGGCTTCCCCGTGCCGGGGCACGGGTCGTGGCACGGGCCGGGGCGGCTAGCCGGGCATCATGCCCATCTGCCGCATCAGGCCGGGTGCGTCGTAGTACCACCAGCCCTCGGCGATCATGCCGTTCTCCATCCGGAAGGTCGTGCAGCCCGACATGGCCACCTCCCCGCCGGTCGGCGCGACCCCCATGAACTCGCCCTT
The DNA here is from genome assembly GCF_055587105.1 of Streptomyces sp. NPDC048461. NCBI lineage: Bacteria > Bacillati > Actinomycetota > Actinomycetes > Kitasatosporales > Streptomycetaceae > Streptomyces > Streptomyces sp. NPDC048461. The sequence continues at coordinate 156,364 of NZ_JBVJGW010000005.1, read as the reverse complement.
CTGGGTGCCCTTCCAGTCCCACAGGGTGGTGACGCAGTCGCCCTCGGCGATCTGCCGCGTCAGGTCGAAGGAGAAGTCGAAGGCGTCCCGCCACATGCCGATGGTCCGCCGCATGCCGTCGCGCCCGTCGCTCCCGCCCGGGACCTCCATGACGTCGTGGTCGGTGTAGCCGGCCGCGAAGCACGCGTCGACGGCGTCGAGGTCGCCCTTGCAGGCGATGTCCTCGAACACCCGCCGCGCGACCTGCTTGTCGAGGTGTTCGTCGCGCACCACGTCCAGGTTCGTGAACGTCGGCATGCCCTCGCAGAGGGCCACCATCTCCTGGAACATCAGGTCGGTCTCCGGGAGCCGGGAGTTCTTCATCGCGTCCTCGTACGAGGGGAACTCGACGAGGTCGACGTAGTGCGTCCCGGCGTCCCGGTCCCGGCCGATCATGGTGTGGGTGACCGTGCGCCTGCCGCTGGTCTGCTCCGTGTAGCGGTCGATGAGCGCGTTCATCTCGTCGAACCGGCTGGTCTCGTAATCGATTGCCTGTACGAATGTCATCGTGTCGCCTCCCGGGGTGGATGGGACACGTCCAGTTTAGGGAGATTTCACCCATTTGGTGGGTTTACTCGCCAGTCACCGGGGAAGCCGGAACCCCGCGCACTACTGGGGCCCGTACTTGCGGCCCGTGCGCGAGGACATCCCGCCCAGCAGCCCGCGCGGCGTCAGCTTCACCACGCCCATCAGCGCCTTGTACCTCGGGTCCGGGATCGACACCGTCTTGCCCCGGGCCAGGTCGGCCAGGGCCGCGGTCACCAGCTTGTCGGCGTCCAGCCACAGCCAGCCCGGGATGTTGTCCGTCCCCATGCCGGCCCGCTGGTGGAACTCCGTCCGGACGAAGCCGGGGCACAGGGCCATCAGGCGCACCCCGGAACCCGCCATGTCCTTCGCCGCCCCCTGGGTGAACTGCACGACCCAGGCCTTGCTCGCCCCGTACGTGCCGCGCGGCAGGAACGCGGCCACCGAGGCCACGTTGATCACGCCGCCGCGGCCGCGCGAGCGCATCGGCCCGGCCGCCGCCGAGGTCAGCCGCAGGACCGCCTCGACGTGCACCTTCAGCATGCTCAGCTCGTCCGCCATCGGGACGTCGAGGTAGCGGCCCTTGTTGCCGAAGCCGGCGTTGTTCACCAGCAGGTCGACGGGGTGCGTGCGGTCGGCCAGGCGCTGCTCGACCGCCGCGATCCCCTCCTCCGTGGCGAGGTCGGCGGCCAGCACCTCGGCCTCGATGCCGTGCCGGTCGTGCAGCTCGGTCGCCTGGGCGCCGAGCCGCTTCGTGTCCCGTGCCACCAGGACCAGGTTGTGCCCCTGGGCGGCGAGCCGCCGGGCGAAGGCGGCGCCGATGCCCGCCGTGGATCCCGTAATCAACGCAGTCGTCATAGGCGCAACCTAGCTGCCCCGGCTGACGGCTCAGCGCGCCCCGTGCTTGGCGGCGTACGCCAGCGCGGTCTCGCGCACGTCGGGCGCCAGCGCGTCGCCCGCGGCCAGGACCCGCGGCAGCAGTGCGCGCTCGGTGGTCCAGGCACGGAAGAGGAACGACGAGGTCACCTCGTGCTCCGGCCGGTGGGTGATCACGATCCGGTCGCCGGGGGAGATCCGGCCCTCGCGGACCACCCGCAGGTAGGCGCCCGGGCGGTTCTCCCGGGTGAACCGCTTGACCCAGCCGGGCTCGCCCAGGACCCCCTGGAAGGTCCGGCACGGGATGCGGGTCGAGGAGACCTCCAGGACCAGATCGGGGCCCACCTCCCAGCGCTCGCCGAGCACCGCCCCGCTCAGGTCCACGCCGCTGGTGGTCAGGTTCTCGCCGAAGAGGCCGGGCGGCAGCTCGCGCCCCAGCTCGCCCTCCCACCAGTCCAGGTCCTCGCGGGCGTACGCGTACACGGCCTGGTGGTCGCCGCCGTGGTGGCGCCGGTCGCAGATGACGTCGCCCTCCAGGCCGCTGCCGGCGCCGGTCGCCTTCGGCCCCGGGGCGGACACGCGGACCGGCCCCGGAACGGGGCGCTTGCCGATGCCGGTCGTCCCGGTGTCGGCGTATTCGACGGCCTCGGCCCGGCCGACGTTCACGGAGATCAGATGCATGGGGACCATGCGGACACGCTAGCCGAACGGCCCCAAAGAGTCGTACGGATATTCGCACTGCGGTCAAAGCAGGGCTTATGCTCCCAGGGTGATCGAGGCACGTCATCTCCGGGTCCTGCGCGCCGTCGCCGGGACCGGCTCCTTTTCCGCCGCAGCCCGCGAGCTGGGCTGCACCCAGCCCGCCGTCTCCCAGCAGATGAAGGCGCTGGAGCAGTCGGCCGGCACTCCGCTGCTCATCCGCACCGGCCGCGAGATGCGGCTGACCCAGGCCGGCGAGGCCCTGGTCCGGCACGCCGCGGGGATCCTGGCCGGGCTGACCGCGGCCGAGGAGGAGGTCGCGGCCATCGCCGGGCTGCGCGCTGGCCGGGTCCGGCTGGTGTCCTTCCCCAGCGGCAGCTCCACGCTGGTGCCCACCGCCCTCGCGGCGATGCGGGCCGAGCACCCCGGAACCCGCATCTCGCTCGTCGAGGCCGAACCGCCGCGCTCGGTGGAGATGCTGCGCGAGGGCGACTGCGACGTGGCGCTGGCCTTCCGGTACGGGGGCTCGCCGGCGGCCGCCGCGGAGTGGGAAGACCTCGTGGTCCGGCCGCTGCTGACCGACCGGCTCGTCGGGCTGGTCCCCGAGGGGCACCGGCTGGCCGGGGCCGAGCGCGTGGGCATGGCGGAGCTGGCCGACGAGGCCTGGATCGCGGGCTGTCCGCGCTGCCGCCGCCACCTCGTGGAGGTGTGCGAGGGCGCCGGGTTCACCCCGCGCATCGACTTCGCCACCGACGACTACCCGGCGGTGGTCGGCCTGGTCGGCGCCGGGCTGGGCGTGGCGGTGCTGCCGGAGCTCGCGGTGGAGTCCGTACGGGCCAAGGGCGTGAGCACGGTCCGGGTGGAGCCGGCCGTGGAGCGCGAGGTCGTGGCGCTGACCCTGCCCGACCTGGCCAGGGTCCCGGCCGTGGCCGCGACCCTGGCCGAGCTGGTCCGGGCCGGCGCGCGCTGACCGCGGGCACGGCGGTGCCCGTGGCCGGTGCGCGCCCGGCCCCGGCCCCGCCCCCGCCGGTTCATCGGCGAGGGCGGGACAGAAACGTTCCTTCTGACGTTTCGAGGGTGCGGATCAGTGCTGCTGCGCGTTCGGCCCGATCGCCGTCGACGCGGGGATCAGACGGTGTCGGGCCCGGCCCATCAGCTCCTCGCGCTCGTCCTCGGTGAGGCCGCCCCACACCCCGTAGGGCTCGCGGACGGCGAGTGCGTGCGCGGCGCATTCCGAACGCACCGGGCATCTCATGCAGACCTCTTTAGCCGAGGCCTCGCGCGCGCTCCTGGCCGCGCCCCGCTCGCCTTCCGGGTGGAAGAAGAGGGAGCTGTCGACCCCGCGGCAGGCGGCGAGGAGCTGCCAGTCCCAGAGGTCGGCGTTCGGTCCGGGGAGGCGGGAGAAATCTGCCATTGGTAGTCCCTCTTGGTGCCGGTACTGAGGCGGATACGGTCCATGTCTCCACACCTACTGTCGGAGTAGATGTAAATATGACTCATTGGGAATCTAGCCTCAGACACGTGCCAAACGGAAGGAAAGCCGCCAAATAGGGCATAGCTCCATATGGACGACACGGAGCCCGCGCCTCCTCCGACGTGATCGCGTCCTCACGTAGAGTGCTGAAGGTGTCCGTCCGACCCGTAACTCTTTCGAGTGACCATCGTTGAGAGTGCGAAGGCGGTTGAACCAAGAAGTTCTCGGACAGGTGTCCGGGGACATCGACCGCACAGGTGACGATACGTACCAGCCTGGAGGCTCAAGGTGACGCGCATCAGCAGCTGCGGAGGGCGGTCATGACATCCGTCCTCGTCTGCGACGACTCCCCGCTTGCCCGAGAGGCGCTCCGTCGTGCGGTTGCCACCGTGCCCGGCGTCGAGCGTGTGACGACGGCTGCCAACGGCGAGGAAGTCCTCCGCCGCTGGGGTGCCGACCGCTCCGACCTCATTCTGATGGATGTACGGATGCCCGGGCTCGGCGGTGTGGAGACGGTTCGCCGGCTGCTCTCGGCCGACCCCGGCGCCCGCATCATCATGCTGACGGTCGCGGAGGACCTGGACGGCGTGGCCCTCGCGGTCGCCGCCGGCGCCCGGGGATACCTGCACAAGGACGCCTCGCGCGCCGAACTGCGGGCCACGGTCACCCAGGCCCTCGCCGACCCGACCTGGCGACTGGCCCCGCGCCGGCTCCGCTCGGCCGAGATGGGCGCCGCGCCCACGCTCACCGCGCGCGAGATCCAGGTGCTGGAGGGCATGAGCCACGGCCGGTCCAACGCGGAGATCGGGCGCGAGCTCTTCCTCTCCGAGGACACGGTCAAGACCCACGCCCGGCGGCTGTTCAAGAAGCTCGGCGCGTCCGACCGGGCGCACGCCGTGGCGCTCGGCTTCCGCTGGGGCCTGGTGCGCTGACCCGCCCCGGACCCGGACCGGTCCGCCGACGGCGGACCGTCCGAGCGGTCCCGTCCGCCGCCGGCGGACGGGGCGGCGGACCCGGGAATTCGCGGAGCACGGCCCGCGGGACGTGTCGCTTCCAGCGCGATGCCGCATCCTTGGGGGTGTGCCGCATTCTTGGAGATGTGGGGTCCCCGTCCTCGGGGACCATTCGGCCGAGCGGGAGGGGAGGCGCAGAGCATGAGTTCCGGCGCACCCGCTCATAACGCTTCGACGCACAACCAGGGCCATGGTGCCGCGAATCCTCCGGCGTCAAGGCACCATGGATTGATGCGCGACGACGAGGCCCCGGGGTCACCCGAGCCCACAGGCCCCACCGGCGCCGCCCGAGGCGGCAACGCCGGAGCCGTCAGCGCGCTCGTACGCCGCGCGGTGGAGGGCGACGAGCAGGCCACGCACGACCTGCTCGCCTTCGTGCACCCCCTCGCCATCCGCTACTGCCGCTCGCGGCTCTCCCGCCTTCCGGGTGATGCCCGCCACTTCGTGGAGGACCTGGCGCAGGAAGTCTGCGTCGCCGTCCTGATGGCCCTGCCGCGCTACCGCGACACCGGCCGGCCCTTCGAGGCCTTCGTCTTCGCCATCGCCGCGCACAAGGTCGCCGATCTGCAGCGGGCCGCCATGCGGCACCCGGGCAGCACGGCCGTGCCCTCCGACGAGATGCCGGAGCGGCCCGACGACTCGCTGGGTCCGGAGGAGCGCGCCCTGCTCAGCAGCGACGCCGCCTGGGCCAAGAAGCTCCTGGCGAACCTCCCGGAGAACCAGCGCGAGCTCCTCGTCCTGCGGGTGGCCGTCGGGCTGACCGCCGAGGAGACCGGCCAGATGCTCGGCATGTCCCCCGGCGCGGTGCGGGTGGCCCAGCACCGGGCCCTCAGCCGTCTGCGGGCACTCGCCGAGCAGTAGGACTGTCCATCGTAGGAAGTGACAAAACTTCCGCTCGGCCTTGGTCGTGGAATGAGACGCGGCGGGATCCCGTTAGCATGGACATCCCCGCTGAGCAAGACCATTTGGGAAGGTGTCATGACTGTCAACGCCGACGGAGTGCCCGACAAATTCGCCACGCTCGGGCTTACCTACGACGACGTCCTGCTGCTGCCGGGCTCGTCGGACATGGCGCCGGACGAGATCGACACCTCCTCCCTCATCTCGCGGAACGTCCGCGTGAACGTTCCGCTGCTCTCCGCCGCCATGGACAAGGTCACCGAGGCCCGCATGGCCATCGCGATGGCCCGCCAGGGCGGCGTCGGCGTGCTGCACCGCAACCTCTCCATCGCCGACCAGGCCAACCAGGTCGACCTGGTCAAGCGCTCCGAGTCCGGCATGGTCACCGACCCGATCACGGTCCACCCGGACGCGACGCTGCGCGAGGCGGACCAGCTCTGCGCGAAGTTCCGCATCTCCGGCGTACCGGTCACCGACCCGGCGGGCAAGCTCCTCGGCATCGTCACCAACCGCGACATGGCCTTCGAGTCGGACCGCAGCCGCCAGGTGCGCGAGGTCATGACCCCGATGCCGCTGGTCACGGGCAAGGTGGGCATCTCCGGCGTCGACGCCATGGAGCTGCTGCGCCGCCACAAGATCGAGAAGCTCCCGCTGGTCGACGACGCCGGCATCCTCAAGGGCCTCATCACGGTCAAGGACTTCGTCAAGGCCGAGAAGTACCCGAACGCCGCCAAGGACAAGGACGGCCGGCTGCTCGTCGGCGCGGCCGTCGGTGTCGCCGGTGACGCGTACGAGCGGGCCCAGGCCCTGATCGAGGCGGGCGCCGACTTCATCGTCGTCGACACCGCCCACGGCCACTCCCGCCTGGTCGGCGACATGGTCGCCAAGATCAAGTCGAACGGCGGCATCGACGTCATCGGCGGCAACGTCGCCACCCGCGACGGCGCCCAGGCGCTGATCGACGCCGGCTGCGACGGCATCAAGGTCGGCGTCGGACCCGGCTCCATCTGCACCACCCGCGTCGTCGCCGGCATCGGCGTCCCGCAGGTCACCGCCATCTACGAGGCCGCGCTCGCCGCCAAGGCCGCGGGCGTCCCGGTCATCGGCGACGGCGGCCTCCAGTACTCCGGCGACATCGCCAAGGCGCTCGTCGCCGGCGCCGACACCGTGATGCTCGGCTCGCTGCTCGCGGGCTGCGAGGAGTCCCCGGGCGAGCTGCTCTTCATCAACGGCAAGCAGTTCAAGTCGTACCGCGGCATGGGCTCGCTCGGCGCGATGCAGTCCCGCGGCGACCAGCGCTCCTACTCCAAGGACCGCTACTTCCAGGAGGGCGTGGGCGGCGACGACAAGCTCATCCCCGAGGGCATCGAGGGCCAGGTCCCGTACCGCGGCCCGCTCTCCGCGGTCGTGCACCAGCTCATCGGCGGCCTGCGCCAGTCGATGTTCTACGTCGGCGGCCGCACCGTTCCGGAGCTGCAGGACCGGGGCCGCTTCGTCCGGATCACCTCGGCGGGCCTCAAGGAGAGCCACCCGCACGACATCCAGATGACGGTGGAGGCACCGAACTACAGCCGCAAGGGCTGAACCGCGTGACGTGAGGGGCGGGTCCCGTACGGCGTTGTCCACAGCCGGCCGGGCCCGCCCCTTCGCCGTGCGCGCGCGGGTGCGTCCGTACAGCGGTCACCGAAACGCAGTCCTCCGCCAGTCGGGGATACTGGACGGGCAGACCCACAGGAAAGGCCACCACACGTGACTGAGATCGAGATCGGGCGCGGCAAGCGCGGCCGCAGGGCGTACGCGTTCGACGACATCGCCATCGTCCCGAGCCGGCGTACCCGGGACCCGAAGGAGGTCTCGATCGCCTGGCAGATCGACGCGTACCGCTTCGAGCTCCCCTTCCTGGCCGCCCCCATGGACTCGGTCGTCTCCCCGCAGACCGCGATCCGCATCGGCGAGCTCGGCGGCCTCGGCGTGCTGAACCTCGAAGGCCTGTGGACCCGGTACGAGGACCCGCAGCCGCTGCTCGACGAGATCGCGGAGCTGGACGAGGAGACCGCCACGCGCCGTCTCCAGGAGATCTACGCCGCCCCGATCCAGGCGGACCTGATCCGGCAGCGCATCAAGGAGGTGCGCGACTCCGGTGTCGTCACCGCCGCCGCGCTCTCCCCGCAGCGCACCGCCGAGTTCTCCAAGGCCGTCGTCGAGGCGGGCGTGGACATCTTCGTCATCCGCGGCACCACCGTGTCGGCCGAGCACGTCTCGGGCGCGGCCGAGCCGCTGAACCTGAAGCAGTTCATCTACGAGCTCGACGTCCCCGTCATCGTGGGCGGCTGCGCCACCTACACGGCGGCCCTGCACCTGATGCGCACCGGCGCCGCGGGCGTCCTGGTCGGCTTCGGCGGCGGCGCCGCGCACACGACGCGCAACGTCCTCGGCATCCAGGTCCCGATGGCCACGGCCGTCGCGGACGTGGCCGCGGCCCGCCGCGACTACATGGACGAGTCCGGCGGCCGCTACGTGCACGTCATCGCCGACGGCGGCGTGGGCTGGTCGGGCGACGTCCCGAAGGCCGTCGCCTGCGGCGCCGACGCCGTCATGATCGGCTCCCCGCTGGCCCGTGCCACCGACGCGCCCGGCAAGGGCAACCACTGGGGCATGGAGGCCGTCCACGAGGACGTGCCGCGCGGCAAGAAGGTGGACCTGGGCACCGTCGGCACCACCGAGGAGATCCTCACCGGGCCGTCGCACTCCCCGGACGGCTCGATGAACATCTTCGGTGCGCTGCGCCGCTCGATGGCCACCACCGGCTACAGCGAGCTCAAGGAGTTCCAGCGGGTCGAGGTCACGGTCGCGGACTCGCAGCACAGCCGCTGACCGGGCACCACGCCCGAACGCCGGAGGGCCGGCACCCCGAGCGGGGTGCCGGCCCTCCGGCGTGTGCGGGCGCGGGTCAGTCGCTGACCTTGCGGGCTGCGCCGAAGGCGACCACTCCGCCGATGACGAGGAACAGGTAGTCCATGGCCTCGGCCGATTCCTTCCAGATGTCGTTCAGGCCGCCGATGCCCGGGTCGCTCAGCACGTCGCCGAGGCCGATGTGGGCGAACTCGGACAGCGCGAGCGCGATGAAGAACAGCTGGCCGAGGTAGACGGCGCCGACCGAGAGCACCGCGCTGACCACGGGGAGGACCGGGTTCTTCCCGCCGATCTTGCCGGCGGCGAGGCCGACGAGGGCGCCGACGGCGACCGCGGCGTAGCCGACCTGGCGGTCGATGGCGTTCATGATGCCGCCGTACGCGCCGGCCGCGACCAGGGCCGCGACGACGGCGGCCAGGATGCCGAGGCCGACGTTGCCCCTGCGGGCCGGGGCCGGGGCGGGGGCCGCGGTGTAGGAGTCGGGCGCGGGCGGCTGGAAGCTCTGGGCCATTGGGAATCCCCCCAGGGAAATCGGACGCACGGGTGTCCACGGGACGTAAGTGCGAGATAAGTGACGCCGCAGGCTAGCACCCGTCTCGGACATCCACCGGGGGGATTCTTCGCGCCTCAGAGGCGGTGGGCCGCGCCCGCCGGGCTGGCGCCGCGGGTGTCCAGCAGCAACTGGGCCTTCACCGCGAGTCCTTGCAGGTCGTAGGTGCGGTGGTGCTGGAGCAGGATGGTGAGGTCGGCGTTGGCGGCGGCCTCGTACAGGGATTCCGCGCGGGGGACCGGCTGGTCGCGGACGCGCCAGCCCGCGATGTACGGGTCGTGGTAGCTGATCAGCGCGCCGAGGTCGATGAGGCGGCTGGCGATCTCGCGGGCGGGGGAGCCCTCCTGGTCGGCCAGGTCGGGCTTGTAGGTGACGCCGAGGAGGAGGACGCGGGCGCCGCGGGCGGACTTGCCGTGCTCGTTCAGCAGGGTGGCGGACCGCTGGATGACGTACTGCGGCATCCGGTTGTTGATCTCCTGCGCCAGACCGATCATGCGCAGGGGGTGGCCCGGGGTGCGGGTGGTGTGGGGGAGGTAGTTGGGGTCGAGGGGGACGCCGTGGCCGCCGACTCCGGGGCCCGGGCGGAAGGCCTGGAACCCGTACGGCTTGGTCTCGGCGCAGCGGATGACGTCCCAGAGGTCGACGCCGAGGTCGTGGCAGAGCACCGCCATCTCGTTCATGAGGGCGATGTTGACGTGCCGGTAGTTGGTCTCCAGGAGCTGTACGGTCTCCGCTTCGCGCAGGCCGCGGGCGCGGACGACCTTCTCGGTGAGGCGGGTGTAGAACGCGTGCGCGGACTCGGTGCAGGCGGGGGTGAGGCCGCCGATCACCTTGGGGGTGTTGGCGATGCCGTGCGTCCGGTTGCCCGGGTCGAGGCGGCTGGGGGAGTAGGCGAGGTGGAAGTCCCGGCCGGCCCGCAGTCCGGATCCCTCTTCGAGGATCGGGCGGAGGTAGTCCTCGGTGACGCCCGGGTGGACGGCCGATTCGAGGATCACGGTGGTGTGCGCGCGCAGCCGGGCGGCGAGCGCGCGGCCGGCCTCGCCGACGGCGGAGAGGTCGAGTGCACGATCGGCGCCGAGCTGGGTAGGAGCGCAGATGACGGCGGTGCGGACCCGGCCGAGCTCGGCGGGGTTGGTGGTGACCCGGAAGCCGGCCGCCGACATGCGGCGGATCTCGGCGGCGGTGAGGGTGGAGTCCGTGACCGGACCGCTGTCGTAGCCGACCGTCTCGATCCCGGCGGCGACGGCCGCCTGGGCGAGGGGGAGGCCGAGATGGCCGAGTCCGATGACGGCGAGATCTGCGGGCATTGGGGGGTGCCGTCCCTTCCCTGACATGAGGGGGATGCGTGCGCAAGCCCTGTGGACAGGGGTGCCGGAGGGGAGCTGGCGCAATGTCAGACTAGGCGTATATATGACAGATATGCCGCATTCTGCGGCGGTGGTCGTTCGTGTGTTGTCCACAGGCGGTGGCTGATGTGGGTAGGGGCGGTCAGAATCATGAACGGGTGATGTGAGCGGGATCACCCGCACGAAGCGGGGTAGACCCGCACCAACGGGAGGCAGCCGTGAGGACAGCGACACTGGGGCCGGCGGAGCGCGCCGAGGCCCTTGCCCGGATGGCCGAGCGGGAACTGGACGTGCTGGTCGTGGGCGCGGGCGTGGTGGGCGCCGGCACCGCGCTCGACGCGGTGACCAGAGGACTCTCGACGGGTCTGGTGGAGGCGCGGGACTGGGCGTCGGGCACGTCCAGCCGGTCGAGCAAGCTGATCCACGGCGGCCTCAGGTACCTGGAGATGCTCGACTTCGCCCTGGTGCGGGAGGCGCTCAAGGAGCGCGGCCTGCTGCTGGAGCGGCTCGCCCCGCACCTGGTGAAGCCGGTGCCGTTCCTCTACCCCTTGCAGCACAAGGGCTGGGAGCGGCTGTACGCAGGCTCGGGCGTCGCCCTGTACGACGCGATGTCCGTCTCCAGCGGGCACGGCCGTGGCCTGCCCGTACACCGGCACCTGTCGCGCCGGCAGGCGCTGCGGGTGGCGCCCGCCCTGCGCAAGGACGCGCTCGTGGGGGCCCTGCAGTACTACGACGCCCAGATGGACGACGCGCGGTACGTCGCCACGCTGGTCCGCACCGCCACCGCGTACGGCGCGCACTGCGCCAACCGGGCGAGGGTGGTCGGCTTCCTCCGGGAGGGGGAGCGGGTCGTCGGCGCGCGGGTGCAGGACGTGGAGGGCGGCGGGGAGTACGAGATCCGCGCGAAGCAGGTCGTGAACGCGACGGGGGTGTGGACGGACGACACCCAGGCGCTGATCGGGGAGCGCGGGCAGTTCCACGTCCGGGCGTCGAAGGGCATCCACCTGGTCGTGCCGAAGGACCGGATCCATTCGAGCACCGGGCTGATCCTGCGGACCGAGAAGTCGGTGCTGTTCGTCATCCCGTGGGGGCGCCACTGGATCGTGGGCACCACGGACACCGAGTGGGACCTGGACAAGGCGCACCCGGCGGCGTCGAGCGCGGACATCGACTACCTGCTGGAGCACGTGAACTCGGTGCTGTCGGTCCCGCTGACCCGGGACGACGTCCAGGGGGTGTACGCGGGTCTGCGGCCGCTGCTGGCCGGCGAGTCGGACGCGACGAGCAAGCTGTCGCGGGAACACACCGTGGCCCACCCGGTGCCGGGGCTGGTGGTCGTGGCGGGCGGCAAGTACACGACGTACCGGGTGATGGCGAAGGACGCCGTCGACGAGGCCGTGCACGGGCTGGACCAGCGGGTGGCGGAGTGCGTGACGGAGGACGTGCCGCTGGTGGGGGCCGAGGGCTACCGGGCCCTGTGGAACGGGCGGGCGCGGATCGCCGCCCGGACGGGTCTTCACGTGGTGCGGGTGGAGCACCTGTTGAACCGGTACGGCTCGCTGACGGAGGAACTGCTGGACCTGATCGCCGCCGATCCGGGACTGGCCGAGCCGGTGACCGGGGCGGACGACTACCTGCGGGCGGAGATCGTGTACGCCGCCTCGCACGAGGGGGCGCGGCACCTGGACGACGTACTGACGCGGCGGACGCGGATCTCGATCGAGACGTTCGACCGGGGCACGCGGTCGGCACGGGAGTGCGCGGAGTTGATGGCGCCGGTGCTGGGCTGGGACAAACAGCAGGTCGAGAAGGAAGTGGAACACTACGAGAAGCGGGTCCAGGCGGAGCGGGAATCGCAGCGCCAGCCCGACGACCAGACGGCGGACGCGGCGCGGCTGGGGGCGCCCGACATCGTTCCGTTGTAACTCCGGGATGTGGAAGGGGGAACCGCGGACCCGGGGGGTCCGTCCGTTGCGGAGTGAGGAACAATGAGGGGCCTGCCGGGGCGGGTTACCGCGGACCCCGGACGCTGCCGGGTCCGTCGGCGTCGCCGGGTCCGCCGGCGCCGCCGGAGCGGGCGGCACGATCGCAGAGGGGACGCATGTCGAAGCCGGAGCACACCGAGTCGCCTGCGGCGGAGCTGGACGATGCGGGTTCGGCTGCGCAGGCGCCTGCCGAATCACCTGGCGGTGGGCCGTCGGGGGGTTCGCCTGACGGTGCGCCCGCCGGAACTCCTGCGGCGCCCGAAGGCTCGGCGCCCCAAGGGGCGGAGTCCGCGGCCGGTACCGCGAAGCCCGGGGCCGCCGCCAAGGCCGGGGACGCGAAGGCGGACGCGGACGCGGTGAAGTCCGGGCCGGTCAACCCGGCCTCCGCCGAGCCCGCGACGGCGCAGCGCATACCCGGCCCGGGCAAGGCCGAGGAGGCCAAGCCGGTGCCGGCGAAGACCGGCGGTGCCGAACCGGTGCCCGCGAACGCGGAGGCGGAGGTGGCGGACCCCGTACCCGTGAAGGCCGGGGCTGCTGACTCCGCGTCGGCGAAGGCTGAGGGGGCGAAGGCCGCACCTGCCAAGGGCGGAGCCGCCGAGCCGGCGCCCGCGAAGCCTGCGCCTGCGTCCGCGAAGCCTGCGTCCGCGAAGCCTGCGCTCGTGAAGGGTGCGGACGCCGAGTCCGCTTCGGCGAAGGCCGGGCCCGCGAAGCCGGTGCTTGCGAAGGGTGCGGTGCCCGGGAAGGCCGACAGCGTTCCCTCGGGAGCCGCCGGCGGCCGGGACGCCTCCGTGGCGGAGCCCGAGGACGCGCGGCCCGACGCGGCGGAGCCCGCGGAGCCCGTTGCCGCGGTCGAGGACGCGAAGCCGGCGGCCGGGAACGCGAAGGCCGGGCGGGCGATCGACGACGCCACCCCCGTCGCCGAGATCGAGGTCGTGAAGCCGGCCGGCCGGGGCGAGGACGCCAAGGCCGTCGGCCGCAGCGGCGCCGGCAAGCCCGCCGGGAAAGAGGGCAAGGACGAGGGCCGGCTGCTCGCCGGCCGGTACCGGCTGAGCGCCGTGCTCGGCAAGGGCGGGATGGGCACCGTGTGGCGGGCCGAGGACGAGATCCTCGGCCGGACGGTCGCCGTCAAGGAACTCCGGTTCAGCACCGGCGTCGACGAGGACGAGAAGCGCCGGCTCATCACCCGTACGCTCCGCGAGGCCAAGGCGATCGCCCGGATCCGGAGCGGCGGCGCGGTCACGGTCTACGACGTCGTCGACGAGGACGCCCGCCCGTGGATCGTCATGGAGCTCATCGAGGGCCCCTCCCTCGCCGAGTTCGTCCGGGAGAACGGCCCGCTGACGCCCCGTCGCGCCGCCGAGGTCGGCCTCGCCGTGCTCGACGTGCTCCGGGCCGCGCACCGCCAGGGCATCCTGCACCGCGACGTGAAGCCCTCCAACGTGCTCATCGCCGGAACCAGCGGCCGCGTCGTCCTCACCGACTTCGGCATCGCGCAGGTCGAGGGGGACCCCTCGGTCACCTCCACCGGCATGCTCGTCGGCGCGCCCTCGTACATCTCCCCGGAGCGCGCCCGCGGCCACAAGCCCGGTCCGCCCGCCGACATGTGGTCGCTCGGCGGCCTGCTGTACGCCTCGGTCGAGGGCGTGCCCCCGTACGACAAGGGGTCCGCGCTCGCGACGCTGACCGCGGTGATGACCGAGCCGGTCGACCCGCCGAAGAACGCGGGCCCGCTCACCGAGGTCATCTACGGCCTGCTGGCCAAGGATCCGGCCCACCGTCTCGACGACACCCGGGCCCGGGCGATGCTCACCGCCGTCCTCGACGCCCCCGAGCCCCCGCCTGCGCCCGTGGCCTCCCCGACCGCGGAGGAGACCCGGCAGACATCGCTCGCGGACGCCAAGGAGGCCGCCGACAGGATGGCGGCCGAGAAGGCGGAGAAGGCGGCCGAGAAGGCGGCGAAGAAGGAGCGCGAACGGCGGGACCGGGAACAGCGCGAACGGGCCCGCGCCGCACTGAAGTCCGCCCGGAAGGCCGCGGTCGTCGCGGCCGCCGCCTCGGCCGCCACGGCCGCCGAGGCACCGGGGCCCGCGCCCGAGACCAAGCACAAGGCCAAGGCGTCGCCCGTCGCCGCGTCGCTCACCGACGTCGTGCCGCGCCGCACCATCGTCCTCGCGATCGTCGCCGTGGTCGTGGTGCTGGCCGCGCTCGGCTCCCTGATCGCCTACCTGGTCAGCGGGGACGACAAGGACGGCCGCAAGGACGAGGGCAAGGGCGGACAGCCCACCCCGACCGCGCCCGGCAACCCCTCCGCGGGCGGTACCCCGCAGCAGTCACCGGCCGCCTCGCCGAACACGGGCCAGCCGGGCGGCAACACGGCCGGCGAACCGGGCCAGGGGCAGGACCAGGGCCAGAACCAGGGTCAGAACCAGGGCCAGGGCCAGCAGACGCCCGGCGCCGACCAGGGCCAAGGCCAGGGCCAGGGCCAGGGGTCCGGTCCCGGTGCCGGCGCGCTGCCGGCCGGGTACGCCACGATCTCGGATCCCGGGTTCCACTTCTCGATGGCGATGCCCGAGGGTTTCCGCCGGACGGCCACGGCGGGAGAGAACTCCGGCGCCATATACAGCCGCGACGGCGGGTTCCCGCGCATCCAGGTCGACTTCACCCCCACCCCGGGCAACGACGCCAAGGCCGCGTGGCTCGCCCTGGCGGTGTCGACCGCGGCCAGCAGCGACAACTACCGGCAGATCCGCATAGACACGGTGGACTACCGGGGCTACCCGACCGTCGCCGACTGGGAGTTCGAGCGCGAGCAGAAGGGCACCAAGGTCCGGGTCCTCAACCGCGGCTTCAAGATGGACGCGAAGCACGGTTACGCGATCATGATCAGCTGCCCGGCGGACCAGTGGGACGCCCCGGAGTGCACGCAGATGCGCACCACGGCCTTCGAGACCTTCCAGACGCTCGGCTGACCCCGGGACGCGGGCGCCCTGCGCGTCGTATCGTGTCAGCGGGTCCATGGGGGGCCGCCGCACTCGGGGGAGGCGATGTGGAGGAGTACGCGGGCCGGATCCTGGCCCACCGCTACCGTCTGCCGTTGCCGCCGTCGGACGAGTACGAGCTGGTCGAGACCCGGGCCTTCGACACGCGCAGCGGGCAGGAAGTGCTCGTACGGCAGGTGCCGTTGCCCGAGGTCGTGGACGCCGAGCTGCTGGACGGCAACCGGGTCACCCCGACGCCCGGCCGCGGCGGGGTGGCCGAACTGCCCGCCGTCCGGCGCGCCATCGAGGCGGCGCAGGCGGCTGCCGCGATTCCGGACCACCCCCGGCTGGACCAGGTCTTCGACGTGTTCGCCGAGGGCGGTTCGCTCTGGATAGTGAGCGAACTGGTCCCGGCCAGGCCGCTGGCCGCACTGATAGCGGACGAGCCGCTGAGCGCGTACCGGGCGGCCGAGGTGGCGTCGGACGTGCTGACCGCGCTGCGGGTGCTGCACGCGCACGGGTGGACGCACCGCAACATCACCGTGCGGACCGTGCTGGTCTGCGACGACGGGCGCGTCGTGCTGACCGGGCTCGCGGCGGGCGCCGCCGAGGAGGCCCTGTGCGGGTACGACCCGGTCCCGCGACCCGCGTTCGGCGCCGAGGCGGGGTGGGGTCAGAGCCCGCCCCCGGGGCCGTACGCCGCTCCCGGCACGGACGCCGGGATTCCCGGGCAGGCGGCCGGGCCGTGGCCGCTGCCGCACCAGGGCCCGGCGGCCGGACCGCACCCCGGTGGGGGTTCCGGGCAGCCCGGTGCGGGGCTGGAGGTGTTCGCCGGTCCGGCGGCGGGCCCGGGCGCGGGTTCCGCCGACCCCTACCCGACGGCCGGCCGGGACGCGACGGCCGGCCCGTACGCCGGTCCGGACGCGGCCGAGGGCTCGTACACGGCCGAGGGTCCGTACGGGGCCGAGGGTCCGTACGCCGGTCCGGGCACCGGCCCCTACGCCGGTCCGGACGCGCCCGTGCCGCCCGCGGCGCGGCCGGGTCCGCCCGCCGCCGCGTACGCGCCGCTCGTGGCCCCCGGGTACGACACGGGTCCGCGCTACACCGACCACATCACCCCCGACGGTCCCGAGCGCCCCGTGCGTCCCGAACGTCCGGACGAGCGGCCCGAGTTGAAGGCCGCCGCGCGCGCCGGCGCCATCGCCGCCTACCGGGCCGGGGCGCAGGCCGCCGCCGCCCGGGTCACCGAGCAGCGCAAGGCCGTCGAGGAGGCGCGGCCCGAGGGGTCGAACCTCCCGCAGGGGTACTCGTACCCGTACGGCGGCCCGGAGACCGGCGCCATCGGAGCCGCCGGCACCCGCGCCCCCTGGCACGGGGCCACCCCGCGCCGTCAGGCGCTCCCGCCGGGACCCGGCCGCCCGGCGGACCCGGCCGCCGCCCCGGCCCCGGCCCCGGACCCCGCCGCGCCCGAGGCGGGCGCCGCCCCGCGCCCGGAGGCCGGTCCCGAGCCGTACGCCCCGGCCGACCCGGGAGCGGCCGGGCGACAGGAGCCGTACCCGGCCCCGCGCCCCGAGGCGTACCCGGCCCCGCCGGCGCAGCCGCACGCGCAGCCGTACCCGGAGCACCGCACCGAGCCGTACCCGCCGGCCCCCCGGACGCAGAGCACCCCGCAGCCGCCGGCCGCCCCGCAGGCGCACCCCGGGGCGCCGCTGCCCGCGCGGCTCGCGCTGCCGCAGGGGTACCGGCAGGCCGACGCCCCGGACGGGGACGGACCGCCGGCGGCGGGCTCCCCGGAGCCGAGCCGTGCCGTCCGGAGCGCCGGACCGCCCCGGCCCGCCCGGGCCGGCAGCTGGGGCGCGCGGCCGCAGCCGGCCCCGGCCCCCGGCCCGGGCCGGACCGCGCCGCCGGGACAGCCCGTCCCGGGCGGCCCCGCCCCGCGGCCCGGCTGGGACGGCCCGCGCACCGGGCTGGACGCCGAGCGGGCCCGGCAGACGCGGATGGCCGTCGTCGGGGCCGTCACCGAGCGGTGGGCCCCCGAACAGGCCGGTCCGGTGCACGGCCACTGGCAGCTGGCCGCCCCCGTCGGCCCGGCCACCGACCTCTGGGCCCTCGGTGCGCTGCTGTACCGCGCCGTGCAGGGGCACGCCCCGTACCCCGAGGACAGCGTCGCCGAACTGGTCGAGATGGTCTGCGCGGAGCCGCCGGCCTTCGCGGAGGAGTGCGGCGCGCTGCGCCCGATCGTCGAGTCGCTGCTGCGTCAGGACCCCACCGAGCGCCCCGACTTCGAGGAGCTGCGCGGCTGGCTCCGCTCGCTCGTGCGCTCCGCCCCCGAGCCGGAGGCCGGCTTCGGGATCCTGCCGATGGCCGAACCCGACCCCGCGCGGCTGCCCGTCGTGCGCCGCCGCGGCGAACTCCACGGCAGGCACCGCAATCCCGCGGGCTCCCGCGCGCCCCGCTCCCTCGGCCGGACGCTGCTCGTCGGGGTGCTGGCCCTGCTCGCCGGGGCGGTGGCGTACGCGATGCTCTTCATGCCCCGGGCCGGTGAGCAGGACGGGCGGGCCGGCGCCGGCCCGACCCCCCAGAAGCAGAGTCAGGGCCCGTCGCAGACGCCCGCCGGCACGCCCGAGTCGAAGCCGGCGCCCCAGACGACGACCCCGCCCCCGTCGGCGGCGCCGACCGTGCCGGCGCCGCCCGGCTACACCGTCCAGCAGGATCCGGAGCACTTCCAGATCGCGGTGCCCGAGGGCTGGGACCGCAACGGCATCAACGAGGCCGGCCAGGTGCGCTTCACGGAGGGGCAGTTCGTCCTCACCGTCGTGCCCGGCCGGGACAAGGTCCAGGGCAACCCGGACCCGGAGGCGTACCAGAAGGACAAGGAGCCGGAACTCAACCCGTACCGCAGCTCCACCTGGTCCTCCGTCGGCGACATCAAGAAGACCACGGTGGGCCAGCAGCTCAGGGTCACCGCCCGGTACACGTGGATCGACGGCAACGGCCGCAACGTCTTCGCGCGCAACTTCGTCGTCGCCCTCGGCGGCAGTTACCACGTCGTCATCGTCACCGGTCCGGAGGACGAGTCGGGCAAGGTCACCGAGGTCTTCGAGAAGGCCACGGCGAGTTACCGGGCGGGCGGTTGAGGGATTCCTGACGGCCGGTCAGTACGGCGATTGCGTCACAGTGCTGTCTCTGGGCGCCCGGGCGGTTCCGGCAGCGCCCGTGCGCTCCGTAACCTGTCCTGAAGTGCAGAGAGCGGCGAGGTTTCGTGGAACAGCAGACAGGTGGGGGCACCGTGCTCGCGGGCCGGTACCGGCTCATCGAGCCGATCGGCAGCGGTGGCATGGGCAAGGTGTGGCGCGCTCATGACGAGCTGCTCCACAGGACCGTCGCGGTCAAGGAGCTGACGGCGGGTCTGTACGTGGCCCAGGCCGACCGGGAGGTCCTGCACGCCCGGACGCAGAAGGAGGCCCGGGCCGCGGCCCGCATCCAGCACCCCGCGGTCGTCACCGTGCACGACGTGCTGGAGCACGACGACCGGCCGTGGATCGTCATGGAGTACATCGACGGCCCGTCCCTGGCGGAGGCGGCCAAGGCCGCCGGCCGGATCGAGCCGGGCGAGGCGGCCCGGATCGGGCTGCACGTCCTGGGCGCGCTGCGCGCCGCGCACGCGGTCGGCGTCCTGCACCGGGACGTGAAGCCGGGCAACGTGCTGCTGGCCAAGGACGGCCGGGTGCTGCTCACGGACTTCGGCATCGCGGCGATCGAGGGCGACTCCTCCATCACGCGCACCGGCGAGATCGTCGGCTCCATCGACTACCTGGCACCCGAGCGGGTCACCGGCGGGGCCCCCGACCCGTCGTCGGACCTGTGGTCGCTGGGCGCCACCCTGTACACGGCCGTCGAGGCGCGCTCGCCGTTCCGCCGCACCTCGCCGATCTCCAGCCTCCAGGCCGTGGTCAACGACGAGCCGCCGCCGCAGCGCCAGTCCGGCGCCCTGGGGCCGGTCATCACGGCCCTGCTGCGCAAGGACCCGGCCGAGCGGCCCTCGGCCGCGGAGACCGAGCGGATGCTGCTGGAGGCGATGGAGGGCCGGCAGCCGAAGGCGGCGCAGGCGTACGTCCCCACGCGCGCGGTGACCAGCGAGGAACTGGCCCCGGCGCAGGACCGGCCCGACCACCGCCCGGAGAGCGGGGCGCACGACGGTGCGCACGCCGCCCGGCCCCCGCAGGGCCCCTCGGGGGGCGCCGCCGCGACGGCCACCCTCCCGGACCGGTCCGATCCCGGCGGCGGGGCCAAGGGCCGCGTCCGGCGCGCGGCGGCGGTCGCCCTGGTGGCGGCGCTGCTCGGTGGCGGCGGTGTCTTCGGGGTGCTGAAGTTCACCGGTGACGGCGACACCGGCAAGGACGGCGGCGCGGACAAGAACGCGAGCGTCCCCGACCAGCAGAACCCGGCCGGCGACCCGCGGGTCCAGGAACCCGCCGAGCCGCCGGCCGGCTGGAACAAGGTCACCGATCCCACCGGGTTCACCCTCTTCGTCCCGGAGGGCTGGACGCGCCAGATGGACGGCAACCAGATCGACTACACCCCGGACAACGGGAAGCACTTCATCCGGATCGCCGTGGACACCACGCCGGACTACCGGGACGCGTACGCGCACCTGCTCGACCTGGAGAAGCAGGTGCAGAAGCGGACGGACTACAAGCAGCTGTTGCTGAAGCCGAACACCTTCCGTGACAGCCAGCGGTCCGCGCTCTGGGAGTTCACGTACACCGAGAAGGGAACGCACGCGGGTCCGCGCCGGGCCATCGAGCAGATGTACATCGCGCCCGACGAGGTCGAGTACGCGATCTACATGTCGAGCCCCGCCGCCGGGTGGAGCACGACCCGCCAGCAGTTCGACACGGTGCTCAGCGGCTGGGCGCCGCCCGCCAAGGGGCGCTGATCCCGTCGGACGGCTGGTGATCCCGCCGTACGGGTGGTGATCCCGCCAAACGCAGCGATCGTGCCAGCGATCACTGGCGGAAAACCCAAAATCCGGTTACCCACGGGTACCCAAAGGCCCGCGGGCGCAATACGCTCACCGCCATGACGGACTCGCAGGCCCCCGCCGCCCCCCTCCGCGCCGCACCGCAGCCCACCAACCCGGTCGCCCCGGCCCCGGCGGGCGTCCGCACCGCCGCCGACGTGGTCACCCCCGATCTGGTCGCCCGGCTGACCCGCGGCATCATCGGCTCCGGCCGGACCGCCAACCACACCCCGTTCACCGGGGACCGGCTGGCCGAGCTCCCCGAGGCCACCCCCGAGGACGTCGCGGAGGCCTTCGACCGGGCCCGCGCCGCACAGCCCGCCTGGGCCGCCGTCCCCGTACGCAAGCGGGCCGCGGTGCTGCTGCGCTTCCACGACCTGGTCCTCGCCCGGCAGGCCGAGGTCCTCGACCTCATCCAGCTGGAGACCGGCAAGGCCCGCCTGCACGCCCACGAGGAGGTCCAGGCGGTCGCCGTCGCCGCCCGCCACTACGGCCGCAAGGCCCCCTCGTACCTGCGCCCCAAGGGCCACACCGGTGCGATGCCCACCCTCACCAAGGTCACCGAGCTGCGCCAGCCGCGCGGCGTCGTCGGCCAGATCGCCCCCTGGAACTACCCCCTGGAGCTGTCGGTCGGCGACGCGCTGCCCGCCTTCGTCTCCGGCAACGCGCTCGTCATGAAGCCCGACACGGAGACCGCGCTCACCGCCCTGTGGGCCCGCGACCTGCTCATCGAGGCCGGGCTGCCCGCCGAGGTCTTCCAGATCGTCCTCGGCGAGGGACCCGTCGTCGGCCCGGAGGTCGTCCGGCACGCCGACTACGTCTCCTTCACCGGCTCCACCCGCACCGGCCGCGAGGTCGCCCGGGGCGCCGCCGACCGCCTCGTCGGGGTCTCCCTCGAACTCGGCGGCAAGAACGCCATGCTCGTCCTGCACGACGCCGACGTGGAGAAGGCCGCCGCCGGCGCCGTCCGCGCCTGCTTCTCCTCCGCCGGCCAGCTGTGCATCTCCATCGAGCGGCTGTACGTCCACGCCTCGATCGCCGACACGTTCGTCCAGCGCTTCGCCGCCCGCACGAAGGCCATGCGCCTGGGCAGCTCCCTCGCCTACGGCGCCGACATGGGCTCGCTGGTCGGGACGCGCCAGCTGGAGACCGTCCAGCGGCACGTCGACGAGGCCGTCGCCAAGGGCGCCGTCCTCGTCGCCGGCGGCACCGCCCGCCCCGACATCGGCCCCCTCTTCTACGAGCCCACCATCCTCGACGGCGTCGAGTCGCCCATGGCCGTGTGCGGCGAGGAGACCTTCGGACCGGTCGTCTCCGTCTACCGCTTCACCGACGAGGACGAGGTCATCGCCCAGGCCAACGCCACCGCCTACGGCCTCAACTCCAGCGTGTGGACCAAGGACGCCCGCCGCGGCCACGCCGTCGCCGCCCGCCTGCGCACCGGCACCGTCAACATCAACGAGGGCTACGCCCCCGCCTACGGCAGCGCCCAGGCCCCCATGGGCGGCATGAAGGACTCCGGCCTCGGCCGCCGCCACGGCTCCGAGGGCATCCTCAAGTACACCGAGGCCCAGACCGTCGCCCACCAGCGGCTGCTGCCGATGGCGCCCTCGCTGGGCATGGACGACGAGAAGTACGCGGCGTTCATGACCCGCAGCCTCCAGGTCATGAAGGCACTCCGACTGCGTTAGGGGCCCAGCCGTGTCGCACGCGTACGACTACGACGTCATCGTCATCGGATCCGGGTTCGGCGGGTCGGTCTCGGCCCTGCGCCTGACCGAGAAGGGGTACCGGGTCGGCGTCCTGGAGGCAGGACGCCGGTTCACCCGCGAGAGCCTGCCGAAGAACAGCTGGGACCTGCGCAACTACCTGTGGGCCCCGGCCCTCGGGCTGTACGGGATCCAGCGCATCCACCTGCTCGGCAACGTCATGGTGCTGGCCGGCGCCGGGGTCGGCGGCGGCTCGCTCAACTACGCCAACACCCTCTACGTGCCGCCCGCCGCCTTCTTCGAGGACCGGCAGTGGGCGTCCATCACCGACTGGCGCAGCGAGCTCGCCCCCTACTACGACCAGGCCAAGCGGATGCTCGGGGTGCGCCTGAACCCGACCATGACCGCCTCCGACGTCCACCTGAAGGCCGTCGCCGAGCAGATGGGCGTCGGGGACTCCTTCCACATGGCGCCCGTCGGCGTCTTCTTCGGCGACGGCAAGGACGGCGAGAACGGCGAGCAGGGCGCGGGCACCGCCCGGGCCAGGCCCGGCGAGGAGGCCGCCGACCCGTACTTCGGCGGCGCCGGACCCGCCCGCAGCGCCTGCACCGAGTGCGGCGAGTGCATGACCGGCTGCCGGCACGGCGCGAAGAACACCCTGAACGAGAACTACCTGCACCTCGCCGAGCGCGCGGGCGCCGTCATCCACCCGATGACCACCGTCACCGCGCTCTCCGAGGACCCCGAGGGCGGCTACCGCGTCCGCACGGTCCCCACCGACCGCCGCCGCGGCGGCCGGGCGAAGGTGCTGCGCGCCGCGTACGTGGTCGTGGCGGCGGGGACGTACGGCACCCAGACCCTGCTGCACACCATGAAGGACCGCGGGGAGCTGCCGCGCCTGTCGGAGCGGCTCGGCGAGCTGACCCGGACCAACTCCGAGGGCCTGGTCGGCGCGCAGACCGACGACCGCCGCTACCGCAGGCGGCACGGCGCGGACCGCCGCGCCGACTTCACCCACGGCGTGGCGATCACCTCCTCGGTCCACCCCGACGCCGACACCCACATCGAGCCCGTCCGCTACGGCAAGGGTTCCAACGCGATGGGGTTCATGACGATCCTCCAGGTGCCCTACGCCCGGCACCGGGTCCGGGCCTGGTTCGCCCGGACTGCGCGCCACCCCCTCCAGATGGCGCGCTCGCTGTCGAACCGGCGCTGGTCCGAGCGCACGATCATCGGCCTGGTCATGCAGTCGCTCGACAACTCCCTCACGACCTACCGCAAGCCGGGCGGCATCGGCAAGGGCCTGCTCACCGCCCGACAGGGCCACGGCGCCCCCAACCCGGTCCAGATCGCGGAGGCCACGAGGGCGGCGTCCCTGCTGGCGGAGGAGATCAACGGCTTCGCGGGCAGCAACATCGGCGAGCTGATGGGCACCCCGCTCACCGCGCACTTCCTCGGCGGCTGCCCGATCGGGGCGTCGGAGCAGGAAGGCGTCGTCGACCCGTACCACCGGCTCTACGGACATCCGGGCATTTCGGTGGTGGACGGCTCGGCCGTCTCCGCCAACCTCGGGGTCAACCCGTCGCTGACGATCACGGCGCAGGCGGAGCGGGCGATGTCGTACTGGCCGAACAAGGGCGAGCAGGACGCACGGCCGGAGCAGGGAGCGGCGTACGTCCGCCTCCCCGCGGTGGAACCGGTCAGCCCGGCGGTGCCGAAGGAGGCCTTCGGGGCGCTGCGGCTGCCGTTCCTCGGGATCCCCGAGGTGCCGGCGAAGCCGGAGGCGCCGTAGCGGGAACGCGCGGCCGGCGGGACGCGCGGCGACGCACGTACGGGCGGGGACTGCGCTCCCCCTCCGAGCGCAGTCCCCGCACGCATGTGGTGACACGTGGCCCGCACGGATGGTTGTACCGGAACCAGCGCTCCCGGTCCGTGGCGTCCGTCACACGGTGAAGGGCGGGCCGTCGGGGGAGGGGGGCCTACCCGGGCTCGGGGCGGCCGGCCGGGGCGGGGCGGGGCCGCACACGCGGAACGGCCGGCCCGGGGCGTCCCCCGGACCGGCCGTCCCGTCACGGACCGGGCTGCTGTCCCCTGCCGTCCGGTCACGCTGAGGAGCGAGGTCCCACGACACACGCTCCACGGGGCGTGCGTCTCATCGCTCCGGCGGAGCCACGCGTGGTGCTGCGGTCCCGCGCCTGGCTGGCGCGGCCACCCTCACCAACGAAGGGCCGCGGGGCCGGTCACGGTCCGGACGGGTGACGAACGGGCGTGACACGGGTTCGCGGCCGCGGGCGTCAGACCCGGCCCCGGCACAGCTCCAGCAGGGTCATCGCCAGGGTGGTGCCGGGCTTGCCCAGCGCGCTGCTCCAGTGCGAGAGCACCTCCATCTCGCGGGACAGGTGCACCCGGCGGCCGCCGGAGGTGATCCGGGCCTCCTGGATGACCGTGGAGACGGCCATCCGCTCCTGGATCAGCCCGATGATGCGGTCGTCGAGGGCGTCGATGCGGGTGCGGGAGTCGGCGATCAGCTGCTCGGGGGTGGTGGTCGTCGTGGTCATGGCGGATCTCCTGTGGCTGTGGTTCGCGGGGTGGACGCGGCCGGCAGGAGCGGGAACGCAGGAGCGCCCCGGTCCTGTCGGACCGGGGCGCTCTCTGGGAAGTCAGCGGCTCAAGCGAGCATCACGAGGACCCATGGCGACCGGACCGACCGGTGCCATAGGTAAAGAGGAAGCTCAGCTGCTCGCGCATGGAACGGATTATGACCTTCCGTCCCCGTTGAGGCCAAGCCGGTTCGGATGGTGAGACGAAGAGGGGCCCGGGTCCCCCGTTAGAATCGACAAAACAGCCACCTCTTCCGCCGGAAGGCCGCCCCGTGCCAGAAGCACCCTCCGCCGCCCAAGACAGCGCCCCGGACACGGTTCTCGTCGTCGACTTCGGCGCCCAGTACGCCCAGCTCATCGCCCGCCGCGTCCGCGAGGCACGGGTCTACAGCGAGATCGTCCCCAGCACGATGCCGGTGGCCGAGATGCTGGCCAAGGACCCCAAGGCGATCATCCTCTCCGGCGGCCCCTCCTCCGTGTACGAGGACGGCGCGCCCACCATCGACCGCGCCCTGTTCGAGGCCGGCGTCCCCGTCTTCGGCATGTGCTACGGCTTCCAGCTGATGGCGGTCACCCTCGGCGGCCAGGTCGACAACACCGGCGCCCGCGAGTACGGCCGCACCCCGCTGGCCGTCTCCAAGTCCGGCTCCACCCTCTTCGAGGGCACCCCCGACAACCAGTCGGTGTGGATGTCCCACGGCGACGCGTGCTCCGCCGCCCCCGAGGGCTTCACGGTCACCGCGTCCACCGGCGTCGTCCCGGTCGCGGCCTTCGAGAACGACGAGAAGAAGCTGTACGGGGTCCAGTACCACCCCGAGGTCATGCACTCCACGCACGGCCAGCAGATCCTGGAGCACTTCCTCTACCGCGGCGCCGGCCTGGCCCCCACCTGGACCACCGGCAACATCGTCGAGGAGCAGGTCGCCGCCATCCGCGAGCAGGTCGGCGACAAGCGCGCCATCTGCGGCCTCTCCGGCGGCGTGGACTCCGCGGTCGCCGCGGCGCTCGTCCAGAAGGCCATCGGCTCGCAGCTCACCTGCGTCTACGTCGACCACGGCCTGATGCGCAAGGGCGAGACCGAGCAGGTCGAGAAGGACTTCGTCGCGGCCACCGGCGTCCAGCTGAAGGTCGTCGACGCGCAGGAGCGCTTCCTGAACGCGCTGGCCGGCGTCTCCGACCCGGAGACCAAGCGCAAGATCATCGGCCGCGAGTTCATCCGCGTCTTCGAGCAGGCGCAGGCCGAGATCATCGCCGAGGGCGGCGCGGACGTGGCCTTCCTGGTGCAGGGCACCCTGTACCCGGACGTCGTCGAGTCCGGCGGCGGCACCGGCACCGCGAACATCAAGTCCCACCACAACGTGGGCGGCCTGCCCGACGACATCGAGTTCGAGCTCGTCGAGCCGCTGCGCCAGCTGTTCAAGGACGAGGTCCGGATGGTCGGCCAGGAGCTGGGCCTGCCGGACGAGATCGTCCAGCGCCAGCCCTTCCCCGGCCCCGGCCTCGGCATCCGCATCGTCGGCGAGGTCACGCGCGAGCGCCTGGACCTGCTGCGCGAGGCCGACGCCATCGCCCGCCACGAGCTCACCGCCGCCGGTCTGGACCGCGAGATCTGGCAGTGCCCGGTCGTCCTGCTCGCGGACGTCCGCAGCGTCGGCGTCCAGGGCGACGGCCGCACCTACGGCCACCCGATCGTGCTGCGCCCCGTCTCCTCCGAGGACGCCATGACCGCGGACTGGACGCGCATGCCGTACGAGGTGCTCGCCCGGATCTCCACCCGGATCACCAACGAGGTGCCGGACGTGAACCGCGTGGTCCTCGACTGCACGAGCAAGCCCCCGGGCACCATCGAGTGGGAGTGACCGGGTCCTGACCCGCGTACGACGAAGGCGCCGCCGCTCAGCCTGGCTGAGCGGCGGCGCCTTCGTTTTCGCCGGTGCGCGGCCCTGTTCTCCTCGCGCGGCGGCCAGTACCTTGCGCCGACGAGCGGCGGAACGCGGACGACCGACGAGGAGAGCGAGCGATGGCCGACGAGACGGCGGCGGCGGACGTGCGGCCCGGCCGGGCGCCCGGCACGCGGCCGGGCCCGGTGCCGGACGCGCGCCCCGGTCCGGTGCCCGGGACGCGCCCCGGTCCGGTGCCGGTGGACCGGCTGCGCTTCGACATGCCGCCCGGGCACGCCGACCCCGCCGACGAACGCGCGTACCGCAAGGAACGCCTCGCCGAGGCACTGCGGCTGCTGGGCGCCCTCGGGTACGAGGACGGGGTGGCCGGGCACGTCAGCGCCCGGGACCCGGAGTTCGACGACTGCTACTGGGTGAACCCCTTCGGCCGGGCCTTCGCCACGCTGACCCCCGACGACCTGCTGCTGGTCGACGGGGACGGACGGGTGCTCCAGGGCGGGCGCCGCGTCAACGGTCTGGCCTTCGCCGTGCACGCGGCCGTCCACCGGGAGCGCCCCGGGGCGGTGGCCGTCGTCCGCACCCGCGGCCCGTACGGCGGCGCGCTGGCCGCGCTCGGCGAACTGCTGGCCCCGATCACCCAGGAGGCCTGCGCCTTCTACGGGGACCACGCGCTCCTCGACGAGTGCTCCGCGGCCGAGGACCCGCACCGCATCGGGCGGGCGCTGGGACCGTACAAGGCGCTGATCCTGCGCAACCGCGGACTGCTGACGGTCGGTGACACGGTTGACGCCGCCGTCTGGTGGTTCGTCGCCGCCGAGCGGGCGGCGCAGGTGCAGCTGACCGCGCGGGCGGCCGGGAAGCCGGTGCCCGTCGACCACCGCGGTGCGGTGCTGATGCGCGAGCGGTTCGGGTCCGATCTGGCCGCCTGGGCGAACTACCAGCCGTTGCGCCAGACGGCCCCGCGACCGGTGGCGTCAACATCATGAACTGCTCATCACCTGCTCTGACATCGTGCGCAATCCGGAGCACTGCCGCAGTGGTGCACAATTCGCTGGCATTGCACCGTAGTTCAGAGAGGCGGCACGCACGTGGCTGTCCAAGAGGTCTCCCGAAGCACCCACACCACCGCCTGCGCCTGTGAGGAGTGCGCACGGGAAGGCCACCGGCGCGCCGTCGCCGCGTTCCTGGAGAAGCGGGACGAGTTCGCCGCCGGCCACGGCGTGCCGGCCGCCGTCGCCCACTCCCTCGGCGCGTCCCGGCAGTGGGTCTCCGACGAGCTGACCCTGTCGGCCCGCACCGTCGCCGACCGGGGCCGGGAGGCCGGCAATTCCTGGCTGTACCTGTTCTCCCGGCGGGCCGTGCTCGCCGTCTGGATCGTCGCCGGCGTCCTGCTGCTGGTCCAGGTCGCCGCCGCGCTCGGCACCGGATGGTCCACCGCGCGCACCGCCGGACTGCTGGCGGCCCTGCTGCTCGCGGGGCTGCTCACCGTCGCGGCGCGCGCCCAGTCCGTCCGCGGCGGACTGCTGGCGCCGCTCGTCGGCGAGGACAACCGGCTCTCCACCTCCAAGGCCGTCCCGAGCGCCTGGGTGGTGCTGGCCGCGTTCGCCGTGCTGCTGCCCGCGCTGCGGCTCGCGGCGTCGGTGCCCGGCCCCGAGCGGCAGGCCCTGTACGCGGGGTTCGCCCTGGAGGGCGCGCTGCCGCTGCTGGCGGTCGTCGCTCTGACCTCGACGGTGGCCGTCCTGGTCCGCCGGGTGGTCGCCGTACGCATCATGGGCCAGCGGCTGCAGAAGCTGCCCGCGGACCGGCCGCGCGGGGCGGACCTGCTGACCGACGACGCGGGGCGCGGCTCCTTCCCCGACGCGCAGTACGTCCTGGTCTCGGCGGTGGTGCTGGTCCACGCGGCGGTGTCGCTGGCCCGCTTCCCGGACCGGCTGCCCCGGCTGCCGTGGGCACTGGCCCTGCTGGTGGCGCTGTCGGCCGCCGTCTACCTGGCGGCCAAGTACGCGGAGGGCAGCCGCCCGCTCGTGCTGTCGGTGGTGCGCAGACGGGAGCCCGGGGACCTGGACGCCGCCGTCCGCCCCGGGGACGACATCGAGATCCGCGGGGTGGGTTTCGTGCCGCCCGGGGCGCAGACCCCGGAGATGCTGGCCCGGCTGGTCGTACGGATCGGGGCGGTGCACGTGCACGTGCCGCTGGTCCCGGTGGCGGGTGGGTTCACCAACCCCTCGGACGCCGTGCTGACGGTGCCGGTCCCCGCGGAAGTGGAACCGGGGCGCGTGGACGTCCAAGTGGTGACCGCCGCAGGAGTGGAATCCAACCGCTGCACCATCGACGTGGCCGAGTGATCGGGGTACACATGTCGCGTGAATCGAACCGATGTACTTGACGTCGCCCCGTCGAAGCCCTCCCCGCTGAAGGAGCGCGCGGCCCGGTACGCGCTGCTGCCCCTGCGGATCTTCCTCGGCGTGACCTTCGTCTACGCCGGCCTGGACAAGCTGACCGATTCCGCGTTCCTCGCCGCCACCGGCGACGGCTCCATCGGCGACCAGATGCGCGCCGTGCGCGACAGTTCCGCCATCCCGGCCATGGTCGACATGGCGCTGGAGGCCCCCGTGGCCTTCGGGACGGTCATCGCCCTCGGGGAACTCCTCGTCGGCCTCGGGGTCCTGGCCGGCCTGCTGACCCGGATCGCGGCCCTCGGCGGAGCGCTGATCGCGCTCAGCCTCTGGCTGACGGTGTCGTGGGCCGTGTCCCCGTACTACTACGGCAACGACCTGGTCTACCTGATGGCCTGGACCCCGCTGATCATCGCCGGAGCCCCCTACTGGTCGCTCGACGCGCTGATCCGCTCACGGCGGTCCCTGCGCACGGCGTAGGTCACCATCCCGAGCAGTGCGGCAAGCGACAGCCCGCCCGCGGCCATCGGGATGACCAGGAACCACGGCAGATCGGCCCGGCCGGTCGCGTCGAGCAGGTAGAGCACGCCCGCGGCGATCA
This sequence comes from Streptomyces sp. NPDC048461, assembly GCF_055587105.1. NCBI lineage: Bacteria > Bacillati > Actinomycetota > Actinomycetes > Kitasatosporales > Streptomycetaceae > Streptomyces > Streptomyces sp. NPDC048461. Next base: position 126,836 of record NZ_JBVJGW010000005.1, on the reverse strand, counting down.
GGACGAGGCCCGCCAGGAGCCGGCCCGGCTGGAATTCATGACGCCGCACGGGCCACCTCCACCTGTCCCACACCCGTGTCCAGGTGCAGCTCGATCGTCCCGCCGGCCTCGGTGCCGGGGGAGGGGGGCAGCGTCGCCCCCAGGGTCTCGCCGCCGCGGCGGACACGGAAGTCCCGGCTGGTCTCACCGGGCAGGTGGATGTCGCCGAACCGGACCGACACGTCGGCCACGGCCGTCACCTCCCGCGGCACGATCACCTTCAGCCGGCCCGCGTCCAGCGAGGCGCGGACCGCCACGGTGGCGCCCTTCGGCACGTCCAGCCGGCTCAGGTCCAGCGTGGCGAGCCCGGTGCCCGCCGCGTACGAGGGCCGTACGTCGGCCACCGCGGCCGGCCGCCAGTCGACCCGGCGCCAGTCCGTGCCGATCTCGGCGGGCAGCGCCGACGCGCCCGCCAGCAGCCCGGCGGTGACGAGGGCGAGGAGGACGGTGCCGAAGCCCGTACGGCCCTTGAAGGAGCTGACCGCGAGCCCCAGGCCGAACACGGCCAGGGCCGACGCCAGACCGATCTGCAGGGCGTGGGTCATCGTGCCGCCCTCCCACACGGAGGACGCGGACCCGGCCCCCGCCAGCACGGCCAGGACGAACACCCGGCCGCCGATGCCGCCGCGCGGACGGACCGGGACGGAGGGCGCGGCCGGCGCCGCCGGGGCGCCGCTCCGGGCGCCGACGACTTCGTCGTCGGGCCCCCACAGGTACCCCGTCGCGCCGACCGGGCCGGTGGTGCCGTCCTTGACCAGCGGGTCCCGCCACCACGACGGGCCGCCGGGGGCGGGCGGCGCCTTCGTCTCCGGCGGGGCCGGCGAGTGCGCCGGCCGGTGCGAGGCGGGGGCCTCCGCCTCGGGAGCGGCGACCCGGCGCCGCTGGGACCAGTACGAGGCGACGCCCAGCGCCAGGATGACCAGGATCGAGAAGACCGCCATCTCGCCGTTGTCCAGCATCGACAGGAACAGCGCGCAGCCCACCAGCGCGGCGAACACCGCCGCGAGCGTGGCGCCCTCGACCCGGCCGGTCAGCAGCTTCTTCGCCTCGCTCTCCTCCTCGCCCTCCAGCGGGAGCAGCAGCCACGCGAACCCGTAGAAGATCAGGCCGACGCCGCCGGTGACCGCGAGGACGCCGAGGAAGATCCGGAAGACCACCGGGTCCAGGTCGAAGTGCCGGCCCAGCCCCTCGCACACGCCCGCGAGGACCTTGTCGCGCCGGGCGCGGCGCAGGGGCGGCCGGACCGCAGGGGGCGGTGCGGCCGCGGGGTCCGCCGGCGGGGCGTCGTGTACTTCGGTCATGCGTCCATGGTGACGGGCCGCGGCGCCCCGCGGCACCCGGCCCGACCCTGGCGCAACCCTGATATCCCCCCGACGGAACTGGGGGGATGCCCTGATGCCGGGCCCCCCGCGCCCGTGTGACCATCAGTGACATGCCCGCAGCCGCCGCACCCCGCACCCCGCACGCATCGGAACCCCTGCCCGAGCCCGCACCGACGCGCAGGCTCTACCGCAGCGCCGACGGCCGGATGCTCGGCGGGGTCGCGCGCGGGCTCGCCGGCCACCTCGGGCTGCCCGTGATCTGGGTCCGGCTGGCGTTCCTCGGCCTGTTCATGTTCGGGGACGGCCTCGGCGTCCTGCTGTACGCCGCGTTCTGGGTGTTCGTACCGCTCGGCGTCGGCGGCCGGACCGCGAACGGCTCGCTCTGGGAGACCTGCGCCGACGGCACCCGCCGGCTGCGCAAGCCCGACCGCGGGCAGGTCACCGCGCTGATCGCCCTGTTCATCGGGGCCGGCATCTTCATCTCCAAGGTCCAGCTCGGCGGCGAGTCCGGCCGGTACGTGTGGCCGACGCTGCTCGTCGGCGCCGGCGTGGTCCTCGTGTGGCGCCAGGCCGACAACGCCCGCCGCGCCCACTGGAACGCCGCCGCCGGACGGCACGCCCGCCTGCTCCAGACCGCCCGGGCGCTCGCCGGCGTCGTCCTCGTCGGCGTGGGCCTGACCGTCTTCATCGTCGTCCGGGGATCGGCGGCCCAGCTGGGCAACGTCCTGACGGCCACCCTCGCCGTCCTCGTCGGCGTCGCCCTCCTCGCCGGACCCTGGCTGATCCGGATGACCCAGGACCTGTCCGAGGAACGGCTGATGCGCATCCGCGCCCAGGAGCGCGCCGAGGTCGCCGCCCACGTCCACGACTCGGTGCTGCACACCCTCACCCTGATCCAGCGGAACGCGGAGGACGCCGGCGAGGTGCGCCGCCTGGCCCGGGCCCAGGAGCGCGAGCTGCGGAACTGGCTGTACAAGCCCGAGGGCACCGGCAAGGACGAGGCCGAGGAGCCCACCACGCTGGCGGAGGCCGTGAAGAAGACCGCCGCCGAGGTGGAGGACCACCACGGGGTGCCCATCGAGGTCGTCGTCGTCGGCGACTGCCCGCTGGACGAGAGGCTGGCGGCGCAGGTCCAGGCCGCGCGCGAGGCGATGGTCAACGCCGCCAAGTACGGTGGCGAGGGCGGGCCGGTGCAGGTCTACGCCGAGGTGGAGGGGCAGACGGTGTTCGTGTCCGTACGGGACCGCGGGCCCGGCTTCGACCTCGACGCGGTACCGGACGACCGCATGGGCGTACGAGAATCGATCATCGGCCGGATGCAGCGCAACGGCGGGACCGCGCGGCTGCGGTCCGCTCCCGACGGCGGCACCGAGGTCGAGCTGGAGATGGAGAGGGCGGCGAACGCAGGATGACCGGAGGCAGCATGTCCGACGAGAGCACGGGAACGGCACCGACCAGGCGGGTCCGGGTGGTCCTCGTCGACGACCACCGCATGTTCCGCACCGGCGTGCAGGCCGAGATCGGCGAGACCGACCGCACCGGCGTCGAGGTCGTCGGCGAGGCGGCCGACGTCGACCAGGCCGTCACCGTCATCACCGCCACCCGGCCCGAGGTGGTCCTGCTCGACGTGCACCTCCCCGGCGGCGGGGGCGTCGAGGTGCTGCGGCGCTGCGCCCCGCTGATGGGGGCCGTCGAGAACCCGGTGCGCTTCCTCGCGCTGTCGGTGTCGGACGCCGCCGAGGACGTCATCGGGGTCATCCGGGGCGGCGCGCGCGGCTACGTCACCAAGACCATCACCGGCTCCGACCTGGTGAACTCCGTCTTCCGCGTGCAGGAGGGCGACGCGGTGTTCTCGCCACGGCTGGCGGGCTTCGTGCTCGACGCGTTCGCCTCGACGGACGCGCCGCCGGTGGACGAGGACCTGGACCGGCTCACGCAGCGGGAGCGCGAGGTGCTGCGGCTGATCGCGCGCGGGTACGCGTACAAGGAGATCGCCAAGCAGCTCTTCATCTCGGTGAAGACGGTCGAGTCGCACGTCTCGGCGGTGCTCAGGAAGCTCCAGCTGTCCAACCGGCACGAGCTGACCCGCTGGGCCACGGCCCGCCGGCTGGTCTGATCCGCGGACCGGGGACCGGGGGCCCGGCCGGGACGGGGCCGGTCCGGCCCGCCGGGCCCGGCCGATCCGCCGGGCCGTCCCGGTGCGTGTGATCCACCCCGCAGGGGGAGTGGGCAACCGGAAGGCGCGGCGCCGCCCTCTTTGATGGCGTGATGAGCCTGACGGGGACCCCCCTCTTCGCGGCGGCGGTCGCGCTGACCGTGATCGCCGTCGTCCTGCCGCTGGCCGTGTGGAGCAGGGTGCGCGGCCCTGCCGCCGTGCGCGTCGCCACCCGCGGCACGATGCTCGTCTTCGCGCAGGCCACCGCCGTCGCCCTGGTGTTCATAGGCATCAACCGGGACATGAACTTCTACACCTCCTGGGGCGACCTGCTCGGCACCGGGAAGTACGTCACCGCCGCCCCCGACCTGGGCCCGGACGGGCTCGGCGGGAAGAAGGCGCGGGAGGTGCAGGAGGCGCCGAAGGTCCGCCAGCAGTTCCAGCCGGTGGACGGCCTCGGCGGCCGGGTGCAGAAGACCGAGCTCGACGGGAAGGTCTCCGGGGTCAAGGGCGACGTGCTGGTGTGGCTGCCGCCGCAGTACGACGACCCGGCCTACAAGGACAAGAAGTTCCCGGTGGTCGAGCTGATCCCCGGCATCCCGGGGACGGGCAAGTCCTGGTTCCAGGGGCTCAAGGCGCACGAGGTGCTGGAGCCGCTGATGAAGAACGGCACGGTGCAGCCGTTCATCCTCGTCTCGCCGCGCGCCATGCTGCTCGGCAACGGCGACACCGGCTGCGCCAACCTCCCCGGCAAGGTCAACGCGGACAGCTGGTTCAGCGTCGACGTCCGCAAGATGGTCGTCGACAACTTCCGGGCGTCGGACGAGGCGCGCACCTGGGGCGTGGCCGGTTACTCGGCCGGCGCGTACTGCGCCGCCAAGCTGGCCATCGCCCACCCCGACCGCTACGCCGCCGCCGTCTCGCTGTCCGGGTACAACGACCCGGGCCAGGAGCCGTCCTCGCTGGTCGCCCAGGACCCGGAGCTGCGCCGCACCCACAACCTGCTGAACCTGCTGAAGGCGGCGCCGACGCCGCCCGCGGTGTCCCTGTGGATGTCCGGGGCCCAGAACGACGGCTACCTGTCCGGCATGGACCTCAAGGGCGCCGCGAAGAGCCCGACCGTGGTGCACGCGGAGAAGGTGACCGGCGGCCACAACCTCGAATCGTGGTCCAAGCAGCTGCCGCAGACCTTCGGCTGGCTGACCACGCAGGTCAAGGCGCCGTGACGCCGTAACGGGACGAGTACGGCGCCAGGCTAGGCGGGGCGCGAGGCGCCGGCCCACGGCATCGAGTCGAGCGGGGCGACCCGGACGGTCGAGCCCGGTCGCGGCGCGTGGATCATCTGGCCGTTGCCGATGTACAGGCCGACGTGCGTGATGCCGGAGTAGAAGAACACCAGGTCGCCGGGGGCCAGCTGGTCGCGGGAGACGCGGCGGCCGGCGTTGATCTGGGTGTACGTGGTGCGGGGGAGCGCGACGCCGGCCGACTTCCAGGCCGCCTGGGTCAGCCCCGAGCAGTCGAAGGATCCCGGGCCCGTCGCGCCCCAGACGTACGGCTTGCCGATCGCCCCGTACGCGAAGGCCACGGCGCGGGCGGCGCGCGAACCGTCGGACGGCGCCGGGTCCGCGCGCCGCGCGGGTACGGGGGCCGCGGCCGCGGAAGGGGCGGCGGCGGGGGCGGAGGCGGCGGCCGTGCGCGCCTCGTAGGCCGCGCGTTCCTCGGCGGTGAGCTTGGCCAGCTGCTGCCTGGCGGCGGCGAGCTTGGCCTCGATCTCGGCCTTGTGCCCCGCGAGTTCGTCCCGCTTGACCCGCAGGTCGGAGGCCCTCCCGGCGGCCTGCGTCCGCAGTTTGCCGACCTCGTCCAGCCCGCGGCGCACGGCGGTGATCCCGGCGGCGTTGCGGTCGCCGGCGCGGGCGATGAAGGCGGCCTGGGCGAGGTACTGCTTCGGGTCGGCCGCCAGCGCGAGCCGTACGGCGGTGCCCAGGGAGCCGCCGCGGTACTGGGTGGCGGCCAGGGTGCCGAGCGCGCCGCGGGCGGTGTTGAGCCGGTCGGTCCTGCGGGCGGTCTCGTCGCGCAGGCCGGTCAGCGCCCGCTCGGCCTCGTCCGCCTGTTCCTTCGCCCCGTTGTACCGCTCGGTCGCGGCCTCGGCCTCCTCGTAGAGCCGGTTCACCTCCGCCTCGACCTGGGCGGGGGTGGGCCGGGGGTCGGCCTGGGAGGTGCCTTCGAACGCGGTGGCGGTGGCAGCGCCCGCGAGGGCGAGGGTGGCGGCGGTCCGTACGGTGCCGCCGGAGAACGGGCGCTGCCTGGGCTTTCGGTGACTGGCCACGCGGGCCTCACGTCCTTCCTCGTCGGTGCTCTGTCGGTGCTTGCTGGAGGAGGACGCTAGACCCGGAGGTAACGGGCAGATGACGGGTGATCACAAGTGGCCTGATGCGACCGGATGCGGCCGCTCGGGACCGGAGCGGATCGGCGCCGAAGGGCGGCGGTGAGGATTCTGACCACGGCCGGTCCGGCACCGGTGTGATCAGCCGAAGAATCGAGTCAGCTCGGCGACGACGGCCTCCGGCCGCTCCTCCGGGAGGTAGTGGCCGCTGCCGTCGACGCGGACGACCCGGGTGTCGGTGCCCAGTGCCGGGACGGCGCGGGTGAGCAGCTCGTAGTTGCTGTGCTCGCCGCCGAGGGCGAGCAGCGGGCCGGTCACCGGGGTGTACGAGGCGAGGTCGGCGATGTCCTGCCCGAAGGTCCGGTACCAGTCGTTTCCGGCCCGGATCGCGTCCGGGGCGTCGTACGCGCGGGCGTACACGGCGCGGGAGTGCGCGTCGACGGCGGCCGGGTCGGCGGCGCCGTGGGCGAACAGCCAGTCCAGGAGGTGGTGGTAGCGGCCGGCGAGGAGCTGCTCGGGCAGGCCGTGCACCTGGTTGAGGGCGAACCACCACAGGTGGGTGGCCCCGGGCTGGGGGAGCAGGGTCATCCGGGCCCAGTCCTCGTCGGGGTGGGCCACGTCGAGGAGGGCGACGCGGCGGGTCGCCGCGGGGTGGTTGGCGGCGTGGGCGTAGGCGACCATCGCGCCGATGTCGTGCCCGGCGAAGTGCGCCGAGGCGAGGGACAGGTGGCCGAGGAGCGCGTGGACGTCCGCGGCCATCGTCTTCTTGTCGTACCCGCCGACGGGCTTGTCGGAGCCGCCCATGCCGCGCAGGTCGACCGCGATCACCCGGTGGCGCCGGGCCAGGGCCGGCATCACCTTGTGCCACTGCCACCAGGTCTGGGGCCAGCCGCCCAGGAGGACGAGGGGCTCTCCGGCGCTCTCGGGGCCGCTGTCCACGAAGTGCAGGCGGGTGCCGTTGACCTCGGCGCGGTGGCTGGTGAACCCGCCGTCGAGGGAGGCGGCGAGGGAGGCGTCGTCGAGCGGGAGGGGGGAGTGCGCGGGCATGGGGCGTCCTGGTGTCCTCGGCGGAATGACCGTACGAAGTTTTCGTACGATGGGGCGACTGTACGAGATTTTCGAACGGTGTGACAGGGGTGGTGGCCGATCCGTACGGGATTTCCGTACAGTGGGCCCATGGCCCTCACCGCCGCCGAACCGGCCCACCCCGCCGCCGACCGCATCGCACTGGTCGAGGTGCTCGCGGCGCTGGGCCACCCCGTCCGGCTGGAGATCGTCCGCAGGCTGGCCTCCGGCGAGGAGGCCTTCTGCGGAGAGGTCGTGCCGGACCTGCCCAGGTCGAGCGTCACCCACCACCTCAAGGCGCTGCGCGAGAGCGGGGTCATCTGCCAGCGGCCCCGCGGCCGCAAGCTCTTCCTCGTGCTGCGCCGCGACGACCTGGAGTCCCGCTTCCCCGGGCTGCTGGAGCTCGTCCTCAAGGACACCGGGGCGTAGCGGGCGCCGCTCCGGAGCCGGATTCCGCGATTTTCCGGGCCCGGGGCCGGCTGTCGGTCCGGCCCCCTAGACTCGGATGGCGATGAGCAGCCTCTTTGACGACAGTTTCCTGGCGGACTTCACCCCCTCCGACGAGGTCCCCCCGCCGCCCGAGGAGCACGCCGCCCCGGAAGCGGGCGCGGACGATCTCTTCGGGGGCCGGTTCGACATGCCCCTGACCGGGGACGCGTACTACCGGGACGGCGCCCCCAGGCCCGTCATCGACCCGGCGACGCTCCTCGAAGGCCTCAACACCGAGCAGAAGGCCGCCGTGGTGCACGCGGGCTCCCCGCTGCTCATCGTGGCCGGCGCGGGCTCCGGCAAGACCCGGGTGCTGACCCACCGCATCGGGCACCTGCTGTCGGCGCGGCAGGTCCACCCCGGCCAGATCCTGGCGATCACCTTCACCAACAAGGCCGCCGGCGAGATGAAGGAGCGCGTCGAGGGCCTCGTCGGCCCGCGCGCCAACGCCATGTGGGTGTCCACCTTCCACAGCGCGTGCGTGCGCATCCTGCGCCGCGAGTCCAAGCGCCTCGGCTTCACGTCCTCGTTCTCGATCTACGACGCGGCCGACTCCAAGCGGCTGATGGCGCTCGTCTGCCGCGACCTCGACCTGGACCCGAAGAAGTTCCCGCCGAAGGCCTTCAACGCCAAGGTCTCCAACCTGAAGAACGAGCTGATCGACGAGGAAGCCTTCGCCGACCAGGCCGCCGACGGTTTCGAGAAGACCCTGGCCCAGGCGTACGCGATGTACCAAGGGCGGCTGCGCGAGGCCAACGCGCTCGACTTCGACGACATCATCATGACCACCGTCCACCTGCTCCAGGCCTTCCCGGACGTCGCCGAGCACTACCGGCGCCGCTTCCGGCACGTCCTCGTCGACGAGTACCAGGACACGAACCACGCCCAGTACACGCTGGTGCGCGAGCTGGTCGGCACCGGCTACCCGGACCTGCCGCCCGCCGAGCTGTGCGTGGTGGGTGACGCCGACCAGTCGATCTACGCCTTCCGCGGCGCGACCATCCGCAACATCCTCCAGTTCGAGGAGGACTACCAGGACGCGACGACGATCCTGCTGGAGCAGAACTACCGCTCCACGCAGACGATCCTCTCCGCGGCCAACGCGGTCATCGAGCGCAACGAGAACCGCCGCGCCAAGAACCTGTGGACCGAGGCCGGCACCGGCGCGGTGATCACCGGCTACGTCGCGGACACCGAGCACGACGAGGCGCAGTTCGTCGCGGACGAGATCGACCGGCTGACGGACGCGGGCGACGCCAAGGCCGGCGACGTCGCGATCTTCTACCGGACGAACGCGCAGTCGCGCGTGTTCGAGGAGATCTTCATCCGGGTCGGGCTGCCCTACAAGGTCGTCGGCGGCGTCCGCTTCTACGAGCGCAAGGAGGTGCGCGACGTCCTCGCGTACCTGCGCGTCCTCGCGAACCCCGAGGACAACGTCCCGCTCCGCCGGATCCTGAACGTGCCCAAGCGCGGCATCGGCGACCGCGCCGAGGCGATGATCGACGCGCTCGCGATGCGCGAGAAGATCACCTTCCCGCAGGCGCTGCGGCGCGTGGACGAGGCCTTCGGCATGGCGGCGCGCTCGACGAACGCGGTGAAGCGCTTCAACGTGCTGATGGAGGAGCTCCGTACGATCGTCGACTCCGGCGCGGGCCCGGCGGTCGTGCTGGAGGCGGTGCTGGAGCGTACGGGGTACCTCGCCGAGCTCCAGGCGTCGACCGACCCGCAGGACGAGACGCGGATCGAGAACCTCCAGGAGCTGGCGGCGGTGGCGCTGGAGTTCGAGCAGGCGCGCGAGGCCGCGGCGGCCGAGGCCGAGGCCGAGGCCGCAGCGGACGGGGCCGCCGCCGCTCAGGATGCCGCCCCCGGCGGTGCGGGAACGGACGGCGCGGACGCTGCCGGCGCGGACGGTGTCTACGCGGACGGTGTCGACGAGGACGGTGTCGACGCGGGTGACGCGGCGGCCGCGGCCGCCGGACCCGGGACCCTCGCCCAGTTCCTGGAGCAGGTCGCGCTCGTCGCCGACTCCGACCAGATCCCGGACGAGGAGACGGACGGCTCGGGCGTCATCACGCTGATGACCCTGCACACCGCCAAGGGCCTCGAATTCCCGGTGGTCTTCCTGACCGGCATGGAGGACGGGGTCTTCCCGCACATGCGCGCGCTCGGCCAGACCAAGGAGCTGGAGGAGGAGCGCCGCCTCGCGTACGTCGGGATCACGCGCGCCCGGGAGCGGCTGTACCTGACCCGTTCCTCGATGCGCAGCGCGTGGGGGACGCCCTCCTACAACCCGCCGTCGCGGTTCCTGGAGGAGATCCCGGCCGAGTACCTGACGTGGAAGCGCACCGGTGCCTCGCAGAAGCCGGCCGGTCCCATGCGCAGTTCCGGCTACGGGTCGGGATCGGGATACGGCTCGGGCTCCGGCGGCGGCAAGGCGACGTTCGGAACCTCGCCCGAGTCGTTCCTGTCCTCGTCGCGCACGAAGTCGGGCCCCTCCGGCTTCGCCACGCGCCGGGCGACGGACAAGCCGGTCGTCGCGCTGGTGGTCGGGGACCGGGTCACGCACGACCAGTTCGGGCTCGGGACCGTCATGGAGGTCAAGGGAGCGGGCGCGGACGCGCAGGCCACCATCGACTTCGGGGACGACAAGCCGAAGCGGCTGCTGCTGCGGTACGCGCCGGTGCAGAAGCTGTAGGACGCGGGACCACGGGACCCCGCCGCCTCGCGGTGGGGGCTACGTGGGGTCCAGGCCGTGGCTGCGGAGCCACGGCAGGGGGTCGATCGAGGACCCGCCGCCGGGCCGTACCTCGAAGTGGAGGTGCGGGCCGGTGGAGTTGCCGGAGTTGCCGGAGTAGGCGATGACCTCGCCGGCCTTGACCTTGCCGCCCCGGATCTTGGTGCTGCTGAGGTGGCAGTACCAGGTCTCGGTTCCGTCGGCCGAGGTCACTATGGCCATGTTCCCGTAGGCGCTGTTGTACTGGGTGCGCACGGTGCCGTCGGTGGCCGCCATGACGGGGGTCCCGTAGGAGACCGGGAAGTCGATGCCGGTGTGCACGGACATCCACATGCCGCCGGCCTGACCGTAGTTGGCGCTGAGGCCCTGCTGCGCGACGGGGAGCGAGAACTTGGGGCGGGCCGCTTCCTTCGCCGCGGCCTCCTCCGCCTTCTTCTTCTTCTCCTCGTCCTGGCGCTGGCGCAGGTCGATGCGCTCCTGGGTGCGGCTCGCGCGGTCCGCGAAGTCGCCCGCGTCGGCGCTGAGCGCGGCCAGCTGGGTGTCGAGCTTGGTGTTCGCCGCGACCGGCTTCACCGAGGCCGGGTCGGGCGCGGCCAGCGTGGTGGTGTCCTCGGCGGGCTTCTCCGTCCCGGTGAGACCGCCGACGGAGGCGGCGGCGACGCCCGCGACGCCCATCACGCAGGCGGAGGGAACGGCCACGGTCAGCAGGGCGGAACGCTTCGCCGGGGTGCGGCGACGGCTCGAACCGCCGGCGGGCCGGGGGGTGGGCTTGGCCGCGGCGGCGCCCTTGCCGGCGGACCGGCGGGCGGAACGCGGGGGCGCCGGCGTCACCGGCATGGCCTGGGTGGGGAGGTCGTGGACCGCGTGGGGCCCGTCGGCGGCAGCGTGCGCCGCGTCGGTCCCGTCGGTCCCGTCGGTTCCGGCGTTTCCGTCCGTCGCGTCGGAGAGCACCTCGAAGAGGGCGGTCTCGCTGTACTCCGCGAAGGCCGTCCCGGCGAAGTCCGTTCCGGCGAAGTCCGCTTCGGTGACGGCGCCGGTGGCGGGCGCCGGGGTCTCGTAGGCGTACGGGGCGGGGGTCTCGTACGTCTCGTAGGCGTAGTCCTGCGCGAACCCCTGCTGCGGGTACTCCTGCTGCGCGTACTCCTGCTGCGGCTGGGGGTGCTGCTGGGGCTGCTGCGCGTACTCGTATCCGTAGGCCGCCTCGGGCTGGGACGGTGCCGGGGCCTGGGGCTCCGCGACGGTGTTCCAGGCGGTGGCGTCGTAGGCGCCGGTCTCGGCGGAGCCGGGGGTCCCGTAGCCCGGGACCGCCCAGTGGCCGGTCTGTTCGGCCGAGGTGTCGTAGCCGAACGCCGCGGGCTGCTGGTACTCCGTCGCATAACCGGAGTGGTCCGCGCCCTGCGCGTTCCAGGCACTCGCGTCCCACTGGCCCGTGGTGTCCTCCGGGATGCCCTGGCTCGGGATCGTGGAGAGGTACGGGTCCTGGGACGTCCAGGCGGTGGTGTCGTACGTGCCCGTCTCGTAGGCGCCGTACGCTGCGTAGTTGACCCCTTGACCCTGCGATTCATAGGAAACGTAGGACGAGTCACCAGCGAAAGCGGTGGTGGTAAGGCCGTCGTACCCAACATCTGGGTACTGGCCCGACGGGGGGCGGTCGTTCACCAACTTCTCTTTCGCCTCGGCAGTGGGGGCCTGGGTGGCCGGGGAATGGGAGATTCCCCGGAGGAGAGCAGTGGCGTGACTGTACCCGCCGGTTACTGGCAACGACAATCTTCGACGGGCTCCGGTATTCCCGGAACCGGGCATTCGGCCGTCTTTCGGTCGCCGAAAGACGCGGCCTTGGCCTTGAGTTCGAAATGCGTTCGACTGGAGGACGCGGAGCGGCTACGCGACGGAAGCCGCCTCCGGGAGCGCCGCGACGGCCCGGGCGGTTCCGTCGAGGGCGCGCCGGACCGCCGCGATGACCGTCGGGTGGGCCGCGAGCGCGAGGTGTCCGATCCCGGTGACCTGGACGTTCTCCACGCGCAGGTCCGGATGCTCGATCCGGGCCGTCCCGACGGGGGACATCACCGCGTCGAACTCGCTCCAGAACGCGACGCACCTGGTCGCGCAGCCGGGCGCGGGTGCGGCCAGCTCGGCCAGCACCTCGGAGCCGGGGCGCATCTGCCGCACCAGCGGGTGCGCGTTCAGGAAGGGGGCGACGCGCGTGCCGGAGTGCGGGGTGCCGAGCGTGACGAGCGTCCGGATCCGGGCGTCTCCGCCGAGGCGCTGCACGTAGTAGCGCCCGACCAGTCCGCCCAGGCTGTGGCCGACCAGGTCCACCCGCTCCTGGCCGGTGCGCTCGCACAGTTCCTCGACGCGCCGGGCGAGGTGGCGGGCCGTGACGCGCAGGTCGCGGGTGAACGGCGAGTAGTTGTACGCCTCCACGTGCCGCAGGCCGTCCGCGCCGAGGGCGCGGCGCAGCAGGACGAAGACGGAGCGGTTGTCGGTGAACCCGTGGAGCAGGAGCACGGGCGGGCGGGTCGCGGCCGGGTGTGTCGCGTGGGGGCCGGGCGCGGGCGGGTCGGGCGCGTGGAGGCCGGGCGCGTGGAGGCCGGTCGCGTGGGGGTCGGCCCCGGGCGGGTGAGTCGCGCGGGGGCGTGTCACCCGCGGTGCGGCGGCGACCTTCTCCTGGAACACTCCGGTGGGATAGAGCAGCAGGTGCCCGCCCAGGACGACCATCTCGAGCGCGCCCGCCCGCAGCGCGGCGCCGGACACGGCTTTGGGTACGGGTATGGACAGCGCCATCGCAGGCCTCCCCTGAGCCTCTCGGGACGGACGCCGGCCGCGCCCCCGTGCCGTGCGGCTGTCGGCGCGGGAGCGCGGCCGGTGAATCAACGCCGTCCCACGTGTGATTTCCCCCTCCCGGTTGACCGCGAAACGGTGGCGTGCGCGATGCTGTACTTAACGTTCGTTCACTCGGGAGGCAGTGCGATGGGTGTGACCGGTCCGATCCGTGTGGTGGTGGCCAAGCCGGGTCTCGACGGCCACGACCGCGGCGCCAAGGTGATCGCGAGGGCGCTGCGGGACGCGGGCATGGAGGTCATCTACACCGGCCTCCACCAGACTCCCGAGCAGATCGTGGACACCGCCATCCAGGAGGACGCCGACGCCATCGGCCTCTCGATCCTGTCCGGCGCGCACAACACGCTGTTCGCGCGCGTCCTGGAGCTCCTCAAGGAGCGCGAGGCGGAGGACATCAAGGTGTTCGGCGGCGGGATCATCCCGGAGGACGACATCGCCCCGCTGAAGGCGAAGGGCGTGGCCGAGATCTTCACCCCGGGCGCGACGACGACGGCGATCGTGGACTGGGTCCGCGGCAACGTCCGCCAGTAGCCCCCGGCCGCCCGGTCGGGAGCACCCCGCCCCCGGCCGCCCGACCCGTCCCGCCCGACCCGTTCCGCCCGGGCAGGCCGGACGGGCAGGCCGGCTCGCGCCGGGGGGGCCTGCGCCCGATCGGGGTCGCGTGCTCGGGGTCGCGTTCCCGGGGTCGCGTTCCCGGGTCCCGCGCCGCGTCGGCAGGCGCTGCGCCGGCGCGCCCGATCGGGCTCGGGCCGTTCGGGATCGTGTCCGGTCCGGTCCTGCGCCTGGTCCGCCGCTCGGCCGTGCGGGCCGCTTCTGCTCGGGCCGGACGGGGATGGCCGGGTCAGGCCGGGGCGAGTTCCCCGAGCATCGTGGCGCGCAACCGCAGCGTGGCCGTGAGCCGTTGGAAGGCCTCCGCCCAGTACGCGGCGGCCCCCGGTGACGCGTCCGGCGGGTCCTGCGCGGCGGCGGTCAGCACCTCCAGGGAGCCGGCCTCCGCGGGGTCCAGGCAGCGTTCCGCCAGGCCCATCACCCCGCTGAAGCTCCACGGGTAGCTGCCCGCCTCCCGCGCCGAGTCCAGCGACTCCACGACCGCCCGGCCCAGCGTCCCGGCCCACGGGACCACGCAGACGCCGAGCAGCTGGAACGCCTCCGAGAGGCCGTGGGCCCGTATGAACTCCGCGACCCACGCCGCCCGTTCCCCCTCAGGCAGCGTCTCCAGCAGCTTCGCCCGCTCCGCCAGCGACGGCGTGCCCGGTCCTGCCGCGGGCGGCGCGGACGGCGGGCCGAGCAGGGCCCGCGACCACGGCGCGTCGCGCTGGCGCACCGCCGCCCGGCACCACGCGGCGTGCAGCTCCTCCGCCCAGCCCTCGCCGGAGGCCACCGGCAGTGCCACGATCTCCTCCGGTGAGCGACCCCCGAACCGCCCGCCCCAGCAGGAAAGCGGCGCCGCCTCCACCAACTGGCCGAGCCACCAAGCCCGTTCTCCGCGCCCCGCGGGCGGCCGGCTGACCACCCCGTCCCGCAGCATGCCCGGGTCGCACTCGGCCGGCGGGACCACCCCGTCCGGCCCCACGCAGGCCAGCGCCCGTTTCGCCATCCGCGCCGCCAGCGCCGAACGGGGCAGCGCCGACAGCAGCTCGGCGGCCGTGGCCCGGACGTTGCGGCTGCGGTCCCCCAGGGCCGCCTCCAGGAACGGCTCGTCCGCCCCGGACAGGCCCGCCCGCAGCGAGTCCAGGAACATCAGCCGGTCCTCGGCGCGTTCCGTGGTCCAGGTCGTCTCCAGCAACCGCAGCGCCGCCGTCGGCTCGTGTGCCCGTACGAGCCCCAGCAGGGCCACCCGCTCGGCGAACAGGCCCTCCTGCCACAGCCGTTCCACCCCGTCGGGGTCGGTCGCCGCCGGCAGTTCCCCCGCGCCCCCCGCCCCGCCGCGCAGCGCGAACCGCCAGTCGGGGTTCAGCCGCGCCAGCCACAGCCCCCGCGAGCCGGCCAGGGCCAGCGCCTGCGGCCGCAGGTCCGTACGGGCCCGGGCCGCGTCGAGCAGGGCCGGTACGAGCGCGGCCGGTGCGCGGTACCCGTGCCGCCCGGCGGCGGCCAGCCACTGCGGCAGGAGTTCCGTCAGGTCGGGCGCGGCCCCCCGGCGGCCCGACCCGCTCCCGGCGGTGCGGCCGGCCAGCAGCTGCGCGAGGCGCCGCCGCGCCGCGTCCGGCGGGGCCGGACGCGGATCGCGGGGCGCGGGGCCGGGCCGGGCGGCGGCCTCGGCGGGCCGGAGCCCGGCCCGCCGCCGTACGGCGTGCACGGCGGCCGCGTCGAGCAGTGCCTCCGGCGAGCCGGCGGGGCCCCCGCCCCGCCGCCGGTCGGTGCCCAGCAGCGCGGCGGCGACCAGCGCCTCCCAGTCGCCGTACTCCTCGTCGGGCTTCTCCATCGGACCCCTCCCTCTCCTGTGCCGGTGCTCCGGTCCCGCCCCCTCCGCGGGACCGGAGCAGTCTGTGTGGTCGTCGTAGTCGTCGTCGGTCGGTCCGTTCCGCCTGCTAGCTGGCGTGGTTGTCGTTCACAAGAGCCCCCCGGCTGTCTCGTTGTCGCACGTCGGCGCCCCCGCGCCGCCGCTCCCTCCCGTACGGCGCTCCCGCGCCGCGTACCGATCCCCTCCCCGCCGTCTCCGGCGATGGCACACGGGCCCCCAGGCCCCCTGCGATTTCCCTTGTTCCCCGCCCCGTCAGACCAGCGGGACGGGCTCGGCCGAGCCCGGCTGCCACGCCGTCAGCGGCGTGAAGCCCCGATGGCCGCACTCGCCGAACACGGTCAGCGGACCCCCGCCGGACAGCGCCGCCAGTTGCCACAGGCCCCCGCGGGACCGGCTGCCCGGCCCGGTGACGGGCACCGGCAGGGCGCAGGTTCCCCGTGCGTCCGCCAGCTGCCAGCCGAGTTCCCCCGGTATCGGCACCACCGCCCCCAGCACCACCGGCCAGGACTCCAGCCACGGGTCCTGGCGCAGCGCCGCCCCGTACGCCTCCAGCGCCGCCCCCGTGGTCACCCCCGGCGGAACCTCCGCGCACGGCGCCGCCGCCGCGGAACGCTCGCCGAGGTCCGCCCGCAACCCCGCCGAACCCGGCCGGAAGCGGAGTTCCGCCTCCAGCACCAGCCCGACCGGCAGCGCCATCCCGGGCGGCCGCCCCGGCGGACCGAAGTCCAGCACCATGGCGGGCCGCCCGCTCCCCAGCCCGCGCAGCCAGATCCGCCGGGTGGTGAGCCGGCCGTCCGGCGACACCGAGTCGTACTGGGCCAGCACCAGCCAGCGGTCCCGTACGGCCTCCCCCTCCCCGGAGGCCGGCAGTCCCACTCGGCTGCGCACGGTCGCAGCGAGCTGTTCCGGCAGCCCTTCCACCCCCATCCAGGCCCGGTCCAGCAGGTGCAGCAGCGCCGCCTCCTCCAGCATCCGTGCGGGCCAGCCGGGGCCGCAACTGGGTATCGTCCCCAACTCCCGCACCCGTCCCGCCAGTCCGGGCGCCTGGGCGTCGACCATGCGGGCGGCGGTCTCCTCCCACGCCGCGTACCCCGCCTGCTCCTGGCCCGCGAGGCCCCCGCGCAGCAGGTCGGTCAGCCGCTGCTCCAGCTCCGCGACGCCGGCGCCGACGCGCGCCGCCCGCCGCTCGGCCCGGCGCCGGGCCGCCTCCCCGTCCACCGGCCGGGCCGGTCCCGCGGCCGTCCGCGCGGCCCGCTCCCCCCGGGAGGCGAGCCACGCCGAAGCCCAGTCCGGCGCCTCCCCGGGCTCGCCCGTCCCCTCGGCCGACCACAGCAGCAGCAGTCCCAGCGCGTGCTTGCACGGGAACTTCCGGCTCGGACACGAGCACGCGTAGGCCGGGCCCGTCAGGTCCACGACCGTCCGGTACGGCGTGCTGCCGCTGCCCTTGCACATCCCCCATACAGAACCGGAAGCGGAACCTCCGATCTGTGACCACGACCCCGCCCCGCCGAGTCTGCCCCCCGCCTTGCGCGAGGCATCGTCAGGAGCCAGAGCCAGTACCTGTTCCGCCGTCCAGCGGACCCCCTGCTCAGTCATGTGAACCACCGTACGCAGCCCCACTGACAATCCCTCTGACCAGCAACAACGCTGCACACAAGGCCCGTTGTCAGTGCCGTGGTGCACCGTGGACACAGCAGTCGGGAACGGCTGTCGAGCAGTGGAGGGGGAGCATGACCATGTCCGAGACGAACACGGCCGCCGAGGCGCTTCGACCGCACGCAGAAGTCGCCTTCGCGCACGAACTGAAAGCCCTGGAAGCGGCCGACGACCGGCCCCGACCGGCCCGCTGGAAACTCTCCCCGTGGGCCGTGGCCACCTACCTGCTCGGCGGCGAACTCCCCGACGGCACGGTCATCACGCCGAAGTACGTCGGACCGCGCCGCATCGTCGAGGTCGCCGTCACGACCCTGGCGACCGACCGCGCCCTGCTCCTCCTCGGAGTCCCCGGCACCGCCAAGACCTGGGTGTCGGAACACCTCGCGGCCGCCGTCAGCGGAGACTCCACCCTCCTCGTCCAGGGAACCGCGGGCACCCCCGAGGAAGCCATCCGCTACGGCTGGAACTACGCCCGCCTCCTCGCCCACGGCCCCGGCCGCGAGGCCCTCGTCCCCAGCCCCGTCATGCGGGCCATGGCCGAGGGCATGACCGCCCGCGTCGAGGAGCTCACCCGCATCCCCGCCGACGTCCAGGACTCCCTCATCACCGTCCTGTCCGAGAAGACCCTCCCCATACCCGAGCTCGGCGACGAGGTGCAGGCCGTCCGCGGCTTCAACCTCATCGCCACCGCCAACGACCGCGACCGCGGGGTCAACGAGCTCTCCAGCGCCCTGCGCCGCCGGTTCAACACCGTCGTCCTGCCCCTGCCCGCCACCGCCGAGGCCGAGGTCGACATCGTCGCCCGCCGCGTCGGCCAGATGGGCCGGGCGCTCGACCTGCCCGCCGCGCCCGAGGGCCTGGAGGAGATCCGCCGCGTCGTCACCGTCTTCCGGGAGCTGCGCGACGGCGTCACCGAGGACGGCCGGACGAAGGTCAAGTCGCCCAGCGGCACCCTGTCCACCGCCGAGGCCATCTCCGTCGTCACGGGCGGGCTCGCCCTCGCCGCCCACTTCGGCGACGGCGTCCTGCGCCCCTCCGACGTGGCCGCCGGAATCCTGGGCGCCGTCGTCCGCGACCCGGCCGCCGACAAGGTCGTCTGGCAGGAGTACCTGGAGGCCGTGGTGCGCGAGCGCGACGGCTGGAAGGACTTCTACCGCGCCTGCCGGGAGGTGACCGCGTGACGCCGGCCACCCCGGGGCCGCTGCTGCTCGGCGTACGGCACCACGGCCCCGGATCGGCCCGCGCCGTACGGGCCGCCCTCGACGCCGCCGAACCGCGGGCCGTGCTGGTCGAGGGACCGCCCGAGGGGGACGCCCTGCTGGCGCTCGCCGCCGACCCCGGGATGCGGCCGCCCGTCGCCCTGCTCGCCCACGCCGCCGACGACCCGGGACGGGCCGCGTTCTGGCCGCTGGCCGACTTCTCCCCGGAGTGGGTCGCCGTCCGCTGGGCCCAGGAGGCGGGCGTACCGGTGCGGTTCATCGACCTCCCGGCCGCGCACTCGCTCGCTCCCGGGGCGCCGGCCGCGGGAGAGCCGGCCGCGGGGGAACCGGCCGCGGCGGAACAGGAGCCCGGCGCGCAGGACTCCGTACGCCTGGACCCCCTCGCGGTCCTGGCCGAGACCGCCGGGTACGACGATCCCGAGCGCTGGTGGGAGGACGTCGTGGAACACCGCGGGACCCCGGCGGAGCGGTACGACCCGCTCGGCGCGTTCGAGGCCCTCGGCGAGGCCATGGGAGCCCTCCGCGAGGCCTACGGGGACGGCGGCCACCGCCGGGACCTGATCCGCGAGGCGCACATGCGGCAGCGGATGCGGGCCGCCCGCCGGGAGTTCGGCGACGCCTACGCCGTGGTCTGCGGGGCCTGGCACGTCCCGGCCCTGCGCGCGAGGACCACGGTCGCCGCGGACAGGGCACTGCTCACCGGCCTGCCCAAGGTCAAGGTGGAGACCACCTGGGTGCCCTGGACCCACCGCCGGCTCGCCCGCGCCGGCGGGTACGGCGCCGGCATCGCCTCGCCCGGCTGGTACGCCCACCTCTTCGCGGCCCCCGACCGGCCCGTCGAACGCTGGCTGACCAAGGTCGCCGGACTGCTGCGGGAGGAGGACCGGCAGGTCTCCCCGGCGCACGTGATCGAGGCCGTCCGGCTGGCCGACACCCTGGCCGCGATGCGCGGCCGGCCGCTGGCCGGACTGACCGAGACCCTGGAAGCGGTCCGGGCGGTGATGTGCGACGGCTCCGACGTACCGCTCGCGCTGATCGAGGAACGCCTCGTCGTCGGCGACGTGCTCGGCGAGGTCCCGGACGCGGCGCCCGCCGTCCCGCTGATGCGGGACCTGACCCGGCAGCAGCGCTCGCTGCGGCTCAAGGCCGAGGCCCAGGACCGGGAGCTGGAGCTCGACCTGCGCAAGGACACCGACACGGCCAAGTCCCTGCTGCTGCACCGGCTGAGGCTGCTCGGCGTCGACTGGGGCGCGCCCACCGCGTCGCGGGGCAGCACCGGGACGTTCCGGGAGACGTGGCGGCTGCGCTGGGAACCGGAGCTGTCGGTACGGGTCGCCGAGGCCGGGATCTGGGGCACCACCGTCCTCGCGGCGGCCACCGCCCGGGCCGAGGCGGACGCGGCGGGCGCGCGGCAGCTGGGCGAGGTGACGGCCCTGGCCGAGCGGTGCCTGCTGGCGGGCCTCTCCGACGCGCTGCCCGCCGTGCTGCGGGCCCTCGCGGACCGGGCCGCGCTGGACACCGACGTGGCCCGGCTCGCCGAAGCCCTGCCGGCCCTGGCCCGTTCCCTGCGGTACGGCGACGTCCGCGGTACCGACGCGGCGGCGCTCGGCACGGTCGCGGCCGGGCTCGCCGAGCGGATCTGCGTCGCCCTGCCGCCCGCCTGCGCGGCCGGACTGGACGCCGACGCGGCGGCGGAACTGCGGGGGCACGTGGACGGGGTGCACGGCGCGGTCGGCCTGCTGGCCGACGCGGACGAGGGCCTGCGGGACCGCTGGGCCGCGGTGCTGCGGACGCTGGCCGCCCGGGACACCGTCCCGGGCCTCATACGCGGCCGGGCGGCCCGGCTGCTCCTCGACGACGGCCGGCCGGCGGCGGAGGAGACCGCCCGGCTGATGGGCCTGGCACTGTCCCCGGCGGCCTCACCGGCGGACGCGGCCGGATGGATCGAGGGGTTCGCGGGCGGCGCCGGCGGCGGCACGCTGCTGGTCCACGACGACCGGTTGCTCGGGCTGATCGACGCCTGGCTGACGGGGGTGCCGGAGCGGGCCTTCACGGACGTGCTGCCGCTGCTGCGGCGCACGTTCGGGGCGTACGAGCCGGGAGTGAAGCGCACCCTCGGCGAGCTGGTCCGCCGCGGCCCCGGCGCCCCGCCCGCGGCGACCGGCCCGGGCGCCGCCCCCGAGGGCTTCGCCCCGGAGCTGGACCGGGCCCGCGCCGACGCGGTGGTGGACCTGGTCCGGCTGCTGCTGGGCGCCGCGACCGCGAGGGAGCCCGCAGCGCCGGGGTGACGGCCCCGCCGGGCGGCCCCGCCGGGCGAGGGGCGGCGCACGGGCAGGGAGGGCGGCGCCGGATGCGGACCGGTCCGCGGGACGGGACGAGCGACGAGTACGGACGAGTGCAGGGGGACGGGCAGATGAGCGGTACGGACGGACCCGCGGCGGCGCCGGGGGAGCAGGACGCGGCCGAGCGGCTGCGGCGCTGGCGGCTGGTGCTCGGCGGAGGCGAGGCGGACGGCACCGGGTGCGCGCTCAGCGGGCGGGACGCGGCGATGGACTCCGCGCTCGGCGCCCTGTACGGCGGGGGCGGCAGCGGCTCCCGCAAGGCCCCGGGGGAGCGGTCGGCCGGGCTCGGCGGGTCCGCCCCGCAGGTGGCCCGCTGGCTCGGGGACATCCGTACGTACTTCCCGGCCCCGGTGGTCCAGGTCATGCAGCGCGACGCGATCGAGCGGCTCGGTCTGTCCGCCCTGCTCCTGGAACCGGAGATGCTGGCGGCGGTCGAGCCGGACGTCCACCTGGTCGGCACCCTCCTCTCCCTGAACAAGGCCATGCCCGAGACGACGCGGGAGACGGCCCGGGCCGTGGTCCGCGCGGTGGTCGCGCAGCTGGAGGAGCGGCTCGCGACCCGCACCCGGGCCACGCTCACCGGGGCCCTGGACCGGTCCGCCCGGATCAGCCGGCCGCGCCACCACGACATCGACTGGAACCGCACGATCCGCGCCAACCTCAAGAACTACCTGCCCGAACACCGCACCGTCGTGCCCGAGCGGCTGATCGGCTACGGCCGGGCGGCGCGGTCGGTGAAGAAGGAGGTGATCCTCTGCATCGACCAGTCGGGGTCGATGGCGGCCTCCGTCGTCTACGCCTCCGTGTTCGGCGCGGTCCTCGCCTCCATGCGCTCCCTCGCCACCCGCCTCGTCGTCTTCGACACCGCCGTCGTCGACCTGACGGACCTGCTCGACGACCCGGTGGACGTCCTCTTCGGCACCCAGCTCGGCGGCGGCACCGACATCAACCGCGCCCTCGCCCACTGCCAGTCGAAGATCACCCGTCCGGCGGACACCGTGGTGGTCCTGATCAGCGACCTCTACGAGGGCGGCATACGCAACGAGATGCTGAAGCGGGTCGCCGCGATGAAGGGGGCGGGGGTCGAGTTCGTGACCCTGCTCGCGCTGTCGGACGAGGGCGCCCCCGCGTACGACCGCGAGCACGCGGCCGCCCTCGCCGCGCTGGGCGCACCGGCCTTCGCCTGCACCCCCGACCTGTTCCCGGAGGTGATGGCGGCGGCGCTGGAGAAGCGGCCGCTGCCCGTACCGGCGCCCTGACCGGCCGCCCGCCTCCGGCCGTCCCCGCCTCCCGGCCGCCCGCCGTCCCGGGCGGCCGGGAACCGGCAGATCGCACGAAGTTCCAGCTCAACCGTGAGGCGATCTGTGACAGGTATCACCGCTCAGGTGTGATCTGCGATTTAGGGACCTACGGCCCACGGGGATAACCTGCGGGACGGACATGCCGCGTCCACGGTCACCGTGTGCGCCTTCCTTGTGACAGCGCCGTCACGTTGCCCTCCGCGGCACGCCCACGCAGATAGCAGACAACCGCGAATCACTGCGAATCTTTAAAAAAGACAAGGGACGGACGCGCGTGGACCTGTTCGAGTACCAGGCGAGGGACCTCTTCGCCAAGCACGGTGTACCGGTGCTGGCCGGTGAAGTCATCGACACGCCTGAGGCGGCTCGCGAGGCCACCGAGCGGCTGGGCGGCAAGTCGGTCGTCAAGGCGCAGGTGAAGGTCGGTGGCCGCGGCAAGGCCGGCGGCGTGAAGCTGGCCGCCACCCCGGACGAGGCTGTCGCCCGGGCGACGGACATTCTCGGCATGGACATCAAGGGCCACACGGTCCACAAGGTGATGATCGCCGAGACCGCTCCCGAGATCCTCGAGGAGTACTACGTCTCGTACCTCCTCGACCGCACCAACCGCACCTTCCTGGCCATGGCCTCGGTGCAGGGCGGCATGGACATCGAGGAGGTCGCGGAGAAGACCCCCGAGGCCCTCGCGAAGGTCCCGGTCAACGCCAACGAGGGCGTGACCATCGAGAAGGCCCGCGAGATCGTCGCCCAGGCGAAGTTCCCGGCCGAGGTCGCGGAGAAGGTCGCCGAGGTCCTCGTGACCCTGTGGGACACCTTCATCGCCGAGGACGCGCTCCTCGTCGAGGTCAACCCGCTCGCGAAGGTCGCCAACGGCGGCGTCATCGCGCTCGACGGCAAGGTCTCGCTCGACGAGAACGCCGAGTTCCGCCAGCCGGGCCACGAGGAGTTCGTGGACCACGCGGCCGCGAACCCGCTCGAGGCCGCCGCCAAGGCGAAGAACCTCAACTACGTGAAGCTCGACGGCGAGGTCGGCATCATCGGCAACGGCGCGGGTCTCGTCATGAGCACCCTCGACGTGGTCGCGTACGCCGGTGAGAACCACGGCGGCGTCAAGCCCGCCAACTTCCTGGACATCGGCGGTGGCGCCTCCGCCGCCGTCATGGCCAACGGTCTCGAGATCATCCTCGGCGACCCGGACGTCAAGTCCGTCTTCGTCAACGTCTTCGGTGGCATCACCGCGTGTGACGAGGTCGCCAACGGCATCGTCCAGGCGCTGGCCCTGCTGGAGCAGAAGGGCGAGGCGGTCACCAAGCCGCTGGTCGTCCGTCTGGACGGCAACAACGCCGAGCTGGGTCGCAAGATCCTGTCGGACGCCAACCACCCGCTGGTGCAGCGCGTGGACACCATGGACGGCGCGGCCGACAAGGCCGCCGAGCTCGCGGCTGCGAAGTAAGGGCAGAGGTCACAGACTCACATGGCTATCTTCCTCAACAAGGACAGCAAGGTCATCGTCCAGGGCATGACCGGTGCCACGGGCATGAAGCACACCAAGCTGATGCTGGCCGACGGTACGAACATCGTCGGTGGCGTCAACCCGCGCAAGGCCGGCACGACCGTCGACTTCGACGGCACCGAGGTCCCGGTCTTCGGCTCGGTCAAGGAGGCGATCGAGGCCACCGGCGCGAACGTGTCCGTCCTCTTCGTCCCGCCGGCCTTCGCCAAGGCCGCCGTCGTCGAGGCGATCGACGCCGAGATCCCGCTGGCCGTCGTCATCACCGAGGGCATCGCGGTGCACGACTCCGCCGCCTTCTGGTCGTACGCGACCGCCAAGGGCAACAAGACGCGGATCATCGGCCCGAACTGCCCGGGTCTGATCACCCCCGGCCAGTCCAACGCCGGCATCATCCCGGGCGACATCACCAAGCCCGGCCGCATCGGTCTCGTGTCCAAGTCCGGCACGCTGACCTACCAGATGATGTACGAGCTCCGTGACATCGGCTTCTCCTCGGCCGTCGGCATCGGTGGCGACCCGGTCATCGGCACGACCCACATCGACGCCCTGGAGGCGTTCGAGGCGGACCCCGACACCGACCTGATCGTCATGATCGGCGAGATCGGCGGCGACGCCGAGGAGCGTGCGGCGGACTACATCGCCAAGCACGTCACCAAGCCGGTCGTCGGCTACGTCGCGGGCTTCACCGCCCCCGAGGGCAAGACCATGGGCCACGCGGGCGCCATCGTCTCCGGTTCCTCCGGTACCGCGCAGGCGAAGAAGGAGGCCCTGGAGGCCGCGGGCGTCAAGGTCGGCAAGACGCCGACCGAGACGGCCGAGCTGGCGCGGGCGATCCTGAGCGCCGCTCAGTAGTCCTCGCCTTCCAGGCACGTGTGTACGGGCGTGGGGGGGGCCCGGCGGGGGGCCGGCCCCCCCCCCCGCCGCCCGGGGGGGGGGGGCGGCCCCCCCCCCGGCGGGGGGCGGCCGGGGCCGGGCCGGGGCAGCGAGGCGCGCGGGGGGGGGAGGGG
>NZ_JBVJGW010000005.1:1280-102298 GCF_055587105.1 Streptomyces sp. NPDC048461 | reverse complement strand
CCCGGCCGCCGGCCTGCCGCCCGGCCACCCCGGGCCGTTGGGCGGGGCGGGGCCCCCCCCCGGGGGGGGGGGGCCCCACGCCCGTTTGCGTGGCGTGGTGGCGCGGTGACACCGCCTCGCCGTGCCGCCTCCGTGCCGCTGTTCGATCCGCTATTCGATCCGCGGGGTGACGCGGCCGGGCCCGGCCAGCGGATCGTCGCGCAGCTTGTCCTGGAGCGCCCTGCTCTCGTCGGTCAACCGCTGGGGGCCGCTGTGCGGGGGAACGCCGGAGACGTTGGCGCCGGGTGACCGCGGGGGCTCGTACCGGGTGGGGGCGGTCGAGGCGGTGTAGGCCGTCGCGACGGCGATCACCGCGGTCAGGGCGAGGGCGGCCCGGGTCCACAGCCGGGCGCGGTGTTCCGCCGCGGCCCGTACGACGGAGGCGGAGCGCGCTTCGAGGCGCACGGCCGGTGTCAGCGCGGTGAGCCGGTCGCGCAGCAGCGCGGACTGCTTTTCGGGCGGTACGCCGGCCAGCTCGGGGATGCGGCCCGCGAGCGCGGCGTGCGCGCGGACGAGCCGGGTGCCCGCGATGGGGGTGGTGGCCTCCGTCTCGGCCGCGGTGTCCGGCAGGTCGAGGCCGACGCCGTCGTAGAGCACGACGGTGCGGCGGTGGGCGGGCGGCAGCGTGAGGACCGCGTCCAGCAGGATCCGGTCGGCGGGCTCGACGGGGGGCTTGTCGAGCTCCCGGTGGGCGCGGCGGAGCCGGTGCCAGGGGGAGAGGGCGTACTCGTACGCGGCCGCGCGCACCCAGCCCACCGGGTCCGGGTCGACGGCGACCTCGGGCCACCGGGCCCAGGCCTGCTGGAAGGCCCGGTCCACCGCTTCCTGGGCGAGGCCGCGGCGGCCGGTGAGCAGGTACGTCTGGCGCGTGAGGGCCTGGGCGGCGTGGGCGTAGAGGGCGTCGAAGGCCTGCGCCGGCGTGGGCCGGGCCCCGGCGGGGGCGGCCGGGGCGTCCGGTTCGGTCCCGGCGGCGGTTTCCGCGCCGGTGTCCCTCGGCGCGGTTTCGGCCGCGGCGGGCGCGTCTGCGGCCCCCTCGGGCGCGGATGCGGTCTCCGCGGCCTCGGGGGCGTCGAAGGCCTCGGGGGCGTCGAAGGTCCCGGCGGCACCCGTCGCTCCGGGGGTCCCGGTGGCTCCGGTGCTCTGGGGGAGCCCCGGGGCGACGGTGGCGCCGCTGGCCAGGGCCTTGGCGTACGCCGGCTTGGGCTCGTGGCGCGGCTGCCCGGCCGGCGGCTTCGAGGCGCGCTTGGCCGCGGGTTTCGGGCGGGTCCCGGCGCCGGATGCCTGTCTTTGGTTCGGGTTCGGGTTCGGATGGTGGTTCGGGCCGCCGGCCGCGAAGGTCCGCGGGCCGCCGGCCGCCCGCAGGCCGGTGCCGGCGGGCGGCGCGGGGGCCGGGTCGGCCGGGGCCGCGGAGGGCGGTTCCCCGGGCTCCGGGCCGGCCTCGGCGCCGGGCCCGGCCTCGGCGACCGAGTCCGCGGCGGTCCGCGTCCCGGCCAGGTCGGTCTCCGCGGGGCCGGTCTCCACGGGGCCGGCGGCCCCTTCCGCCCCGGGCCCGGAACCGTGCTCCGACTTCGATTCCGACTCCGACTCCGACTCCTCCGAGGGGTTCGCGAGGGAGTCCAGGAACTTCGCGTACGCCTCGCGCTTGCGGCCCCGGGGCTCCGTACGGCCCGTCTCCCAGGAGCGCACGGTGGTCGGGGTGACGCCCATCGCCGCCGCGACCTCGTCGTGCGTCAGGGCGGCCGATTCGCGCAGTCTGCGGCGTTCCTTCGGGGACGGGAGGCTCAGTTCCGAGCTCGTCTCGACGCTTTGTGTCATGCCACACTCCCCGTGACCCGACAGACCTGGGCGATAAAGTACATAAACGTATATTGAGCGACACCACGGGCATTCGCCTGTTACCCGCCCATAGCGCGTGTCGTTGGCACCATGGCGGGGTGACCCAAGTGACCGAACGCGGGACCCCGTTGCCTGCGGCCCCCCGGAGCGCCGGGAGGCGCCGTTCTCCGGCGGCCGCGGCGTGCGTGGTGGGCGGCGCCGTGGCGGCCGGCCTCGGGCTCGGCTTCCTCGCCGTGCTCGTCATCGTGCTGTGGATCAGCTCCCCCTACCCCGACAGCGGCCCCGGCGGGGCCCTGCACCTCGCCGCCGGGCTCTGGCTCCTCGCCCACGGGACGGAGCTGGTGCGCTACGAAACCCTGTCCGGGGTGCCCGCCCCCGTCGGGGTGACGCCCCTGCTGCTCGTCGCCCTGCCCGTGCTGCTCATGCGGCGCGCCGCCCGGCTGGGGCACGCGGGCGAGGACGAGGACGCCGAGGACGTGCTGCCCGCCAGCGCCGTGTTCTCCGCCGTGCTCTGCGGCTACCTGACCGTCGGCGCCCTCGCCACCGTGTACGCCGCCGGGGGGCCGATGCCCGCCGACCCGCTCAGTGCCGCCTGGCACGTCCCGCTCGTCGCGGTGCTCGCCGCGGGCGGCGGGGTCTGGGCGGCCCGGGGCCGTTCCCTCGGTCCGCTGCCGTCCTGGTGGCCCGGGGGCGTGCGGCGGGCCTTCGTGCGCCCCCGTTACACGCTGGCGCTGCGGGCCGGAGCGGGCGGGGCCCTGGTCCTGCTGGGCGGCGGCGCCCTGCTCGTCGGCGCCTCGCTCGCGTGGCACGGGGCGGAGGTCCAGGGGTCCTTCCTGGCGCTGACCGGCGTGTGGTCGGGCCGCTTCGCGGTGCTGCTCCTCGCGCTCGCCCTGATCCCGAACGCCATGGTGTGGGGCGCGGCCTACGGCCTCGGTCCCGGCTTCGCCCTGGGGACCGGCGCGGCCGCGACCCCGCTCGGCTTCGCCGGCTCGCCCGCGCTGCCCCGCTTCCCGCTGCTGGCGGCGCTGCCGCCCGAGGGACCGGGGACCCCGCTGACCTGGGCGGCCGCCGGGGTGCCGGTGGTGGCCGGGCTGGCGGTGGGCTGGTTCGCGGTGCGCCGGGCGCGCGAGGTCTCGTACGGGGAGACCGCCCTCACGGCGGCCCTGGGCGCGCTCGTGTGCGGGCTGGCCATGGCCGGGCTCGCGGCGGCCTCGTCGGGGCCGCTGGGCTCCCGGGACCTGGCCGACTTCGGGCCGGTGTGGTGGGCGACGGGCGCGGCGGCCTTCGCCTGGACGCTCGCGCTCGCCGTGCCGGTGGCGGTGTCGGTGCACGCCTGGCGGACCCGCCCCGCGAAGGGCGCGGGGGCCGCGGACCCGGCGGAGGACGACCGCTGGCACGACAGCGGCGTACGGGAGGTGCGCTGGGCGGCGCTGCGCCGTGCGGCGGGCACCCTGATCCCGGACTTCTCGTCCGCGCAGTCCCCGGCCCCGGCCCCGTCCGAGGCCCCGTCCCGGCCGCAGGCCCCCGCCCGGGCACCGGCCCCGGCCCTGTCCGAGGCCCCGTCCCGGCCGCAGGCCCCCGCCCGGGCACCGGCCCCGGCGGCGGCCCCGGCTCCGGCCCGGGCACCGCGGCCCGAGGACTTCCAGGTGCACCCGGTCCCGTCGGCCCCCGCGGCCCCTCCCGCGGCGCCGGTGGCGGCCCCGCCCGAGGCGCAGGCCGCGCCGAGGCGGCCGCGCCCGGTGACGGTCGCGCAGGGGTTCAGCCTGGACCTGACGCCGATCCCGATCCCGGCGGCAGCGGCCCCCGCCGCCCCCGCCGCCCCCGCCGCCCCGGCCGCCCCGGCGGCCCCGCCCGCGGCTCCGCCCGGCCCGCCGCTGGTGCCGCCCGCGTCGGGCGTCCGGGTCATGAACCGGCGGAAGCCCGACGCCGACGCCTGACGCCCGCGCCGACACCGGCGCAGGCGCCCCGACCCACGGCCCCCGACACACGACCCACGACGCCCGACGCACGAAGGCGGGGGCCGGCTCCAGAGCCGGCCCCCGCCTTCACGCGTCCCCGTGGCGGACTACTGGCGGACCTTGAGCACGTCGCCCACGTAGTTGTCCGGCAGCAGGTCGTTGCACTCCAGCTCGCCCGCCGCCGTCAGGGCGTCGTCCCGGCACACGTAGAAGTCCTTGTACGCCAGCTGCAGCCCGTACGAGCTCAGCGCCAGCAGGATCGCCAGCGAGGCCGCGACCAGGCCGCTCACCGCCGCCGTCCGCTGCGGCCGGGCCGCGGCGCCCAGCGAGGCCAGGCCGCCCCGTGCCGCGGTGGACTCCGCCGCGCCGGTGCCGCCGAAACGGGCCCCGGGGCCGCCGGTGACGTCCGCCACCGACGCCGTCGACGAGGCGGGCGCCGCGGGCCTGCCCCGCAGCGCGCTGATCCCCCAGTAGAGGGCGAGCGCGCCCAGCAGGAGGCCCACCGACGGAATCCCGAAGATCCCGAAGAAGAAGCCCCACATGCCGGCGAGCAGGGCGTACCGGGCGTGGCGCTGGATCGGGTCCGTCGGGTCCCAGCGGCCGGGGCCGCCCTTGCCGGAGCCGTCCTTGGGGCTGTTGCCCGGGCCGTTCCCGCCGTCGCCGTCCCCTCCGTTGCCGTCGCCGCCGCTGCGCGGTTGCCACGGCTGATCGGGCCGGCCTTCCGGGGGAGCCGCGAAGGGGTTGTCGTCGGTGGGGGAGTCGGGCTGGCGGCGGTCCGGCATCGGGTGTGTTTCTTCCCCTGTGTCAGGGACGTCGAGCGAGACGTCGTGGCGAGGTGAGGCCTGATTGCGGCGTGTACGCCTGACGCTACCTCTCGGCCGTGCCCCCGTCCCTCGGGGGCTGTCCGGTGTGCCGGTATCGTTGCAGGCGGTCGGAGGCTTCGTAGGGTCCCCCGTATACCGGTACCCCGAAGTTTCGTATGACCACACAAAGACGAACACCGCGTTCCCCCGAGAAAGGGCCTCCCATGGCCGCCTCCCGCCTGGTCGTGCTGGTATCCGGTTCCGGCACCAACCTCCAGGCCCTGCTCGACGCCATCGACGCCCACCCCGGCGGACCCGAGGGCTTCGGCGCCGAAGTCGTCGCCGTGGGAGCCGACCGCGCGAACATCGCCGGTCTGGAGCGGGCGGAGAAGGCCGGGATCCCCACGTTCGTGTGCCCGGTCAAGGCGTACGGGACCCGCGAGGAGTGGGACGCCGCCCTGACCGCGGCCACCGACGCCCACGCGCCGGACCTGGTGGTCTCCGCGGGGTTCATGAAGATCGTGGGCAAGGCGTTCATCGACCGCTTCGGCGGCCGGTTCGTCAACACCCACCCCGCCCTCCTCCCCTCCTTCCCGGGCGCGCACGGCGTACGGGACGCGCTCGCCTACGGCGCGAAGGTCACCGGCTGCACCGTCCACTTCGTGGACTCCGGCGTGGACACCGGTCCGATCATCGCCCAGGGTGTCGTCGAGATCGGGGACGAGGACGACGAAGCCGCTCTCCATGAGCGCATCAAGGAAGTCGAACGGGCACTGCTCGTCGATGTCGTGGGGCGCCTGGCCCGGCACGGCTACCGCATTGAGGGACGAAAGGTAACAATCCAGTGACCGCCGTAGAGAGCAACGACCCGACCACGACCCAGCGGCCGATCCGGCGTGCGCTCATCAGCGTCTACGACAAGACGGGACTGGAAGACCTGGCCCGCGGCCTGCACGAGGCGGGCGTCGCGCTCGTCTCCACCGGCTCCACCGCCTCGAAGATCGCCGCCGCCGGGGTGCCCGTCACCAAGGTCGAGGAGCTCACCGGCTTCCCCGAGTGCCTGGACGGGCGGGTCAAGACCCTGCACCCGCGCGTGCACGCCGGGATCCTCGCGGACCTGCGCCTGGAGGACCACCGCAACCAGCTCGCCGAGCTGGGCGTCGAGCCCTTCGACCTGGTGGTCGTCAACCTCTACCCCTTCCTCGCGACCGTCCAGTCCGGCGCCACTCCGGACGAGTGCGTGGAGCAGATCGACATCGGCGGCCCGTCGATGGTCCGCGCCGCCGCCAAGAACCACCCGTCCGTAGCGGTCGTCACCAGTCCCGCGCGGTACGCCGACGTCCTCGACGCGGCCAAGAACGGCGGCTTCGACCTGACCGCGCGCAAGCGGCTCGCGGCCGAGGCCTTCCAGCACACCGCCGCGTACGACGTCGCCGTCGCCTCGTGGTTCACGAACGCGTACGCCCCGGAGGCCGGGGACGAGGCCCTGCCCGAGTTCCTGGCCGGCGCCTGGGACCGCAAGTCGACCCTCCGTTACGGCGAGAACCCGCACCAGGCCGCCGCGCTCTACACGGACGGTCAGCCGGGCGGACTCGCCAACGCCGAGCAGCTGCACGGCAAGGAGATGTCCTTCAACAACTACGTGGACACCGAGGCCGCGCGCCGCGCCGCCTACGACCACGACGAGCCCTGCGTCGCGATCATCAAGCACGCCAACCCGTGCGGCATCGCCGTCGACACGGACGTGGCCGCGGCCCACCGCAAGGCGCACGCCTGCGACCCGCTGTCGGCCTTCGGCGGCGTCATCGCCGTCAACCGCCCGGTGACCGTCGAGCTCGCCGAGCAGGTCGCCGAGATCTTCACCGAGGTCATCGCCGCCCCCTCCTACGAGGACGGCGCGGTCGAGGTCCTGGCCAGGAAGAAGAACATCCGCGTCCTCAAGGTGGACGGCACCCCGCACCAGCCGGGCGACCTCAAGCCCATCTCCGGCGGGGCGCTGCTCCAGCAGAGCGACCTGTTCCAGGCACCGGGCGACGACCCGGCGAACTGGACCCTCGCCACCGGCGACGCCCTGTCCGCCACGGAGCTCGCCGGGCTCGCCTTCGCGTGGAAGGCCTGCCGGGCCGTCAAGTCCAACGCCATCCTGCTGGCCAAGGACGGCGCCTCGGTCGGCGTCGGCATGGGCCAGGTCAACCGCGTCGACTCGGCGAAGCTCGCCGTCGAGCGGGCGGGCGCCGAGCGCGCGCAGGGCTCGTACGCCGCGTCCGACGCGTTCTTCCCGTTCCCGGACGGCCTGGAGATCCTGACGGCCGCC
Source organism: Streptomyces sp. NPDC048461 (assembly GCF_055587105.1). Classification (NCBI taxonomy): domain Bacteria; kingdom Bacillati; phylum Actinomycetota; class Actinomycetes; order Kitasatosporales; family Streptomycetaceae; genus Streptomyces; species Streptomyces sp. NPDC048461. The sequence goes on along the minus strand of NZ_JBVJGW010000005.1, from coordinate 95,348 downwards.
GGCATCAAGGCCGTCGTCCAGCCGGGCGGTTCGGTCCGTGACGAGCAGGTGATCGAGGCGGCGAAGAAGGCCGGCGTGACCATGTACTTCACCGGTACCCGGCACTTCTTCCACTGACCGGCCGAGGTCCCCGCGCAACGGCGAAGGCCGCGCCCCGCACTGCGGGACGCGGCCTTCGCCGTTCACCGGCCCGCGGGGGCCGGGTACTGCAGGGGCGCCTAGTACTGCGGGCGGCTGAAGTACTGGCTGGCGTCGCTCTTCGCGAGGAACACGATGATGAGGATGCCGAGCACCAGGCTGATGAGCGCGAACACGTTCGCGGTCAGCAGGCTGAAGAGGCTGAACAGGGTGATGACCGAGCCGTAGATGATGCCCGAGATGCGGACACCGCTGCGGCCCTTGGGCAGCTTGACGGCGGTGAGGATGCCCCACACCGCGAAGATCAGGATGAGCACGCCGGCGAAGATCATGACGCCGGCGCCCAGGGCGGCGGCGTTGTCGGTGTCGGTGCTGCTCAGCGAGCCGGAGGTGTCGGCTTCCGAGATCATGTCGGCGATCCACGCGGACGCGACCATGGTGATCAGCGCGCCGACGGCCTGCAGGCCGCCGAGGATGAAGAGCATGATCCGCGCACCCTTGACGCCGCCGGGCATCTCGACCGGGCCGCCCGGGAAGCCGCCGGGGCCGGCCGGGTAGCCGGCGGGGGCGCCCTGCGGGTAGCCGTAACCGCCCTGCGGCGGGACGCCCTGGGGGGCCTGCTGCGGGTAGCCGTAACCGGGCTGGCCCTGCGGCGGCTGCTGAGGCTGCTGTCCGTACGGGTTGTTCGGGTCGCCGAAGCTCATCTTGGGTGGTTCCTCCGTGGAAGTGCGGGGACGCACGGCACTATCGGAGGAAACACTGCGATGTGCGGTCTACCCCCCCCGGTACTGCCCGCGGCACTCTTTATCACTGCATCGTCGTCGGCCGGGCGACGACTTGTCCAGCCGGTTCCCGTCTGCTCCGTGACTTGTTGTGCAAGTGCAATGAACCGCCTGCTCCGGTGAACGCCTTGAGTGGAACCGGGGCCACTCCATCCGGGAGTATGGGTTCATGACTGCCCAGATTCTCGATGGCAAGGCCACCGCCGCCGCGATCAAGTCCGAACTGTCCGTCCGCGTGGCGGCCCTGAAGGCCCGGGGCGTCACGCCCGGCCTCGGCACCCTGCTGGTCGGCGACGACCCGGGCAGCCGCTGGTACGTGAACGGCAAGCACAAGGACTGCGCGGAGGTCGGCATCGCCTCCCTCCAGCGCGAACTGCCCGCGACGGCCTCCCAGGAGGACATCGAGGAGGTGGTGCGGGAACTCAACGCGAACCCGGAGTGCACGGGCTACATCGTCCAACTCCCCCTCCCCAAGGGCATCGACACCAACCGGGTGCTGGAGCTGATGGATCCGGCCAAGGACGCCGACGGACTGCACCCCATGTCCCTCGGCAGGCTGGTCCTGAACGAGCCGGGCCCGCTGCCCTGCACCCCGTACGGGATCGTCGAACTGCTGCGCCACCACGGAGTGGCCATCAACGGGGCGCACGTCGTGGTCCTCGGCCGCGGCATCACCGTGGGCCGTTCCATCGGCCTGCTGCTGACCCGCAAGTCCGAGAACGCGACCGTGACGCTCTGCCACACCGGTACGCGCGACCTCTCGGGGCTGCTGCGCCAGGCGGACATCGTCGTCGCGGCGGCCGGGGTGCCGCACCTGGTCAAGCCGGAGGACGTGAAGCCGGGCGCGGCCGTGCTCGACGTCGGCGTCAGCCGCGACGAGGCCGGGAAGATCGTCGGCGACGTCCACCCCGGTGTGGCCGAGGTGGCCGGCTGGATCTCCCCGAACCCGGGCGGCGTCGGCCCGATGACCCGCGCCCAGCTGCTGGTCAACGTGGTCGAGGCGGCGGAACGGACCACCGGTGAAGGCTGACCCCGGCGCCGAGGCCGCGGCCGCGCCGGAGCCGGGGCGAACGCCGGAGCCCGCCCCGGCGCCGGAACCGCAGCCCGCCGCGGCGAAGGGGGCCTCCCCGGCCCCCTCCCCGGCCCCCGATCCGGAACCGGCCGCCGCCCCGGAACCGGCCGCCGCCGACGCGGCTACGGAGCCCGGTCCGGCCCCCGAGCGGGCCCAGGCCAGGTCCCGCCGCTTCCCGTCCGTCACCCGGGACACCGCGCGCCCCGAGGGCAGCGGTCGCGCCGTCCCCGGCGCGGTGTCCGCGCCCGCCCGGCAGTGGCCGATGCTCAGCGTGCTCGCCGCGACCGCGATCGGCCTGCTGGTCACCGCGGTGGGGTACCCGAAGCCCGGCTGCCTGGTGATGGGCGTCGCCCTGATCGCCGCCTCCACCATGCGTCAGCTGCTGCCGTCGGTGGGCATGCTCGCGGTGCGCTCCCGCTTCACGGACGTGGCCACGTACGGGCTGCTGGGCGTGGCGATCACCATGCTGGCGCTGGTCATCGAGCCCAAGCCGTGGCTGGAGATCCCCTTCCTGGAGACGGCGGTCCGCTTCACGGTCCGCTGACGGCCCCGAGCGCCGCCAGCGTCGCCGCGACGGCCGGCTGGGTCTCGGTGCCCGACCGGACCAGAGCCTGCAGGGTCCGCCCCGGGCCCGGCAGCTCCCGTACGGCGACGCCCGGCGGCGGGGCGTCGCACAGCAGCCGCGGCAGGATCGACACGGCGTGCCCGGTGGCCACCAGCCACAGCCCGGCCCGCAGATCCGCGCACTCGTGCGTGACGCGCGCCGTGAAACCGGCCGCCCGGCACGCGTGCAGCAGCATCTCGCGGCAGCTGCTCGGCGCCGGCGCCGAGACCCAGGCGCCGTCCCGCAGCGCGGCGAGCCCGCCCCGGTCGTACGCGGGCACCAGCGCCTCCGGCAGCGCCAGGCACAGCGGATCGTCGAACAGCGGCGCCGCCGCGGTCCCCGGCGCGGGCGGCGCCCCGAGCAGCGGGTAGGCGTACGTCACCGCCAGGTCCAGCCGGCGGCGGCGCAGCAGCGGCACGGCCTCCTCCGGGTCGGCCTGGACGATCCGCGGCCGCAGCCGGGGGTGGCGCACGGCCAGCTCGGCGACGAGCGGGGCGGCGACCGTGGCCAGGGCGCTCGGCGCGCACCCGACGGTCAGCTCGCCGCTCAGGTCGGCGTCCAGCGCCCGTACGGCCCCCTCGGCCCGCTCCAGTGCGGCCAGCACCGGTTCGCAGGCGGCGGCGAGCGCCGCGCCCGCCGGGGTCAGCCGCAGCCCGCGGCCCTCCCGCTCGACGAGGGCGGCTCCCGCCTCGGCCTCCAGGGCGCGCAGCTGCTGGGAGACGGCGGAGGAGGTCACGCCGTGCAGGTCGGCGACGGCGGTGACCCGCCCGTGCTCGGCCAGGTCGCGCAGGAGGACCATCCGTTTCACGTCAAGCATGAGTTCATCTTAAGGATTGCTGAAGCAGAGGTAGCTGGACTACATGGTTCGGCGGCGCGATGCTCGGAACCATGAACGAGAAGAAGAAGGTCGTCCTGGTCGGTGCCCGCGGAACCCTCGGCCGTGCGGTCCACGCGGCCCTGCGCGAACGCGGCCACGAGGTCCTCACCGCCTCCCGGGAGGGCGCCGACGTCCGCCTCGACATCACCGACCCGGAGTCGGTCCGGGCGATGTACGAGACGGTCGGCGAGGTCGACGCGGTGGCCAGCGCCGCCGGCAGCGTCCCGTGGCGGCCGCTGGCCGAACTGACCACCGCCGACGTGCGGGCGGGGCTCGAAGGCAAGGCCGTCAGCCAGATCGAGCTGGTCCGCCAGGGCGCCCTGCACCTGCCCGCGCACGCCTCGTACACCCTGATCACCGGCATCCTGGCGCGCGAGCCGCTGCTCACCGGCGCGGTCGCCTCCCTCGTCAACGGCGCGGTCGAGGCCTTCGTGCGCGCCGCGGCGATCGAACTCCCCGGCCGGCAGCGGGTCAACGCGGTCAGCCCCACCGTCTTCGAGGAGTCCCTCGACGCGTACGGGGACACCTTCGCGGGCTTCGAACCCGTACCGGTGGCCCGGGCCGCCCGCGCCTACGTGAAGTCGATCGAAGGCCACCAGACGGGGCAGGTCTTCACCGTCTGAAGGCCCGGATTCGCCGTGCGTGTGCCACGGACCACAGGGACCGGGGGATTGGCCCCCTCCCGGGTCGGATAGCCTGACGGCGGATGTCTCTTCACGTCAAGATTCACAGGGCCGGGGAGCGGCGTCCTCCCAGCACATGGGGCAGGGACGCCCCACCGCCAGCTGTCTAACGGAGAAGGCCATGACCCGCACTCCCGTGAATGTCACCGTCACCGGCGCCGCAGGCCAGATCGGCTACGCGCTGCTCTTCCGCATCGCGTCCGGCCACCTGCTCGGCGCGGACGTGCCGGTCAAGCTCCGTCTTCTGGAGATCCCCCAGGGCATGAAGGCCGCCGAGGGCACCGCCATGGAGCTCGACGACTGCGCCTTCCCGCTGCTCAAGGGCATCGACATCTTCGACGACCCGAACCAGGGCTTCGAGGGTGCGAACGTCGCGCTGCTCGTGGGCGCCCGCCCGCGCACCAAGGGCATGGAGCGCGGCGACCTGCTCTCCGCCAACGGCGGGATCTTCAAGCCGCAGGGCAAGGCCATCAACGACCACGCCGCGGACGACATCAAGGTCCTCGTCGTCGGCAACCCGGCCAACACCAACGCGCTCATCGCGCAGGCCGCGGCCCCGGACGTACCGGCCGAGCGCTTCACCGCGATGACCCGCCTGGACCACAACCGGGCCATCTCGCAGCTCGCCAAGAAGACCGGCGCCGACGTCACCGACATCAAGCGCCTGACCATCTGGGGCAACCACTCGGCCACCCAGTACCCGGACATCTTCCACGCGGAGATCGCCGGCAAGAACGCCGCCGAGGTCGTCAGCGACGAGCTGTGGCTCGCCGAGACCTTCATCCCGACCGTCGCCAAGCGCGGCGCCGCGATCATCGAGGCCCGTGGCGCGTCCTCCGCCGCCTCCGCCGCGAACGCCGCCATCGACCACGTGCACACGTGGGTCAACGGCACCGCCGCCGGCGACTGGACCTCGATGGGCATCCCGTCGGACGGCTCCTACGGCGTCCCGGAGGGCATCATCTCGTCCTTCCCCGTCACCACCAAGGACGGCACGTACGAGATCGTCCAGGGCCTGGACATCAACGAGTTCTCCCGTGCGCGCATCGACGCGTCCGTGGCGGAGCTGGTCGAGGAGCGCGACGCGGTCCGCGAGCTCGGCCTGATCTGACCGCCCGCACCACCCGCAGCACCTGCTCGACCCGAAAGGCCCCGGCGCCCCGCGCGCCGGGGCCTTTTGGCTCGTTCCCTCCTGTCGGGCGGCCACGACCTCCCCTACCGTTGCCCTCCGTCACACCGGAGGGGGATTCGGTGACCACCAGCACCACCACGGGCACGGGCGCGACCTCGGACGACAGGTCGCCCGTCCACCCGTCGTACAGCGAGGCGGGCCGCCTGCTGTGCGCCGGCACCTACCTCGATTCGGACTACCGGGACCGGGTGATCGAGGAGCTGTACGTCCACGAGGAGCGCATCGTCGCGCCCTCCTACGGGTTCGACGCCGCCCGGGTCCTCGCCCACGCCCTGCGCGCCCGCCGGGCGGAGCTGGGCTGGGCCGCCGGAGTCGTCTTCGCCTGGTTCGCGGGCGTGCTGCTCACCGGCGGCGCGCTGCTGGTGCTGCTGGTGCCGTTCCTGCTGCTCGGCATCGCCGGCTGGCTCTCCTCCCGGGGCCGGGGGGTCGTCGGGGTGCTGAGCCGGGTCGCCGGTGCGCTGGTCCGGATCTGGGCCTGGCTGCTGCTGCTCGTGCTCGCCGTCGCCACCCTCGGCAGCGGCGTGCAGCTCCTGGTGTTCCTGCGGCCGCTGTTCCTGCTGCTGGACGCGCTGGGCCTGGCCCGGCTCGTGTACGTCGGCGCCGGCGGCGGCCTCCTGCAGAGCTGGACCGGCCTGGGGGTGCTGGCCGCGTTCGCCGCCGTGGCCACCGTCGTCGGCCTCCAGCGCGGCCACGTCGCCCGGGTGATCCTCCAGGACCTGGACCGGAGCGCGTACGCCCGCCCCGAATCCGACCCCGCCGAACAGGCCGTCGGCGCGCGCTTCGCCCGCGCCCAGGAGCGCATCCGCCGCGAGCAGCACTCCCGGCTGGTCATGTACGGGTTCGACGACCCCTTCTGCGGTGCGGGACTGCCGTACCGGCCCTGGCACCTGGCCGTGGAACTGCGCCCGCGCAGCGACCGCGGCGCCGCCGAGCCGCCGGAACTCGTCGACAACGCCCGGATCCTGGACCGGATCCGGCCGCGGCTGGAGGGCCTGCGGCTGCCGACGCCCCACGGATCGCCGCAGGCGCAGGCCGCCGTACGGGACCGGCTGCGCGAACTCGTCGTCGACGAGTGCGTGTTCCTGCCCGCCGCGGGCCTCCCGGGCCGGCTGCCGGAGCTGTTCCTCCCGGAGGCCTACGAGCAGCACCGCGCGGACGCCGTCGAGGAGGGCGGCGAGCAGCGGCGGCACTTCCTGCGCATCCGGGTCGGCGGCTGGGACGAGAACCTCGTCGTGACCGTGTTCGTACGCGTCCACACCCAGGGCCGGATGCTGATGCTGGAGGTGGCGCCGCACGTGCTGCTGCCCGTCGGCGAGGCGTTCCAGGCGGCCGACGACTTCGCCCGCCGGCACCGGAACAACAACCCGTTCGCGAAGGCGGTCTCGGCCGTGGGGCGCACGCCCCGCTCGCTCGGCGCCTCGCTGGCCACGCTCTTCGGGGGCACCGGAAGTGTGTGGCGGGTGGCCACGGCGGGCCACCGGGGGGCGCTGCCGGCCGGGCCGGGGCTGTCCGTCCGGGAGCTCGCGGCGCAGCCCGAGGGGTCGCTCTTCCACCTCATGGACCTCGACCGGTACCTGAAGACCATCCAGGAGCGGGTGGCCGGCGGGGTCAAGGAGACCCTGCACGAAGCCGGCTGGCACACCGACGAGTTCGACCAGCGCCTGGTCCACGTCGCCGAGGGCGGGGTGTTCATCCAGTCGGTGAACCACAGCGCCTTCAGCGTCGGCGGCAGCGGCCACAGCAACCGCACCAGCCATCACACGAACGGGAGCAACGGCAGTGGCAGATGAGGGAACCGGGGCGGCCGGGGCGGACACCGGCGCCGGCGCGGACACCGGCGCCGGGCAGGTCCGCATCGGGACCGTGCAGGGCAGCAGCTTCAGCATCGGCGGCAGCAACAACACCAACACCACCACCGTCCACTCCGGCGGCACGGGGGCGGACGGCCCCGGCGCGGCGGAACTGCTGGAGGCCGTACGGGAGCTGCGCGCCGCCCTCGTCCGGCTGCCCCGGGGCGCCGACCGCACGGCGCTCGACGCCGAGCTGGACGAGGCCGCCGGGGAGCTGGAGGAGACGGGGGAGATCCGGCCCGGCCTGCCCGCCCGGCTGCGCGGCACCCTGGAGCGCTGGGCCCCGCTGGTGGAGTCCGTGAACGCGGCCGCGGCGCTCGGCGGGCTGCTCGCCTCGCTGGGGGGCTGACGGTGGCCTCGGGCGGCGCGCGCTGGAACCCGGACGCGCAGCGCTGGGAGACGGCTCAGGAGGCGGGGCAGCAGCCCCCGCTGCCCCGTACGCCCCCACCGCTCCCGCCGGCGCCACCGCGATGGCCGCCGGAGGGGACCGGCGACGACGCCGCGGACGGCGCCGACCCCGGATACGCGCCCGGGCCCGGGTACGCGCCCGGGCCCGGCCAGGGTCCCGGCCCGCAGCGGCCCTGGCGGATGCCGCTGCTGGTGGCCCTCTGCTCGGCGGTGCTGAGCGGGGCCGCCGTGGCGGGCTGGCTCGCCCTCGCCGACGACGACCCGAAGGCCCCGGCCGCACCCCCGTCGGCGTCCGGGCCCTCCGGTACGCGCTCCGGCCCGCCGACCGCCCCGCCGAGCGGGGAGGCGAGCCCGAGCCCGAGTCCGTCCCCGACGCCCGGCACCCCGAGCCCGTCGTACTCGGTGGCCCGCAACGACGACGGCTTCTCGGTCGCCGTGCCCGAGGGCTGGCGGCCGAGCACCGGCGAGACCGGGAGCGGTTCCTTCTACCGGCCGCCCGGCGACCGCAGCGCGCTGCTCCAGGTCTTCCGGATCACCGAACCCGCGGGCGTCGGCTCCTGCGACCTGCTGCGGACCTCCTCGCGGGGCCTGGACGACGGGAACCCGGGCTACCGGGAGGTGTCCGTCGGCGAGCTGTCCGCCGGCTCCTGCGAGCTGGTCTACGAGTACGACAGCGCCGAGGCGGGCGGCCGCCGCCGGGGCATCGAGCGGATCGTCGTCGCCCCCGACGGCCGGCGCTGGGCGCTGCTGGCGGCTGGACCGGCGGCCGAGCCCGAGGTGGTGCGCGCCCACCTGACGGCTGCCGTGGAGTCGTTCCGGACCGGCTGATCAGCCCTTGGTGTTGTACATGCCCGGCGTGTAGTGGCCCGGCACCATGCGGGTGGCGACGGCGAAGCGGTTCCAGACGTTGATCGTCGCGATCACCGTGACGAGCTGGGCGAGCTCGCGCTCCTCGAACTGCTTCGCGGCCCGCTCCCACACCTCGTCCGGCACGAAGCCGTCCGTCAGCACCGTCACGGCCTCGGCCAGCTCGATCGCGGCCAGCTCCCGCTCCGTGTAGAAGTGCCGCGACTCCTCCCAGGCGCTGAGCTGGACGATCCGCTCCACGCTCTCGCCCGCGGCGAGGGCGTCCTTGGTGTGCATGTCGAGGCAGAAGGCGCAGTGGTTGAGCTGCGAGGCGCGGATCTTGACCAGCTCGACCAGGACCGGGTCCAGGTCCTTCTTCGAGGCGATCTCCAGGGCCAGGACGGCCTTGTAGGCCTCGGGCGCGAGCTTCGCGAGCTGGAGGCGCGGGGTGTGCTCGGGGGCGCGGTCGTGGGAGTGCGGGTGTTCCGCCGTGGTTGCCATGCGCTCCAGCCTAGGAGCCGGTTAGCCCACCGCTATGGTCCATGTCCATGACGGAATCGTGGGCCACTTTCGGCGCGGACCTCCATCTGGACCTCGTCTCCGGGCGCGGGCTGCGGGCCGGCCTCACCGAGGCGCTGCGCGAGGCCGCGCGCAGCGGGCGGCTCCCCGCCGGGACCCGGCTGCCGTCCTCGCGCGCCTTCGCCGCCGACCTCGGGATCGCGCGGAACACGGTGGCCCAGGCGTACGCCGAACTCGTCGCCGAGGGCTGGCTGACGGCCCGGCAGGGCTCCGGGACCCGGGTGGCCGAACGGGCCCGGCCCCGGCGGCCCGCCGCGGTGCCCCGGGTGCGGCACCCCGCGCGCCGGGGGCTCGCGTACAGCCTGATGCCCGGCTCCCCGGACGTGGGCGGCTTCCCCCGTACGGCCTGGCTGGCGGCGGCCCGGCGGGCGCTGACCGACGCGCCGGCCGAGGCCTTCGGGTACGGCGACGGGCGCGGCCGGACCGAGCTGCGGGAGGCGCTGGCCGGGTACCTGGCCCGGGCGCGCGGGGTGTACGCGGACCCGGAGCGGATCGTGCTGTGCGGGGGCTTCGCCCACGCGCTGGCGCTGCTCGCGCGCGTGCTGCGGGCGCGGCGCGTCCGGGAGGTGGCGGTGGAGGGGTACGGGCTGGACATCCACCGGGACCTGCTGGAACGGGCGGGCCTGCGGACCCGGCCGCTGGGGGTGGACGCGGACGGGGCCCGTACGGGCGAACTGACCGCCGGTCCCGGCGCGGTCCTGCTGACCCCGGCGCACCAGTTCCCCACCGGGGCGGCCCTGACCCCGGCCCGCCGGTCGGCCGCGGTCGACTGGGCCCGGTCCACGGCCGGGCTGGTCCTGGAGGACGACTACGACGGGGAGTTCCGCTACGACCGTCAGCCGGTGGGGGCGCTCCAGGGGCTGGACCCCGACCGGGTGGTGTACCTGGGCACGGCCAGCAAGTCCCTCGCCCCGGGGCTGCGGATGGGCTGGATGGTGCTCCCGCCGGGTCTGCTGGACGAGGTGATGGCGGTGCGGACCGCGGGCGACGCGACCTCCGGCGCGCTGGACCAGCTGACGCTGGCGCAGTTCATCACCTCCGGGGCGTACGACCGGCACGTGCGCGGGATGCGGCTGCGGTACCGCCGCCGGCGCGACGGGCTCGTCGCGGCCGTGGCCGGCCGGGTGGGGGTTTCCGGGATCGCGGCGGGACTGCACGCGGTGCTGGACCTCCCGGAGGGGACGGAGCGCGCGGTGGTCCGGTCCGCGGCCTGGCAGGACCTGGCCGTCCAGGGCGTCGCCGCCTTCCGGCACCCGCGGGCGGAGCTGCCGGCGCGCGACGCGCTGGTCGTGAGCTACGGGAGCCCGGCCGCCAGCGCGTGGTCGCCGACGCTGGCGGCGCTCACGGCCGCGCTGCCGTAGCCGGGGTCCGCGGGGCCGCCGCCGCCCGTGTGGCCACCTCGGCCCAGACGGTCTTGCCGACCAGCCGGCCCGAGACGCCCCAGGCGACGCAGAGCGCCTCGACGATCCGCAGCCCGTGGCCGTGCTCGGCGGGCTCGACCGGCCCCGGCCGGACCCGGGGCTGCCGTCCCGCCCGCGCGTCGGAGACCTCCACCCGCAGCACGCCGTCCAGTTCCCGCAGCCCGAGCTCGAAGTCCCGCCCGGGCACGCCGCCGTGCGCCACGGCGTTGGCCGCCAGCTCGGCGACGACCTGCGCGACCCGCTCGCTGTCGCCCCCGGCCATCGGGTAGCCCCACCGGGCCAGTTCCAGCAGCGCCAGCTCCCGCGCCAGCCGTGCGCCCCGCCGGGTACTGCTGAACCGCTGCCGCCATTCGTTGCCTGCGTTGGGCATGGCGCCGCTCCTCTGTGTAGTCGTTTCGCTACCGGGTGGATTCAGCGTGACCTAGGGTTGGGATGTCTTCAACTTGCGTTGGTTGATTGGGGAGTTAGGTGATGTGGCGTGAACAGGAAGCAGTTGGACCCCGAGAAGTCGCTGAGCGCGGCCTTCGGGCAACGAGTGCGCACCCTGAGGGATGAGCGGGGCTGGACGCAGGAGGAGCTTGCAGAGCGGATCGGGTGCTCTGGCACCCACATCTCCGCTGTCGAAACCGGACGACGCCCTCCAACTCGCCGCTTTGCCGCAAGTGCCGACAGGGTGTTCGGGACCGGTGATCGGCTGGAACGGCAGAGCCAAGCCGTCAGGTACACGGCGTTGCTGGAAGGCTTTCCGGAGTACGTCGCGCAAGAGGCGCGCGCGGCAGAGATCCGGCTCTACGAAGTCGGCGTCGTGCCCGGATTGCTCCAGACGCTCGAATACGCGACGGCACTCAACCTGCGTGCCGTCGAGCGGGCTGCGATCACACCCGAGCAGGCGGAGGAGCGGATCTCGCTTGCCAAGGAGCGGCAGGCAGCGATCCTGCGCACGCCTCCGCCGCTCGTGTTCGTCGTGCTGGACGAAAGCTGCCTCAGGCGGCCCGTGGGAGGGCCGGAAACGATGGATGCCCAGCTGGCGCGGCTGGTCGACTTCGCCGGACTGCCGAACACCGTGCTCCAGGTGGCTCCGTTCAGCATGGGCGACCGACGTCCGCTCAGTTTGCCGCTCTACGTCCTGACCATGCAGAGCCGGTCGCTGGTGTCCTATGCCGAGTCGGCTCAGAGGGGGCAGTTGGAGCGGGACAGTACTTCCGTAGTGCCTCTGTTGACCGCCTACCATCAGCTACAGGCCGAAGCACTCTCCCAGGCGGCATCCGTGGCCATGATCGAACAGCTTCGAAAGGGTTCCCCGTGACGACCGAATCCCCCCGCTGGTTCAAGTCCTCTTACAGCGAGAACGGTGGCGCGTGCGTCGAGGTCGCCACCAACCTGGTCGCCTCGTGCGGGGTCGTCCCCGTCAGGGACTCCAAGAACCCCGGCGGGCCCGTCCTGGAGGTCGGGGCCGGGGCGTTCGCCGTGTTCGTGGACGGGGTCAGGGGGCGGTAGCGCCCGGTTCCGGGGCCGGTTCGCCGAAGCGGGCGAGCGCGAGGGCGCCCGTGACCGCCACCGTGAAGCCCAGGACGGCGAGCCAGGCCAGGCCGTCGCGGGTGCGGTCGCCCAGCCACACCACCCCCACCAGCGCGGGACCGATCGTCTCGCCGAGCACCAGGCCGGCCGTCGCCGCCGTGACGGAGCCGCGCTGGAGGGCCGAGGTGAGTAGCAGGAAGCCCGCGGCGCCGCCCAGCAGCAGCGCGTACAGCGCCGGGTTGGCGAGCTCGCTCCACGAGAAGCCGTCGATCAGGCGGACGGCGACCTCCACCACCCCGAAGCCCGTGCCCGCCGCCAGGCCGAGGGTCAGCGCGCGGGGGCCGTCCGGGAGCCGCCCGGCGGCCGCGCCGACGAGCAGCACCAGTACCGCCACGCCGAGCAGCCCGTACCGCAGCGCGTCGGAGCCGGTTCCCGAGCCCTCCTCCCCGGAGGCCAGCCCGAGCATCAGCAGCCCCGCGCACACCACCCCCACCGCGACCCACTCGGTCCGGGACAGCCGTACCCCCATCAGCCGCGCCGCGACCACGGCCGTCACGGCGAGGCTGGCGGCCAGCGCGGCTCCCACCGCGTAGATCGGGACGTGGCGCAGGGCGATGATCTGGAGCACGAAGCCGACTCCGTCCAGTCCCAGACCGGCCACGTAGCGCCACTGCCGGACGGCCCGCAGGAACAGCGCCGGGTCCACGCCGGAGCCGGTCCCCGGCTCCGCCGCCCGCGCGGCTACCGCCTGGAGGACCGAGGCCGTACCGAAGCACAGCGCGGCCCCGAGCGCACAAATCATCCCAATCAGCACGAAGTGACTCTAGGTCACAGATCTCACGGCGGCCGGATTCCATCGCCCGGGGGGCCCGCTCTAGTCTGTCGGGAGCACGCCACCCAGGGGGAGCAGACATGGACAGCAGCAGCAGTACCAACCAGCGCCGCATGCGCTCCGGCGTCGTCGCCCTCGGCGGCATGGGCCTCCTCGCGGCCACGCTCGTGGCCTGCGGCAGCAGCGACGAGCCCGACAAGCGGTGCGCGTCCCGCTCCACGCTGGAGAAGCTGAACAACAAGGAGTGCAAGAGCGGCGGCCACGGCGCGTACTACTACGGCGGCACCGTCGTCGCCGGCAAGGTCTCCGGCGGCAGCTTCGACAAGTCGGCGGTCACGCGGGGCGGCATCGGCGGCAGCAAGTCCGGCACCAGCGGCGGCTGAGGAGCCCAGAACGATGAAGCGGCACACCATCGAACCCCGCCCCGACTGGCAGAAGACCGTCGAGGAACAGGGTCTGATCTACCCCCTCACGCGCTACCCCGACGACTCGCTGCGCCCCTACTGGGACGAGAGCGCGTACTACTCCTTCACGCTCCCCGAGGTGGAGGCGCTGGAGAACGTCGTCGAGGAGCTGCACGCGATGTGCCTGGCCGCGGCCGCGCACATCGTGGAGAACGACCGCTTCGCCGACCTCGGCATCACGGACCCGAAGGTGGTCGCGCTGGTCACCGAGTCCTGGCGCCGCCGCGCCGACCAGCCGTCCCTCTACGGACGCTTCGACCTGCGCTACGACGGCGCCGGCGGCCCGGCCAAGATGCTGGAGTACAACGCCGACACCCCGACCTCCCTGGTCGAGGCGGCCAGCCCGCAGTGGTTCTGGATGGAGGAGCGCTTCCCCGGCGCCGACCAGTGGAACTCCCTGCACGAGCGGCTCGTCGAGGCCTGGCGCCGGCAGGCGGAGCTGCTGCCGCCCGGCCCGCTGCACTTCGCGCACTCCGAGACCGACGAGCTCGGCGAGGACCTGATGACGGTCGCCTACCTCCAGGAGACCGCCGAGCAGGCCGGCATCGACACCCAGGCGCTGTCCGTCGAGCAGATCGGCTGGGACAGCCTGTCCGGCCGGTTCGTGGACGAGAAGCTCCGCTTCATCCGCAGCTGCTTCAAGCTGTACCCGTGGGAGTGGCTGGCCGCCGACGAGTTCGGCCCGCAGGTCATCGGCACCTACGACCACGGCGGCGGCACCGGCAGCACCTGCTGGATCGAGCCGGCGTGGAAGATGCTGCTCTCCAACAAGGCGCTGCTCGCCGTCCTGTGGGAGCTGTTCCCGGAGCACCCGAACCTGCTGCCCGCCTACCTCGACGGCCCGCGCGAGCTGGCCGAGTCCGGCTCGGGCGGGTACGTCGCCAAGCCGCTGCTCGGCCGCGAGGGCGCCGGGGTCACCCTCCACGTGCCGGGCGGGGACGGGGAGCCCTTCGTGCCGGAGGAGGGCGAGCGGTACTGCTTCCAGGGCCTGGCCCCGCTGCCCGACTTCGACGGCAACCGGGTGGTGCTCGGCGCGTGGGTCGTCGAGGACGAGGCGGCGGGGCTCGGCATCCGCGAATCCGCGGGGCCGGTCACGGACGAGTACGCCCGCTTCCTGCCCCACGTGATCCTCTGACCGCGGCCGCCTAGGGGGCCAGCACGGACCGGAGCTGCTCCAGCCCCCAGTCCAGGTCCTCCTTGGAGATCACCAGCGGCGGGGCGATCCGGATCGTCGACCCGTGGGTGTCCTTCACCAGCACCCCCCGTTCCATCATCTTCTCGGAGATCTCCCGGCCGGTTCCGCGCGACGGGTCGATGTCCACGCCCGCCCACAGCCCGCGGCCCCGCACCGCGGTCACCGCACCGCCGCCGACCAGCACGTTCAGCTCCCGGTGCAGGTGGTCGCCGAGCTCGGTGGCCCGCTGCTGGTACTCGCCGGTGCGCAGCATCGCCACGACCTCCAGCGCCACCGCGCAGGCCAGCGGGTTGCCGCCGAACGTCGAGCCGTGCTCCCCGGGCCGGAACACCCCGAGCACGTCCCGGTCGGCGACGACGGCCGAGACCGGCACCACACCGCCGCCGAGCGCCTTGCCCAGGAGGTACACGTCCGGGACGACGCCCTCGTGCTCGCACGCGAAGGTTCTGCCGGTGCGGCCCAGGCCCGACTGGATCTCGTCCGCGATGAACAGGACGTTCCGCTCGCGCGTCAGCTCCCGTACGCCCTGCAGGTAGCCGGCCGGCGGCACCAGCACCCCCGCCTCGCCCTGGATCGGCTCCAGCAGCACGGCGACGGTGTTCTCCGTGACGGCCGCGGCGAGCGCGGTGAGGTCCCCGTACGGGACGATCTCGAAGCCCGGCGTGTAGGGACCGAAGTGGTCGCGGGCGTCGTGGTCGGTGGAGAACGAGACGATCGTCGTGGTCCGGCCGTGGAAGTTGCCGCCGCAGACCACGATCTTGGCGTGCCCGTCCGGCACGCCCTTGACCTCGTAGCCCCACTTGCGGGCGGTCTTCACCGCTGTCTCGACCGCCTCGGCGCCCGTGTTCATGGGCAGCACCATGTCCTTGCCGCACAGCGCGGCCAGTTCGGTACAGAAGTCGGCGAAGCGGTCGTGGTGGAAGGCTCGGGAGGTCAGCGTGACCCGCTCCAGCTGCGCGCGGGCCGCGTCGAGCAGACGGCCGTTGCCGTGGCCGAAGTTGAGCGCCGAATAGCCCGCGAGCATGTCGAGGTAGCGGCGCCCCTCCACGTCGGTCATCCACGCGCCTTCCGCGGAGGCGACGACGAGCGGCAGCGGGTGGTAGTTGTGCGCGCTGTGCGCCTCGGCGGAGCGGATGGCATCAGCAGTTGTCGACACGGGGTCTCCGATCGTCCGTCTTGCCGGGTGAGCATGTGACGAGGGTGGCGCCACAGTCTTATCGTCGCTCGTATTCCGGACGCGGAAACCTCCCGTGCGGCGCGCCCGCTAAGGTGTGCGGTACGCACGGCGACTGGCGCACGGAGAAGCGACTCCGGGGGAGTCGTGCGGGCAGATCCGCACACAGGGCCGCTCGCCTGGGCCTCGCGGGGTACCGATTCCCATCGACCCCGGAGGAGCCCGCATGACCGCGAGCCGCCATCCCGCCCTGTCCGCGACCGACCCCGAACTGGCGTCCTTCGTCGCCGCGGAGGAAGTCCTCCAGGCGCAGACCCTGCGCCTGATCCCCAGCGAGAACTACGTGTCCGCGGCCGTCCTCGAAGCCTCCGGGACGGTGCTGCAGAACAAGTACAGCGAGGGCTACCCGGGCCGCCGCTACTACGAGGGCCAGCAGAACATCGACCGCGTCGAGGCCCTCGCCGTCGAGCGGGCCAAGGGCCTGTTCGGGGTGGACCACGCCAACGTCCAGCCGTACTCCGGCTCCCCGGCCAACCTGGCCGTCTACCTCGCCTTCGCGAAGCCCGGCGACACCGTCATGGGCATGGCCCTGCCGATGGGCGGGCACCTCACCCACGGCTGGGGCGTCTCGGCGACCGGCTCGTGGTTCCGCGGCGTCCAGTACGGGGTGCGCCCCGACACCGGGCTGATCGACTACGACGCCGTACGGGAGCTGGCGCTCGCCGAGCGGCCGAAGCTGATCTTCTGCGGCGGCACCGCGCTGCCCCGCACGATCGACTTCGCCGCCTTCGCCTCGATCGCCGAGGAGGCCGGCTCGGTCCTGGTCGCGGACGTCGCCCACATCGCCGGCCTGATCGCGGGCGGCGCGCACCCGTCGCCGGCGGACCACGTCGACGTGATCTCCACGACCACGCACAAGACCCTGCGGGGCCCGCGCGGCGCGATGCTGATGTGCCGCGAGGAGCACGCCAAGGCCATCGACAAGGCCGTCTTCCCGGGCCTCCAGGGCGGCCCGCACAACCAGACGACGGCCGGCATCGCCGTCGCCCTCCACGAGGCCGCGCAGCCCTCCTTCACGGCGTACGCGCACGCGGTCGTCGCCAACGCGAAGGCACTGGCCGCGGCCCTGCTGGAGCGCGGCTTCGACCTGGTCTCGGGCGGCACCGACAACCACCTGATCCTGATGGACCTCACCTCGCGGGGCGTTCCCGGCAAGGTCGCCGCCAAGGCGCTGGACCGGGCGGGCATCGTCGTCAACCACAACACCGTCCCCTTCGACCCGCGCAAGCCGTTCGACCCCTCCGGCGTGCGGATCGGCACGCCGTCGCTGACCTCCCGCGGCCTGACCGCCGCGCACATGCCGGCGGTGGCGGACTGGATCTCCCGCGCCGTGGACGCCGCCGCCAAGGGCGACGAGCCGGCGCTCGGCGCCGTCCGCGCGGAGGTCGCCGACCTCATGGCCGCCTTCCCGGCCCCCGGCCTGCCGCAGTAACGGCCCGCCGCCGGTCCGGCCCCCGCGCGGCCGGACCGGCGCAAAGCGGTCGCTCGGCCGGGGCGGGATCCGGCCGCCGCACTACCGCCCGGTACCCGTGCGGGGCCGGGCGGGGGAGCGGCGCGACCCGGGAGGTTCCGGCCAGCGGAGGGCCGGAGCCCGCCCCCGCACCTGAGAGAATGGGGCCATGGCTTCTGATCGTCCTCGCGCGCTCTCCGGCATCCAGCCCACCTCCGGTTCGTTCCACCTCGGGAACTATCTCGGAGCCATCCGCCAGTACGTCGCCCTGCAGGAGACGCACGACGCCTTCTACATGGTCGTCGACCTGCACGCGATCACCATGCCGCAGGACCCGAAGGAACTCCGCGCGAACACCCGGCTCTCCGCCGCGCAGCTGCTCGCCGCCGGCCTGGACCCCGAGCGCTGCACGCTCTTCGTCCAGAGCCACGTGCCGGAGCACGCGCAGCTGGGCTGGGTCATGAACTGCATCACCGGCTTCGGCGAGGCGAGCCGGATGACCCAGTTCAAGGACAAGTCCGCGAAGCAGGGCACGAACAACGCCACCGTCGGCCTGTTCACGTACCCGATCCTCCAGGTCGCCGACATCCTGCTGTACCAGGCGAACGCCGTCCCGGTCGGCGAGGACCAGCGCCAGCACATCGAGCTGACCCGCGACCTGGCCGAGCGCTTCAACCAGCGCTTCGGCCAGACCTTCACCCTGCCCGCCGCGCACATCGTCAAGGAGGTCGCGAAGATCTACGACCTCCAGGACCCGTCGATCAAGATGTCCAAGTCGGCCTCCTCGCCCAAGGGCCTCATCAACCTCCTCGACGAGCCCAAGGCCACCGCGAAGAAGATCAAGAGCGCGGTGACGGACACCGAGGCCGAGGTCCGCTTCGACGCCCAGGAGAAGCCCGGCGTCAGCAACCTGCTCACGATCTACTCCACCCTCACCGGCGAGACGATCCCGTCCCTCGAAGAGAAGTACGAGGGCAAGGGCTACGGCGCGCTGAAGACCGACCTGGCCGACGTCATGGTCGATTTCGTCACACCGTTCAAGCAGCGCACCCAGGAGTACCTGGACGACCCGGAAACCCTGGACTCCCTGCTGGCCAAGGGTGCGGAGAAGGCCCGCGCGGTCGCCGCCGAGACCCTCGCCCAGACGTACGACCGCCTCGGTTTCCTGCCCGCCAAGCACTGACCGGACCGAGGGCCCTGGCGATATCGGGGGTGCTGCCGCCACACTGGGCGGCAGCAGTCCGACCAGACACACGGAGGAGAGACACGTGGGGACCGTAACGCTCGGCGTTTCGATCGCGGTCCCGGAGCCGTACGGCAGCCAGCTCCAGCAGCTGCGCGCCGGCTTCGGGGACGCTGCCGCGCACGGCATCCCCACGCACGTCACCCTCGTCCCGCCGACCGAGGTCGACGCGGACCGGCTGCCGCAGATCCGGGCCCACCTGGCCGAGGTCGCGGCCGCGTTCCGCGCCTTCGCGATGCGGCTGTCGGGGACGGGCACCTTCCGCCCCCTCTCGCCGGTGGTCTTCGTCCGGATCGCCGAGGGCGCCCCGGGGTGCACCCGCCTCCAGGGCGAGGTGCGCGACCCGTCGGGGCCGCTCAGCCGCGAGCTGGCGTTCCCTTACCACCCGCACGTGACGGTCGCCCACGGGATCTCCGAAGAGGCGATGGACGTGGCGTTCGAGGCGCTCGCCGACTACGCGGCCGAGTGGCTCTGCGAAGGCTTCGCCCTCTACGAGCAGGGCTCGGACGGGGTCTGGCGCAAGCTGCGCGAGTACCCCTTCGGGACGGGTCCGACCGGCGTCCCGGCGCAGTGCGGCTCGCCGACCGACGCGGCCGCCGGGCCGACCGTACGGCCCTCCTGACGGAGCGGCCGCAGGGCCCGGTGCGTGCGGAACCTGAGCCCGCGCAGGACGAGGGAGTGGAACGGGCGGGCCTTAGGGCGAAAAGTCACAATCGACGACCGTAGTCCCCGAAAGCGACAATCCCGGCTATTTCCTGCGGCTCAATTACGGTGACTCCATGGACTGGCTGACGAAACTCCCGGTGATCGGGCCGCTGGTGGCCCGTCTCATGCGCACCCACGCGTGGCGTTCGTACGAACGCCTCGACCGCGTGCACTGGACCAGGCTCGCCGCCGCGATCACCTTCATCAGCTTCCTCGCGCTCTTCCCGCTGATCACCGTGGCCGCCGCCGTGGGCGCGGCGCTGCTCAGCAAGGAGCAGCTGGCCACGCTCCAGAAGAACCTCGCCGAACAGGTCCCGGGCATCTCCGACCAGCTCGACCTCGACGCGCTCGTCGCCAACGCGGGCACGATCGGCCTCGTCGCCGGCGCGATCCTGCTGTTCACCGGCATCGGGTGGGTCGGCGCCATGCGGGACTGCCTGCGCGCGGTGTGGGACCGGGACGACGAGGACGAGGGGAACCCCTTCGCCCGCAAGGGCAAGGACGCCCTGGTGCTCCTCGGCCTCGGCGGGGCGGGGCTGGCCTCGGCCGCGGCCTCGACCCTGGGGTCCAGCGCGGTCGGGAAGTCCGCCGAGTGGCTGGGCATCCCGCGCGACGGCGCGGGCGGCGCGCTCCTGCGGTCCGGCGCGTTCCTCGTCGGCGTCCTGGCGGCGTTCCTCCTGCTGCTCTACGTCCTGACCCTGCTGCCCGGGGTCGAACCGCCGCGCGGGCGCCTGATCCAGGCGGCGCTCATCGGCGCGGTGGGCTTCGAACTGCTGAAGCTGCTGCTCAGCGGCTACATGCGGGAGGTGGCGGCCAAAAGCATGTACGGGGCGTTCGGCGTGCCGATCGCGCTGCTGCTGTGGATCAACTTCACGGCGAAGCTGCTGCTCTACGTGTCGTCCTGGACCGCCACGCGCGACGACGCGGACGGCGACGGCGCCGAGGACCCGGCTCCGGACCGCACGCCGGACTCCGGCCCGGCCGCCGGCCCGGAGCCCGCGCGTTCCTAGGCCGGGGCTCCGTACCGGCGGCCCGGGGCGGCCGCTGCGGGTCAGCCGCGGCCCGTGCCGCGGCGGCCGCGCGGCCAGCGCCGGTTCACCACGAAGGCGCCGCCCGCGAGCGCGGCCAGCGCGCCGCCCGCGACACCGAGCGCGGTGCCCACGCCGCCGCCGGCCCCGGCGGTACCGGCCGCCGCCGGACCGCCCTCGTGGGACTGGGCGGGGGATCCGTACGGGGTGGTGTCCTCGCTCTTCGGCGGCACCAGCTCACCCACCGGCTTGACCTTCCCGGCCGCCGCGAAACCCCAGTCGAAGAGCGCGGAGGTCTCCTCGTAGACGGCGTTGCCGCCGCCCGCGCTCGGGTTCATCACCGTGACCAGCAGCTTCCTGGACCCCTGCTGCGCCACGCCGGTGAACGTGGACCCGGCCATCGTGGTGGTGCCGTTCTTGACGCCCGCGATGCCCTTGTACGGGGCCATGCCGTGTGCGCCCGTCATCAGCCGGTTGGTGTTCTGGATGCCGAAGGACTCGCGGGCCCGCCCGGCGTCCTGCTTGCCGGGGAACTGGGCGTTCGCCGTGCCGCAGTACTCCCGGAAGTCCTGCTTCTGCAGTCCGGAGCGGGCGATGAGCGTGAGGTCGTACGCGCTCGACACCTGCTCCGGGGAGTCGTAGCCGTCGGGGGACACCACGTGGGTGTCCAGGGCCTGGAGCTCCTCGGCGTGCGCCTGCATGTCCCGGACGGTCTTCTCGACGCCGCCGTTCATGGCCGACAGCACGTGGACGGCGTCGTTGCCGGACATCAGGAACACGCCCAGCCACAGGTCGTGGACCGAGTACTCGTGGTCCTCCTTGACGCCCACCAGGCTGCTGCCCGAACCGACGCCGGAGAGCTCGTCCTCGGTGACCTTGTGGACCCGGTCCTTGGGCAGGCTCGGCAGCACGGTGTCCGCGAAGAGCATCTTCATGGTGGAGGCCGGGGGGAGGCGCCAGTGCGCGTTGTTCGCGGCGAGGATCTCACCCGACTCGGCGTCGGCCACGACCCAGGACCGCCCCGACAGGTTCGCGGGAAGGGCGGGGGCGCCGGGCAGCAGGTTCACCTGGGTCCCCGGCTGGCCCAGCAGCGCTCCGCCGACCGTGGACATGGAGGCGGGCGGCGCGGCCGCGGACGGGGCCTTGGCGGGCCCGCCCTTCCCGTCGGCCGGCGGGGAGGGCGCCGCGTGCACGGGGACCCCGAGGGCCGAGGGGATCAGCAGCGCGGCGGAAAGGACCGTCAGCGCGGTCTTCTTTGCAGACACGCAGGTGAAAGTACATCCCGATGTGCTGCATGCCCCTCCTGACCGGCCATTTCGAAGAAACCACCGCCGGGACAGCCCACCCCGGCGCGTCCGTCCTGGGGACGAATCCGATACTGAGGACATGAAACTCAGCCGTTCCTCCTCCTGGTTCCTACTCGCCTTCGGAGTGTGGAGCTGGTTCATCTGGGTGTCTTTCGTCCGGAACCTGTGGAAGAACGGCAGTGGCCTGGCGTTTGACGCGGCGGGCGATCCCACTTCCTACTTCTGGGTCCACCTGACCCTCGCGGTCTCGTCCTTTCTCCTGGGGACGGCCGTCGGAGTGATCGGGTTGCGCGGGGTCCGGGCGCTGCGGCGCGGATCACGTCCGGAGACGGACGCGAACACCGGATCGGGGCCGGCCGCATGATGATCGTGGTCTTCGCCCTCGTCGCGCTGGCGGTCCTCGCCCTGCTGGTCCTGGTGCACCGCTGGCTGTGGATCCGTCTGGTCCGGGACACCACGGTCCCCGGCGGCCTGCCCCGCCGCATCGGCACGTCCTTGGCCATCGCCCTGCCCCTCCTCTCCGTGGCCGCCCTGACCACCGGCCGCGCCGGGGCCCCGTTCTGGCTCCAGCAGGCGGTCGCCTGGCCCGGGTTCCTCTGGCTCGCGGTGCTCCTGTACCTGACCCTGACGATGCTGGTCGCGGAGCCGATCCGCGCGCTGTTGCTCCGCCGTCTGGCCCACCGGGCGCCCTCCGAGGCGGTACCCGCCGCTTCCGGCGCCCCCGCGCACGCTCCGGCGGCCACCCCCGCGAGCACCCCGGCGGCCGCCGCCGGCAAGGCCTCCGCCGACGCCCCGGCACCCGCCCCCGCCGAGGCGCGGTCCGGGGCGCCGGGCGAGGCGCCGGCCGGGCCCGCCGTCAGCGGGCCGAGCCGCCGTACGCTCGCGCGCGCCGTCGGCGGCGCCGCCGCCGCCGTGGCCCTGGGGACCGTCGCGAACGGCGCCCACGGGGTCCTGCGGGGTCCGACGGTCAAGCGGGTCAAGGTGCCGCTGGCCAAGCTGCCGCGCGGGGCGCACGGGTTCCGGATCGCCGTCGTCAGCGACGTCCACCTCGGCCCGGTCCTCGGCCGCGCCCACACCCTGCGCATCGTGGACGCCGTCAACCGCACGCAGCCCGACGTCATCGCCATCGTCGGCGACCTCGTCGACGGGAACGTCGACGACCTCGGGCATGCCGCCGAGCCGCTGCGCGAGCTGCGGGCGCGCCACGGCTCGTACTTCGTCACCGGCAACCACGAGTACTTCTCCGGCGCCGCGCAGTGGGTCGACCACGTCCGGGAGCTCGGACTGACCCCGCTGGAGAACGCCCGCCGCGCGCTGCCGTACTTCGACCTCGCCGGGGTGAACGACATCGCGGGCGAGAGCGAGGGCCAGGGCCCCGACTTCCGGGCCGCCCTCGGCGACCGCGACCGGGCCCGCGCCGCGGTGCTCCTCGCCCATCAGCCCGTCGTCATCCACGACGCGGTCCGGCACGGCGTGGACCTCCAGCTGTCCGGGCACACCCACGGCGGCCAGCTCTGGCCGGGCAACTACCTCGCCGAGCTCGCCAACCCCACCGTCGCCGGACTGGAGCGCTACGGGGACACCCAGCTCTACGTCTCCCGCGGAGCCGGCGCCTGGGGGCCCCCGGTCCGGGTGGGCGCACCGTCCGACATCACCGTCGTGGAACTCGCCTCATACCAGGCCTGATCCCCTCCAACCGCCCGTGACCCATTGGATTTCGGCCTTCCCGGGGCCGAATTTCCGTGATGGGATGACCGGTAATCGGACAGTGTGTTGCTGTCACCGGTACAGGGGTGGGGTTCACGGGATGCGGTCTGTCCGCTCGAAGATGATCGCGGCCGGGCTGGTCCTCGGCGTGGCCGGCGCCGGCGCCTGGCAGCTGCTGCCCGAGGACGGCAACGGCCGCGGCGCCGTCCGGGTCGGGACGAGCGACGTCGTCTCCTCCCTGGACCCGGCGGGCGCGTACGACGCGGGCTCCTGGGCCCTGTTCAGCAACGTCTACCAGTCGCTGCTGACGATCAAGCCCGGTTCCGCGGAGCCCGTCCCGGACGCCGCGTCCTCCTGCGCGTTCGTCGGCCAGAAGCTCACGACCTACCAGTGCGAGCTGCGCCCCGACCTGAAGTTCCCGGGCGGCCGGGCGATCACCGCCGAGGACGTGAAGCACTCCTTCGACCGGGTCAGGGCCATCAACTCCGACCAGGGCCCGGCCCCCCTGTTCAACACCCTGCGGTCGGTGAAGGCGGAGGGGCGCACGATCACCTTCAACCTCTCCGCGGGGGACGCCACCTTCCCGTTCAAGATCGCGACGGGCGCCGCCTCGATCGTCGACAGGGAGAAGTACCCGGCGAAGGCCCTGCGCACGGACGGCAAGGCCGACGGCTCGGGCCCGTACACGCTCGGCGCGTACACGGCGGGCGCGAGCGCGGAGCTGAAGCCCAACCCCGCCTACAAGGGCCAGGCCAAGCCCGCGCGGGCACCCGTCACCGTCAGGTACTTCAAGGACTCCGCCGAACTCGACCGGGCCTGGAAGGACCGCCAGATCGAGGTCGCCCACCGGGAGATGCCGCCCGCCGTCCTCGCGGGCCTCAACCCGGGCCTGAAGGACACCCGCTACCAGGCCTCCGGCGGCACCGAGATCCGCTCCCTGGTCTTCAACGTCCGCCCCGGATCCCCGGCCGCCCCGCTCGCCGTCCGCCAGGCCGTCGCCACCGTCCTGGACCGCTCGAAGATGGCGCGCGAGGTCCACTCGGGCACGGTCACCCCGCTCTACTCGCTGGTCCCGGCGGGCATCGCCGCCCACGGCACCCCCTTCTTCGACGCCTACCCGACGCCCGACGGGGCCGCCGCCAGGAAGCTGCTCAAGGACGCCGGGACCGCCGTCCCGGTCACCCTCACCGTCGGCGTCAACGCGCGCGGGGCGAACCTCCCCGAAGCCGATGAGCTCAAGCGGCAGCTGGAGTCCACGGGCCTCTTCCGGCTGGAGATCAAGCCCGTCGAGGAGTGGGCGGACTTCCAGAAGGGCTACGCGGCGGGCGAGTTCGACGCCTACACGATCGGCTGGATCGCCGACTTCCCGGACGCCGACAACTTCCTTGCCCCGCTCGTCGGCACCGACTCGTCCATGAACAACGGCTTCTCCGACAAGGCCGTGGACGCGCTGATCGCCCGTACCCAGTCCCACTCGGAACGCGCCGGGGCGGACGCCGACTTCCGCGAGCTCCAGAAGACGGTCGCCCGGCAGGTCCCGATGCTGCCGATCTGGCAGAAGAAGGACTACGTGATGTCCCGCGAGGCCGTCACCGGCGCCCAGTACCTGTCCGACGGAACGGGCGTGTGGCGCCTGTGGGAACTCGACTGGCTCTAGAGCCGGGCAGCGCGGCGTGCCCCGGGGCCGGCGCGAGAGCCGCCTGGCGGCTCCGGCGCCGCCAGGCTAGGAGCCGTCCCGGTCCGGGTCGGGGTCCGAGGCCCGCTTCTTCGACGCGACCGTCTGCGCCATGCCCGGCAGGAAGTCCGCGAACAGTTCGTGGACCTCCCGCACCAGCGGCCGCAGCACCCGGAACCGGGCCAGGACGATGCCCCGCGTCGTCAGCTGCGCGCCGCGCTCGGCGAGACCGCGGGTCTTCTGACTGTCCGGCGAGCGGTCGAAGACCCAGTACAGGACCAGGCCCATCTGCGAGAGCCACATCAACTCGGGCAGGACGTCCGCCAGTTCGGCCGGAACCTTCGTCTTCGCACCCGCCAGCACCTCGCGGTGGATGTCGATCGCCGCCTTGCGGGCGGGCTCCGACTCCGGGGAGAAGGGGCTGAGCGGACTCTCGGGGTCCGCCGCGTTCTTGAAGAACTGGGAAGCGAACTCGTGGTACGGGGCCGCGATGTCCATCCAGCTGGTCAGCACGCCCGCGAGCCGCTTCTGCAGATCGGTCTCGTTGTCCAGGATGGGCCGGACCGCCGCCTGGTGGGCGGCGCCGATCCGGTCGTAGAAGCCCTGGACCAGGTGTTCCTTGGACTCGAAGTAGTAGTAGGCGTTGCCGACCGAGACACCGGCCTCCTTGGCGATGCCCCGCATGGTCGTCTTGTCGAAGCCGCGCTCCTGGAAGAGCCGGAGCGCGGTTTCGAGGATGAGCGTGCGGGTCTGCTCGCTCTTGGGAGCCTTCTGATCAGTCACGGTGCACGAGCCTATCCGGGGACGGAGCACCGGTCGTCACAGACCGGCGGCTCCGTCCGGGCGGGGTCGTTCCCCGCCACCGGCGGGCCGCCTTCCGTCCGTACGGCCTGCCGCCACGCGGAGGCGGTGTACAGGGCGGCCCGGGCGAAGGGGCGGCCCGCCGGGGTGGCGAGCCAGTTGGCCTTCGGCCGGTGCTCGGCCAGCGCCCACAGGCACACGATGAAGGCGTCGGTGCCCGTCCACACCTGACCCGAGTCCCCGACGACGGTGATCTCCTTCAGCGTCGAGGCGTGGTCGAGGCGCGGGAAGCGCCGCTGCGCCTCGTAGGAAGCCGCGGGCACCAGGTCCATGGGGACCAGGTGGCGCTGCCCGATCAGCCAGTGCCTGATGTGGACGCAGACCGGGCAGCCCGCGTCGTACAGGACGGTCAGTCTGCGCACCGCTGCCCCGGCCGTCACCGGCTCAGGCCCCGGCCGGCGCGGTCCACCCCTGGGGGGCGACCGGCGGGGTGTGCTGGCGCTCCATGATGCCCCGGCGGCGCATCTTGTTCAGCACCCAGACGTTCCCGAGGTGCATGACCCCGAGGACGAGCAGGACGACGCCGAGCTTGAGCGACAGGGCCTCGAAGAGGCCGCGGGCGTCGAGGATGGTCTCGCCCGAGCGCAGGTAGAGGGTCACGAAGCCGATGTTCACGAGGTAGAAGCCGACCACCAGGAGGTGGTTCACGGCGTCGGCGAGCTTCTCGTTCCCCTGGAGGACGTCGCCGATGAAGACGCGGCCGTTGCGGCTGAGCGTGCGGGCCACCCAGACGGTGAGGCCGATGCTGATGAGCAGGTAGATGACGTACGCGACCACGGTGAGGTCCATAGCCCTCAGCCCCCTTGAACGTGTTCAAATGCTTGGCAGGACTGACTCTAGGGCGTTTTTTGAACAAGTTCAAGCGAAAGCCCGCCCAACCCCGGGCGGGGCGTCCGTGCCGGCGTTCTGCATGGCCGGCCCCGGGGAGAAGGGGGCGTACGGGTCCGGCGTACGGCCCTCGCGGCCGTGCGGACCGAGGGGGTCGAGCGGGTCCTGGGGCTGCTCACGGAGCCGGTGCTCAACGTGGGCGAGGCATGGGCGGACCTGGCCATGGCCGATCCGCGCTGGAACGCACTGCTCGCGCACGCCCGGTCGGCGAAGGCCACGCGGCCCACGGGCGGGTGGAACAGGGCGGCGCGGGCGCTGATCGCGGCCCGGGGCGCCGAGGAGACGCGGGTGGCGGTGCTGAGCTGGCTGTGTCTGGCCGGGAGCCCGCGCACGCTGCCCGTGGACGGAGCCAGCGGGGTGCGGGACCACCCCTGGGACCCCTACAACACCGACGCCCTGCGCGGCCTGGCCTGGACGCTGGCGCTGCTCCCGCCGGACCCGTCGACGGCGCACGCGCTGGCCGCACTGGCGGAAGCGGCGATGGCCGCCCGGCCCCCGCAGGTGCGGGTGGCCCGTGCGGCGGGATGGGGGTCCGGGGGGCGGCAGCCGGCCCGGACCGTTCCTCAGAAGCTCAGCGAGCGGGCGTAGTTGACCTGGTTCATGACCCAGGCGTACGCGTGCGCGTCCGCCGCCGGGATCATCGTGGAGTGGTGGCGGCCGCCGCTGGTGACCGTGACCTGGATGTAGCCCGTCGTGACCTTCTCCTTCATCAGGAGGAAGAGCAGGCCCAGCAGGCAGAAGACCGCGAAGACGACCGCCAGCACGATGGCGTGGGTCGGGATCTTCTCCTCGGTGCGCGAGAAGTCCGTCGCGTTCCACATCGAGCCCTGCAGCGGCATCGATCCCGACGGGGTGATGATCTGGTCGCCCACGACGCTGATGTCGCCGAGGGACAGCATCGCGCCCCCGCCGCCGCCCGTGCCCGGGCCGTACGCCGGTACGGGGAAGCCCGCGCCGCCGATGGTCGGCTGGTAGGCGGAGGCTGCCGGGTAGGGCTGCGGGTAGCCGTAACTGGCCTCGCCCGGACCCCATCTGTAGTCGCCCTGGCCGGACTGGCCGCTCTGGCCGCCCTGACTCGGGTCGCTCGCGTAGGGGTTCGGCTGCTGCTCGCTCATACGGCCGATCCTTCCACAGGCAGGCCCGCCCCCGTACCCCGCGTGCTCAGAACGGACCGTTCCCGCATGCCGAAGGCCCGCACGCCGAAGCCCCGTGCCCCGGACGGTGGTCCGGGGCACGGGGCCCGGTACGGCTACTGCTGCGGAGCGCGGATCAGAAGCGGCGCGTGATCAGGGCGCGCTTGACTTCCTGGATCGCCTTCGTGACCTCGATGCCGCGGGGGCACGCGTCGGTGCAGTTGAAGGTCGTGCGGCAACGCCACACGCCGTCCTTGTCGTTCAGGATCTCCAGCCGCTGCTCGCCGGCCTCGTCGCGCGAGTCGAAGATGAAGCGGTGCGCGTTGACGATCGCCGCCGGGCCGAAGTACTGGCCGTCGTTCCAGAACACCGGGCACGAGGACGTGCACGCGGCGCACAGGATGCACTTGGTGGTGTCGTCGAAGCGCTCGCGGTCCTCGGCGGACTGCAGGCGCTCGCGCGTCGGCTCGTTCCCCTTGGTGACGAGGAAGGGCATCACGTCGCGGTAGGCCTGGAAGAACGGCTCCATGTCGACGATGAGGTCCTTCATCACCGTGAGGCCCTTGATGGCCTCGACGGTGATGGGCTTCTCCGGGTTGATGTCCTTGATCAGCGTCTTGCAGGCGAGCCTGTTCTTGCCGTTGATCCGCATCGCGTCGGAGCCGCAGATGCCGTGCGCGCACGAGCGGCGGAAGGTCAGCGTGCCGTCGAGTTCCCACTTGATCTTGTGGAGACCGTCGAGCACGCGCTCCTTCGGGTCGATCTCGACCTGGAAGTCCTGCCAGGTCGACTCTTCCGAGATCTCCGGGTTGAAGCGGCGGATCCGGAAGGTGACCGTGATGAAGGGCGAGGCGGCTGCCGCGGCCTCCATCTGGTCCGTCTTGGACAGGGTCGGGGTGGCCATCAGTACTTACGCTCCATCGGCTGGTAGCGGGTGACGACGACGGGCTTGTAGTCCAGCCGGACGGAGTCCTTGCCGTCGGCGTCCACCTCGCGGTACGCCATGGTGTGGCGCATGAAGTTGACGTCGTCGCGGTTCGGGTAGTCCTCGCGGTAGTGACCGCCGCGGGACTCCTTGCGCGCCAGCGCGGACACGGCCATGACCTCGGCCAGGTCGAGCAGGTTGCCCAGCTCGATGGCCTCCAGCAGGTCCGTGTTGAAGCGCTTGCCCTTGTCCTGGACGGACACGTTGCGGTAGCGCTCGCGCAGCTCCGCGATCTTGTCGACCGCGGTCTTGATGGTCTGCTCCGTACGGAACACCATCACGCACGCGTCCATCGTCTCCTGGAGCTCCAGACGCAGGTCGGCGACCCGCTCGTGGCCCGTGGAGTTGCGCAGGTGCTCGACGAGGTCGACGACCTGCTGCGCCGGGTTCTCCGGCAGCTCGACGAAGTCGTGCGCGTGGGCGTACGCCGCCGCGGCGATGCCCGAGCGCTTGCCGAAGACGTTGATGTCCAGCAGCGAGTTGGTGCCCAGGCGGTTCGCGCCGTGCACGGAGACGCAGGCGACCTCGCCGGCCGCGTACAGGCCCGGGACGACGGTGGTGTTGTCGCGCAGGACCTCACCCTCGACGTTGGTCGGGATGCCGCCCATGGCGTAGTGCGCGGTGGGCTGGATCGGGATCGGGTCCGTGTACGGCTCGATGCCGAGGTACGTACGGGCGAACTCGGTGATGTCCGGCAGCTTGGCGTCGAGCTGCTCCGGCGGCAGGTGCGTCAGGTCCAGGTACACGTGGTCCCCGGCGGGACCGCAGCCGCGGCCCTCGCGGATCTCGGTGTAGATGGAGCGCGAGACGACGTCACGGGACGCGAGGTCCTTCATGACCGGCGCGTACTTCTCCATGAAGCGCTCGCCGTCCTTGTTGCGGAGGATGCCGCCCTCTCCGCGGGCACCCTCCGTCAGCAGGATGCCCATGCGCCAGATGCCCGTCGGGTGGAACTGGAAGAACTCCATGTCCTCCAGCGGCAGGCCGCGCCGGTAGCAGGCCGCCTGGCCGTCGCCGGTGAGGGTGTGCGCGTTGGAGGTCACCTTGAAGAACTTGCCGGTGCCGCCGGAGGCGTAGATGACGGACTTCGCCTGGAACACGTGGATCTCGCCGGTGGCGAGCTCGTACGCGACCACGCCGGCCGACTTCGTGACGCCGTCCTCCTCGACCAGGAGCTGGTCCAGGACGTAGAACTCGTTGAAGAACTCCACGCCCTCCTTGACGCAGTTCTGGTAGAGCGTCTGGAGGATCATGTGGCCCGTGCGGTCCGCGGCGTAGCAGGACCGGCGGACCGGCGCCTCGCCGTGGTTGCGCGAGTGGCCGCCGAAGCGGCGCTGGTCGATGGTGCCGTCCGGCGTGCGGTTGAACGGCAGGCCCATCTTCTCCAGGTCGAGGACGGCGTCGATGGCCTCCTTCGCCAGGATCTCGGCGGCGTCCTGGTCGACCAGGTAGTCACCGCCCTTGACCGTGTCGAAGGTGTGCCACTCCCAGTTGTCCTCTTCCACGTTGGCCAGCGCGGCGGCCATGCCGCCCTGCGCCGCGCCCGTGTGGGAGCGGGTGGGGTAGAGCTTCGTCAGCACGGCGGTGCGGCTGCGCTTCGTCGACTCGATGGCGGCGCGCATGCCCGCGCCGCCCGCGCCGACGATGACGGTGTCGTACTTGTGGATCTTCATTGGTTACGCCTCAGCCCCGTTGCCTAGCGGATGTTCGGGTCGAAGGTGAAGATCACCAGCGTGCCCAGAAGGATGGTGAACACCGTGGCGGTGTAGAGCAGGCCCTTCAGCCACAGCCGCGTGTTGGCGCGCTCCGCGTAGTCGTTGATGACCGTACGCAGACCGTTCGAGCCGTGCAGCATGGCCAGCCACAGCATCAGCAGGTCCCAGACCTGCCAGAACGGAGACGCCCAGCGGCCGGCCACGAAGGCGAAGCCGATCTTGGAGACGCCGCCGTCCAGCACCAGCTGGATCAGGAGGTGGCCGATCACGAGCACGACCAGGACGATGCCCGAGAGGCGCATGAAGAGCCATGCAGCCATCTCGAAGTTGCCGCGGGTCGAGCGCGGGGTCTTGCCGGTCCGCTTGCGCGGGGCCTCGATGTACGGGGCCGGGTTGTCGACGTCGTAGAGGGACACGCCCTCGACGTCGCCGATGACCTTGGGCGAAGAAGTGTCAGAAGACATGCGTGTCACTTCCCGAACAGTTCAAGGTAGGCGTGGCCGAGTACGGGGTAGAGAGCCCCGACCATCAGCACGATCCAGATGCCCACGACGGTCCAGAGCATCTGCTTCTGGTAGCGCGGGCCCTTGGACCAGAAGTCCACGGCGATGACGCGGAGACCGTTGAGCGCGTGGAACAGGATTGCGGCGACGAGGCCGTACTCCAGCAGCGCGACGATCGGAGTCTTGTAGGTAGCCACCACGTCGTCGTACGCCTCGGGGGAGACGCGGACGAGTGCGGTGTCGAGGACGTGTACGAACAGGAAGAAGAAAATGAGGACGCCGGTGACTCGATGAGCCACCCAGGACCACATTCCTTCCCGGCCGCGGTACAACGTTCCAGCCGGCACGGAAAACCCTCCGGAAGCGGGGCGGGGGCCAGCCGGCTTCTTTGTCGGTCGGGCCCGGCCGGGTACGGTCCTCCGGCCCCGGACATCGTAGCGACGCTTTGTCGGTTCCCTTGCGCGGGGGTCATCGGTGTGATCAAACAGGCACGGACGGACTATCCCACAGGGGCAAATAGCCCGAATTCCTCCGCAGTCAGCCCATCGGCCGACGTCAGCCAGCGTGTCAGGTCCAGGAGGCGGCCCTGCGCGACCCGGCGCAGCTCGTCCGCGGAGATCGAGCGCTCCTCGTCCACCTCGTGCCCCATCCGCCGCCGGATCGCCGCCAGCAGCTGGTCGGACTGCTCCGCCGGCGGGTGCCCGTCCAGGCAGATCACGAAGGCGTGGCCGAACTTGCGTTCGTACTCGGCGTGGGCCGCGTCGAGGGCCAGCAGTGCGGCGTACGAGGCGCCGTGCTCCAGTTCCGCCGAGCTCTCGCCCGCCAGCGCCTCCGTCAGGTCCGCCTGGGAGAGGTCGTACGAGGCCTCGTCGGCCGCGGCGAGCAGGACGCCGGCGTCGGGGTACGGGCGGTGCACGGTCAGCCGGTGGGCCCAGCGGCGGCTTCCGCAGCAGTGCAGCAGGGCGGCGTGGGCCGCCTCGGGGGAGAGGGCGTTGAACCGCGTCAGCCCGGAGCCGTGTACGGGGTCGGAGCTTCCGCGGACCTGTGCCGGAAGATGGCTGGACAGCGGGGGGCTCCTCGGGGCGTGGCGCGGGTGTACCGCCACGCTAGCGACGTGGGGTCGGGTGTGTCGTACTCCCACGGGGAAATCACCCGGAAGAGAGCCGAAAGGATGACGTGGACGCCTGGTACGGAGTGTGGGACAGCCGTTCGGACGGCGCGCGGGCCGTCCGGGGGGACCGGCGCGGTCGGACCGGGAAGGGGAAGACGACCGAGGCCGCCACCCCCCACAGGAGAGGCCCCGGTCGCCGTCCGTCACGGACTCGTGCGACAAGCCCGTACCCCTGTCAGCGCCCCGAGTGCGTTTTGTGTCACACCTCGCTCCGCGCAGGGTTGGTTGCTGGTTGTACAACTCGTGGACGAAGGTGCTTGAAAGCCGTAACGTGCTGATTTGCGCCAGAGGTACAGGACAGTGAACGGGTTGGGGACTTTGCTGGGGGACGACGCGGAGCTGACCGCCGCGGTGCTCGCGGCACAGGACGGCGACGAGGACGCGTTCCGTGCTGTGTACCGCGCCGTGCACCCGCGCCTGCTCGGATACGTACGCACGCTCGTCGGGGACGGCGACGCGGAGGACGTCACGTCCGAGGCCTGGCTGCAGATCGCCCGCGACCTCGACTCCTTCACCGGCGACGCCGACCGCTTCCGCGGCTGGGCCGCCCGGATCGCCCGCAACCGGGCCCTGGACCACATCCGCATGCGCGGCCGCCGCCCCGCCATCGGCGGCGACGACACCGAGCTCACCGGCTGGGCCGCCGAGTGCGACACCGCGGGCGCCGCCATGGAGTCCCTCGCCACCGGGTCGACCATGGCCCTGATAGCCCAGCTGCCCCAGGACCAGGCGGAGGCCGTCGTCCTGCGCGTCGTCGTCGGACTCGACGCCAAGACCGCCGCCGAGACCCTCGGCAAGCGGCCCGGCGCGGTCCGCACCGCCGCGCACCGGGGCCTGAAGAAGCTGGCGGAGCTGCTGGGCGCGCAGGGCGTGACGGGCGAGTTCGCGCCGGGCCGGGAAACGGAATCGGAACCGGACTCGGACGAGCGGGCCCCGGTCGGCCATAATGCCGGTGGCCAGGCGCGGGACGGCGGGGGCGGGAGGGATCTCGACGCCGTACCCGCACAACGCGGCCGTGGCGGGGGCCTCGTAGAACAAACCGGTGTGACGCATTCACGTTGGCGGACGCAGAAGGACATGTGATGGCCGACGAGCGCAACAGGTGGCTGGACAGAGCCGCGGCGGACAGACTGCTGCGCGGAGAACCGGCGGAACCTGTGGGACCGTCCGCCGATCCGCACGCACGGGGAGAGGCAGCGCGCCTGCGCGCGGCCCTCGACGCCCTGGCGGAGCGGCCGCCCGTCCGCGGGGAGCTGCCCGGCGAGGCCGCGGCGGTCGCCGCCTTCCGTACCGCGCGGGCGGCGCGCGGCGCTCACGGCCCCGCACCGGCCCGGCTGCCGGCCGCCGCCTCCCGGGACGCCCTGCTCGACCTCGGCCGCCTCGCGCCCGTCGCGGCGCCCCGCGCCCGGCGCCACGTCCGGTTCGGCCTCGCGGCCGCGCTGGCGAGCGTCGCCGTGGGCGGGCTGGCCGCCGCGGCGGGAGCCGGGCTGCTGGACCAGGACCGCTTCGACAGCGCGGGCCCCGTACCGGCGCTGTCGGTCAGCGCCGACTCCGACACGGCCCCGGACGCCGACGGCGACCTGCCCACCCTCGCCCCGCAGCTGCCGCCCACCCCGCTCCGCGGCGGCCCGACCGTCCAGCCCGACCCGGGCGGCGCCACGGCGACGCCGGAACCGGACGGGTCCGCGGAGCCGGACGCCGCGGCCACCACCGGAACCGGAACCTCCACCGGAGGGCTCGCCGCCGGCGGCACCGGCAGGGATCACCGGGGCAGCGCCGAGGGCGGCGCCGCCGCGGGCAAGGACGACGCGGGCGACACCGAGGGCAACGGGAACACGTTCGCCAACGGCGGCAGCAAGGAACGCGACCACGACCGGGCGAAGCGCAGGGCGGCGACCCTCTGCGAGGACTACCGGGCGGGGCACCTCGACAAGGACCGCCGCGAGAAGCTGTCGAACCTGGCCCGGGGGCTCTCCCGCATCCCGCGCTACTGCGAGGCGCTGCTGGACGGGGTCACCGACGCCGGCGGCCTGCCCGGCGACGCTCCCGGGGCGCCCGGCCGCGCGGGCGGGACGAGCGCGTCCGGCGGTGCGGGCGGCACGGGGGACGACGGCGTCTTCCGGGCCCCGACCCTGTCCCCGGCGCTGCCGGGCGGTGCGGGCCTGCGCGACCGCCGCTGATCGGTGTGCTGACCTGCCTGTAACACTTTTCGAACCGGTGACGCAGTACGTAGCGAGCCGACTGGTCATCGGCCGCGCATGAGCCGGGGTTCCCCCCGTACCCCTGGGCTCTGCGCAACCGGCGCGGGCGGGGCACGTTCCCCCGGCCCTGCCCGCGCCCTTTACTTCCCGACCGTCACCGCGGCCGGCGGACCTCCACCGGCCGCCGCGGGCGTCACCAGTAGACGACGACCTTGTCGCCGACCTGAACCTGGTCGAACAGCGCGGACAGCTTGCCCTTGTCCCGGACGTTGACGCAGCCGTGCGAGGCGCCGGCGTAGCCGCGGGCCGCGAAGTCGGCCGAGTAGTGCACCGCCTGGCCGCCGCTGAAGAACATCGCGTACGGCATGGGCGTGTGGTAGATCGTCGACGTCCACTCCTTGGCCTTCCAGCCCACGTTGAACACGCCCTCGCGGGTCGGGGTGTTCTCCGAGCCGAAGCGCACGTCCATGGTGGAGACGACCTTGCCGTCGATCATCCAGGCGAGGGTGCGGCTCTCCTTGCTGATGCACATCACCCGGCCCTCCATGCAGCGCGCGTCCGGGGCGTCCGGCTCGTTGACCGTCGGCGGGCGCAGCTCGTCGGCGGTCGGCTTCTTGGTGGCGGCCTGGATCTTCTTCCAGGTGGGCTCGTCGACCGACCCGGTCGCGGTCAGGCCGTGCTTCGACTGGAAGGACTTGACCGCGGAGGTCGTCTTCGAGCCGTAGAAGCCGGTCGGCGCGACCGACATCAGCCCCAGCTGCTTCAGCCGGGCCTGGAGCTCGCGCACCTGCTCGCTGTCGTCGCCGTTGGCCATGACCTGCTTGACCGTCGGCGTCGGCGAGGCGGAGGCGGACGGCGAAGCGGACTTCGACGGGGACGGCGACGCCGACGCGGAGGGCTCGCCCGGCTTGTCGTCGGTGCTCGGGGAGGCATCGGGGGAGGCGCCCGCCGTGGGCGATGCGGAAACCGACGAAGGGGAGCCCGAGGCCCCCGACTTCTGCGGTCCGCAGGCGGTCGCGGCGAGCGCGACGGCGGTGACCACCCCAAGCGTGCGGATTATGACTCTCTGGCGTTGCATTGCTGTCCCCCGTTTTCTACGTCGTGTAAGTAGGTGATGCCTGGGGCGCGAGGACAGTTGCACTGAGTCCCGGGATGTTGCGCCTTTGTGACCGGGGGACGCCCGCGGCCGTTCGAAGGAGCTCACGGCGGGGGCACACCCTGCGGTGGCCGGGGAAGGTTCTATCAGTCCCGGACCCGCTTGTTCCACGCGGAGGTGTCCGACCGGCGCGCGGCGCGGCCGGAATTGCGGCCGAACCGGTCCGCGGGGCCCGCGGCCTGACGGGACGGGATCCGGCGGGTCGGCCGGGTGATCCGGGGGGTTTTCCGTAGGTCCAGGGCATTCACCCGGGTTTGTGAACAGCGGGCCCGGGCCGCGTCCCGGACCGGGCGGCGGGGCGTGCGGCGGTGCGCGGGCGGCCGGTTGACGGGCGGGGGCCGCCGGTTGACGGGCGCGGTCGCGCGGGGCTCCCGGGGCGCTGCGGACGGGGCCGGTTCCAGTGGGCGAAACGGGGTGGCGCGACAGGTGCAACCCTGTGGGACACTCCTGCGCATGCTGGGTGTGACAGATCTTCCGACCTACCTCGCCGGCCTGGTGCTGATCGTGCTGCTGCCGGGTCCGAACTCGCTCTACGTGCTGTCCGTGGCGGCGCGCGGCGGAGTGAAGGAGGGCTACAAGGCCGCCTCCGGGGTGTTCACGGGCGACGCCGTCCTGATGGTGCTGACCGCCGCCGGCGCGGGCGCGCTGCTCCAGGCGAGCCCGCTGCTCTTCGGCGTGGTGAAGTTCCTCGGCGCCGGTTACCTGGCGTGGCTGGCCGTGGGCATGATGCGGACCGCGCGGGCCATGTGGCGCGACCGCAGGGCCACGCAGGAGGAGTTGCTGACCGGCGCGGAGCCGGAGGGCGGCACCGGCCGGCCCTACCGGCGGGCGCTGCTGGTGAGCCTGGTCAACCCCAAGGCCATCCTGTTCCTGCTCTCCTTCTTCGTGCAGTTCGTCGACCCCGGCTACGCCTACCCGGCGCTGTCGTTCCTGCTGCTCGGCACGGTGTCGCAGCTGGTGAGCTGCCTCTACCTGTCGACGCTGATCTTCACGGGGACCCGGCTGTCGGCCGCCTTCCGCCGCCGCAAGCGGCTGTCGGCGTGGGCGACTTCGGCGGCGGGCGTGCTGTTCCTGGGCTTCGCGGCCAAGCTCGCCGTCAGCTGAGCGGGCGGCCCGGCCGGCCCGTGCGCCGCAGCCGCGCGAGCCGGCGCACGGCCCTGCGCACCCCCGGGCTGCGCGGCAGGAACGCGAGCGGGGCGGGAACACCGCCCGGCAGCCCCAGCACGGTCAGCCGGCGCCGGGTGACGTACCGCAGCGCGCCGGGACCGGACCGCCCGGCGAGGTGGGCCTCCGCCTCCGCCCGGCGGGCCGCCAGGATCCGCGGCTGCATCGTGAACCCGACCGCGGTGAGGAGCCCGGCCAGCTCGGCCCGGACCCGCTCGGGGCCGGGGGGCGTCCAGGAGCGGACCGCGTCCGGGTCGGCCAGGTCGGGGAGCAGGGCGTCGACCAGGGCCAGCGGGACGCGGTTGCTGTTCGCGTACGGGGTCAGGCGGTCCAGCACCGCGCCCGTTCCGGTACGGGCGACGGGGAGCCCGTACAGGGTGGCGGCGGTCAGCAGGCCCGTGGAGAAGCAGCCGACGACCAGCGCGGGGCGCAGCCGCTGGTAGAGCGTCTCGGCCAGCACCGGGGCGGCGGCCACGGTCAGCCGGACGCCGAGCCGGCCGGCCTCCCGCTCGGCTTCCCGGGCGTACGCGGCCGGGGCGCCGGGGTGCGGTTTGAAGACCAGCTCGCGGTGACCGAGGGCGTGCGCGCCGCGGACCATGTCCCCGTGCAGCCGCTCCTCCTCGGCGGGGGTCATCAGGTCGAGTGCGGAGAGGTACTGGCCGAGGAGGAGCGCCGGACGGCCGGCGGGGGCGGAGCCGGGGGCGAGGTCGTCGAGGCGTCCGAAGTCTTCAAGGCCTTCGAGGCCTTCGAGGCCCGCGGGGTCCGGGAGTTCGGCGAGCTCCGCCAGGACCTTCAGGAGGGGCTCCGCGGGCAGCGGCTCGGCCCGTACCCCGAACTCCGTCAGCAGCAGCGGCTCCAGGCCCGGCACCAGGTCGGGGTGGAGCACCCGCCGCACCCGCGTTCCGAGCTGGGGGTCGAGGCGGAAGCGGGTGGGCCCGTAGCTCATCAGTCCGTCGGCGTAGACGTCCACGGCCGCGCCCGGGAAGAGCCGGCACAGGGTCTGGGCGGGAGGCACCTGGAGCGACTCCACGACCAGCTCGACGCGGTCGTCGCCGAGACCCCACAGGGCGCGCAACTGCCGCTCCCACAGGGGGACGTCCTCCGGGCGCGGGGCCCAGGTGCTCGGGTGCTGCGGCGCGATGACGGCGTTCCAGTCGTGCACCTCGTCGAAGCGCCCGCGCAGCGCGGCGAAGCCCGGCATGTCCGCGAGGCCGGGGGTGACCTCCGCGGTCACGGCGTGGTTGCTGGTCAGCAGGACGCGACGGCCGGCGGGCGGGAAGACGCCCGCGTCGATGCCCGCCGCGAGGGTGGCGGCGCCGTAGAGGGTCGAGGCCAGGAAGATCTGGGTGGGCAGGGTGGGCGGGGTGGGCATCAGGCGGCCGCTCCCCGCGGGGTGCGGAAGCCGAGCGGGCGGTGGGCCCGGCGGACGCGGCGCAGCAGGGCGGAGCGGTCCGGGTCCATCGAGTCCAGGGCGCGGTCCAGCACCTCCCGGGGCATGCGGCCGAGCGCGGCCGCGCTCATCGAGCGGAGTTTCCTGGCCACGGCCGGTTCGTACCTTTCGATGGATCCGAAATGGTGGGCGATGATTGCGCAATACGTTCGGACGGCTTTCGGCATCAGCCGGTCCGATTCGCGGTCCGCCGCTGTTTCCGCGAGGACTTGATCGAATGCGCGGATGAAATCGAGCTGCCGTTCGTCTCCGATGTGCGTCAGCGAGGTGGAAATCCCGCGACGGTAGAAGATTCCGGGCATTCCGACGGCCGCGAACGACTCCGCCTCCCGGTGCAGCCGCCAGATCCACGGCCGGTCCTCCGCCGTCCGCAGCCCGTCGGTGAAGCGCAGCACCCCGCGGTCCAGCAGCCGCCGGTGGTACATGCCGGCCCAGGCGTACGGATAGTCCACCGACGTGGTCCGGTCCGCGGGCAGGATCGCGGAGCGCGGATCGGCGACGAGCGACTGCGGCCCGTACGGGACGCGCTGCACGCTCCGCGTCCGGCCGGTGCACTGCACGTGGTCGGTGCGGACGAAGTCGCAGCCCAGGGCCTCGATGGCGGCCAGCGTGCGGGCCAGGTGGCCGGGGGCCAGCCAGTCGTCCCCGTCCAGGAACGCGAGGTACTCGCCGCGGGCGGCGTCCAGTCCGGTGTTCCGTGCGGTGGCCAGACCGCCGTTGCGCCCGTGGTGCAGGAGGACCGCGCCGGGCAGCGTGCGGGCCGCCCGCTCCAGCAGTTCGCCCGTCCCGTCCGTCGAGCAGTCGTCGACGAGCAGGAATTCGAAATCGTCCCGGGCGTTGGCTTCGAGGCTCCTCAGGACATCCGGTGCGTACGTCCGCACGTTGTAGAACGGCACGACAACAGAGAGCTTGGGCACCCACCGGACGGTAGGGGACCGCCCGGCATTCACCGTGGCCCCCGTACGTATTCCGCGTGAACGGCGCGGGGCGGGCGCGTAAACCCGCGCGCTTTCGCACGCCGTCGACGGGTTGTTAACCCGCTGTTGTGCGGTCGTTGGGCCGGTCGGCGGCGCCGCGGAATAGTTTCTGCCGCGTGCCAGAAAGCAAGCTGCGCGTCGCCGTGCTCGCCGATTCCGATACGCGATGGAAATGGGGCGCCCTCACCGCCCGCCGTCTCGTGCCCGACCACCAGCTCACCGGATACCTGCTGCGCGGCCGCGCCACGCCCACCGACCGCCAGCTCGGCGAGGTGGGGGTCGGCGCCGACCGGCTGACCGAGGTGTCCTGCGCGGAGTTCCTCGACGGACTCGGGCGCGAGCGCTACGACGTGGTCGTCCTCGCGCTCGTCGGCGGCGCCGTACAGGCCGTCCTGCACGGGGCCCGCGCCCTGTGGCCCGCCCCGGCCGAGCGCCCCGTCCTGGTCACGGGCTACGTGGGGGTCGTCTACGAGAAGCTCGCCGACGGGCTGCTGCTGCGGCACGGGGCCGACCTCGTCCTCGCCAACTCCCGCCACGACGCCGAGCGGTTCCGCGCCGTGTACGAGGGGGTGGGCGCGGACTGCGCCGCGGTGACCGAGACGGCCCTGCCGTTCCTGGGCGGCGCGCGGTACGCCCCGCCGGCCGGGTCCGCCGGGTCCGCCGGGTCCGCGCACCGGGTGGTCTTCGCCGTGCAGCCCTCCGTCCCCGAGGGCCGCGCGGACCGGGCGTACCTGCTGGAGCGGGCCGCGCGGCACGCGCGGCTGCACCCCGGCCGGGAGGTGCTGATCAAGCTCCGCAGCCGGCCCGGGGAGCACACCACGCACCTGGAGGAGCACCCCTACCAGCGGCTCGCACAGCGGCTGCCGGGCGGACTCCCGCCCAACTGCCGCCTCGTGTACGGGAACATGGGCGAGGTACTGGACACCGCCGACCTGCTGGTCACCGTCTCGTCCACGGCCGCCCTGGAGTCCCTGCACCGCTCCGTGCCGACCGCGGTCCTCACCGACCTCGGCATCCGCGAAGCCCTCGGGAACCACCACTTCCTCGGCTCGGGGTGCCTGGCCTCCTGGGACCAGCTGGACGCCGGGCTGCTCCCGCAGGGCGACCCGGAGTGGCTGCGTGCCCAGGGGGTCCGCCCGGCGGCCGGGGACGATGCCGCGGGCGCGCCCCCCGGCGACGCCTACGC
Source organism: Streptomyces sp. NPDC048461 (assembly GCF_055587105.1). Taxonomy (NCBI): domain Bacteria; kingdom Bacillati; phylum Actinomycetota; class Actinomycetes; order Kitasatosporales; family Streptomycetaceae; genus Streptomyces; species Streptomyces sp. NPDC048461. Next base: position 55,148 of record NZ_JBVJGW010000005.1, on the reverse strand, counting down.
GGCCGCCCGGGAGCGGGTCGCCGCGCTGGCCGCCGAGGAGCTGCTCCCGCCTCCGGACCCGTACTACACGCTCACCACCGCCCCCGGTTACCTGCCCGGCATCCTGGCCCGCCACCGCCTGGCCCCCGACGGCACCCCGCTGCCCGGCGCCGTGCGCGCGGGCGCGGGGGAGTCCCGGCTGCGCCGCCGCCTGCGCGCCCACCTGCGCGCCGCCGCGCGCGGGGCGTACCGCCACGGGGTCCAGCGCGTGGCCCCGGTGATCCGCCGCCTGGGGGAGCTGTGACCGCGCCGCGGCCCGGGGCGCCCCGGGTGCTGGCCGTGGTGCCCGCCCGGGGCGGCTCGAAGGGGGTGCCCGGGAAGAACCTCGCCGAGGTGGCCGGGGTGCCGCTCGTCGCCCGCGCCGTACGGGCCTGCCTGGCCGCGCCGACCGTCACCGACGTGGTGGTCTCCACCGACTCCGCCGCGATCGCCGCGGCCGCCCGCGACGCCGGAGCCGAGCCGGTCACCCGCCCCCGGGCGATCTCCGGGGACACGGCGAGCAGCGAGGCCGCGGTCCTGCACGCGCTGGCCGCCTTCGAGGAGCTGCACGGCGCCACCGTGGACGTGGTCCTCCTGGTCCAGTGCACGAGCCCGTTCCTCACCGCCTCCGACGTCGAGTCCGTCGCCGCCGCCGTCGCCTCCGGGGAGGCCGACTCGGCCCTGACCGCGGCCCCGTTCCACGGCTTCCTCTGGCGGGAGCGGCCCGACGGGTCCGCGGCCGGGGTCAACCACGACGAGGCGTACCGCCCCAGGCGCCAGGACCGCCCGCGGGACCTGCTGGAGACCGGCGCCGCCTACGCCATGGACGCCGCGGGCTTCCGCGCCGCCGGCCACCGGTTCTTCGGCCGCGTCCTGCCCGTCGCCACCGACCCGGCGCGCGTGCTGGAGATCGACGACCCGCACGACCTGGCGCGGGCCCGCCTCCTCGCCCCCCTCCTCGACCCCCTGACCCCGCACCCCGCGCTCACGGCCCCCGCACCGCACCCCGCGGACCCCGTACGCACGGCGCACCCCGAGCACCCCGCAGCCCCCGCGAACACCCCGCACCCCGCAGCCCCCGCGAACACCCCGCACCCCGCAGCCCCCGCGAACACCCCGCACCCCGCAGACCCCGTACACCCAGCAGACCCAGCAGCCCCCGCACACCCCGTACCCACGCGAAGGACGTCGCCCGCCATGACCGCCACCCCCCACGCCGCCGCCCGCCTGCGCACCTTCGGATCGCGCACCGCCGGACCCGGCCGCCCCGTCTACGTCGTCGGAGAGATCGGCATCAACCACAACGGCGACCTCGGCACCGCCTTCGCCCTCATCGACGCGGCCGCCGAAGCCGGCTGCGACGCCGTGAAGTTCCAGAAGCGCACCCCGGAGATCTGCACCCCGCGCGACCAGTGGGACATCGAGCGCGACACCCCCTGGGGCCGCATGACGTACATCGACTACCGCCACCGCGTCGAGTTCGGCGAGGACGAGTACCGCGCCATCGACACCCACTGCGCCCAGCGCGGCATCGACTGGTTCGCCTCCCCGTGGGACACCGAGGCCGTCGCCTTCCTGGAGAAGTTCGACGTCCCCGCCCACAAGGTGGCCTCCGCCTCCCTCACCGACGACGAGCTGCTGCGCGCCCTGCGCGCCACCGGTCGCACCGTCGTCCTCTCCACGGGCATGTCCACCCCGAAGCAGATCCGGCACGCGGTGGAGGTCCTCGGCAGCGACAACATCCTGCTCTGCCACGCGACCTCGACGTACCCGGCCAAGGCCGAGGAGCTCAACCTGCGGGTGATCAACACCCTCCGGGAGGAGTACCCCAACGTGCCCATCGGCTACTCCGGCCACGAGACGGGCCTGCAGACCACCCTCGCCGCCGTCGCCCTCGGCGCCGCCTTCGTCGAGCGGCACATCACCCTCGACCGCGCGATGTGGGGCTCCGACCAGGCCGCCTCCGTCGAGCCGGGCGGCCTGACCCGCCTCGTCCGCGACATCCGCACCATCGAGACCGCCCTCGGCGACGGGGTCAAGCGGGTCTACGCCTCCGAGCTCGGCCCCATGAAGAAGCTCCGCCGGGTGCAGGGCACGCCGGTGGCCGTCTGACCGTCCCGACCGTCCGACCCCGGGTCCGGCGCGTCCGCGTGCCGCCCTAGACGAGGAGTACGTGGTGTCCGTGGTGTCCCCTTCCGCCTCCGCCCTGGCGTTCGTCGAGAGCCCGGTCCAACTCCTGAACGTCCTGGAGTGGGCGTACGCCCGACCCGACGCCGGTCCCGACCCCGCCGGTCCCGACCCCGCCCCCGGCCCCGCCGGTCCCGGCCCCGCCCCCGGCCCGGAGGTCGCCGCCCCGCTGCTCGGCGGCATCCCGCGCCAGGGCCGCGACGCCGCCGCCCCCGTACCGCCGCCCGCGCCCGCGTCCACGGCGCCCGTCGGCGGGCCGCTGCGGATCGTCGTCCTGCCGCCCACCGACCCGATGTCCCGCGGCCAGCTGCGCCGGATGGCGGCCCTGGCACGTGACGAGGGTCATGACGTCCGCTGGCAGGAGGCGCGCGGCGGCGGCCTCGCGCCGCTGAAGGCCCTCGCGGCGCTCGTCGGCGACGTCCGGGCCGCCCGCACCGTCGTCGTGGGCGACCCGTTCTCCCGGTACGTGCAGCTGCTGCTCACCTTGGTGCGCGCCGATCGGCTCGTCGTGGTCGACGACGGAACGGCCACGATGGAGTTCGTCGCCCAGACCGCCCGCGGCGAGCGCCTGGTGCGCTGGCACCGGGTCGGCGCCGGGGGACTGCCCGGACGGGTCCGCGAGCTGGCGTACGCGCCGGTCTCGGCGACCGCCCGGCGCCGGTTCACGCCCGCGGGGACCCGCGCCGTGGAGCTGTTCAGCTCGATGCCGGTCACCGTCCACGGCGGCACCACCCTGCGGGTCAACGACTTCGCCTGGACCCGCGCCCGCTTCGGCCCGCCCCGTCTGACCAGGGGAACCGACCTGGTCGGGACCTCGCTCGTGGAGACCGGCGTGGTGGACCCGGCCCGCTACCTCGACGCGGTGCGCGCGCTGACAGCGGAGCACGGGGCGACCCGCTACTTCGCGCACCGCCGCGAGTCCCCCGAGAAGCTGCGGGCGCTCAGCACGGCCACCGGGCTGGAGATCGTACGGCCGGACCTGCCGCTGGAGCTGATCGCCCGGCGCGGCCCGGTGGGGCACACCGTGGTCAGCTTCCCCTCCACGGTCGTCCACACCCTGCCGTACGCCCTGAGCGGTACCGGTGTCACCGTGGCCGTATGCGATGTCGACCCCGCCTGGCTCACCGGATCCGCGTCGCCGCGCGCCCGCGGCTTCCTCGCGGGGGTCACCGACAGCGCCCGTGATGTGCGCAGACTCCCTGCCCAGACGGCCGGGGCGGCCGGATGAGCGCGCGAGTGTACCCCCGGGCGCATCCGGCCATGCGTCCAGAGGCCGGGTTTCTTTCCCCTAACGGCATGAACTTTTTGTGATCTCCAGCCAGTTGGCCGGTCTGTGCGCCTACCCTTCAACGGGTGAACCAGTTGATGTCCCGCGAATCCCAGACCGCCCAGCCCGCCGCGTCCGACCGGCCCGAGCTGCCCGGCAAGCTTCCGGACCACCTGCGTGCCGAACTGATCGCCTTCCGCCGGGACCTGCACATGCATCCCGAGCTCGGGCACCAGGAATTCCGTACCACGGCAGCGATCAAGGCCCGGCTGGAACAGGCCGGCCTGCGACCACGGGTGCTGAAGTCGGGCACCGGTCTGATCTGTGACGTGGGCACCTGGGACGGCGTACGGCCCATGCTGGCGCTCCGCGCGGACATCGACGCCCTGCCCATTCCGGACGCCAAGACGCACGTCGCGTACCGCTCGACGGTCCCCGACCGGGCCCACGCCTGCGGTCACGACGTGCACACCACCGTCGTCCTCGGCGCGGGCCTGGTCCTCGCCGAGCTCGACCGCCAGGGCCTGCTGCCCCGCCCGGTGCGGCTGCTCTTCCAGCCGGCCGAGGAAGTGCTCCCCGGCGGGGCCACCGACGCCATCGAGGCCGGGGTCCTGGACGGGGTGGGCAAGATCATCGCCGTGCACTGCGACCCCCGGGTCGACTCGGGCCGCATCGGGCTGCGGTCCGGTCCCATCACCTCGGCCTGCGACCGGCTGGAGGTCAGCCTCTCCGGCCCCGGCGGGCACACCGCGCGGCCGCACCTGACCACCGACCTGGTGACGGCGGCCGCCCGGGTGGCGATCGACCTGCCCGCGGTGCTCTCCCGCCGGATGGACGCCCGCTCGGGCATGGCGGTCACCTGGGGCCGGATCGAGGCGGGCCACGCCTGCAACGTCATCCCGATGCACGCGGAGCTCTCCGGAACCGTGCGCTGCCTGGACCTGGGCGCCTGGCACGAGGCGCCCGACATGATCCACGCGGCGATCGACGAGATCGCCACGATGCACGGGGCCAAGTTCGAGATCAACCAGGTGCGCGGGGTCCCGCCGGTGGTCAACGACCCGGCGGTCACCGAGCTGCTCCGCGAGGCGATGGGCGCGCGCCGCGGCGCCGATTCGGTCGAGGACACCGAGCAGAGCCTGGGCGGGGAGGACTTCTCCTGGTACCTGGAGCACGTCCCGGGCGCCATGGCCCGGCTCGGCGTCCGCACCCCCGGCGACACCGCCAAGAGGGACCTGCACCGGGGCGACTTCGACGTCGACGAGTCCGCGATCGGGGTCGGGGTGGAGTTCTTCACGGCAGCCGTCCTGCTGGACGGCCTGCGGTCCGGTTCCCCGCAGTAGGGCCCGGGCAAACTTCCGTACAACATTCACCGTTGTTCCCGCGGACCTGTCCAACCCTTGGTACACAAGGGTTGGACAGGTTTGCAGTCACCAAACGGTCACTGTCCGGTTCGCGACGATCCGATAACGACTCATGAACGGGCCTTTAACTGACATCTACGCGCGTTACGATCGCCGCGAAACCAGCGCCGGTCGTGGCGCTTCGGTCAGGTTTTGAAGGAGCCTCCCCTTGCGCCGGATCACCAGGATCGCCACCGTGGGCCTCGCGTCCGCTGCGCTCGCCCTCTCGGCCACCGCCTGTGGCGGAAAGAACTCGTCGGACCCCTCGTCCTCGTCCTCCGCCTCGGGCGACGCGAAGGCGGCCAGCGCCGCCATCGCGTACGACATCGGTGGCCGCGGCGACCAGTCGTTCAACGACGCCGCCTACGCGGGCCTCCAGAAGGCCGAGACGGACCTCAAGATCAAGGGTGCCGAGGCCGAGCCCACCGACGGTGAGGGCGAGGCCGACAAGGTCCAGCGCCTCACCGAGCTCGCCCGCAAGGGCAACAACCCGGTCATCGGCGTCGGTTTCGCGTACGCCCCGGCCATCAAGAAGGTCGCTCCGAAGTTCCCGGAGACCACGTTCGGCATCATCGACGACACCTCGGTGACCGGCCCGAACATCGCCAACCTCGTCTTCAACGAGGAGCAGGGCTCCTACCTGGCCGGCGTCGCCGCCGCCAAGGTCTCCAAGACGGGCACCGTCGGCTTCATCGGTGGCGTCGAGGTGCCGCTGATCAAGAAGTTCGAGGCCGGCTTCACTCAGGGCGTCAAGGACACCAACCCGAACGCCAAGGTGCTCTCCGCCTACCTGACGCAGCCGCCGAACTTCGACGGTTTCGCCAAGCCCGACCTCGGCAAGGCGGCCGCGCAGGGCCAGCTGAGCGCGGGCGGCGCCGACGTGGTGTACGCCGCGGCGGGCCTGGCCGGCTCCGGTGCCATCGAGGCGGCCCACGCGGCCGGCAAGTGGGCGATCGGCGTCGACTCCGACCAGTACAACCAGGCGGGTCTGTCCAAGTACAAGGACAAGATCCTGACCTCGGTCACCAAGGACGTCTCGGACTCCGTCTACAACCTGATCAAGTCGGTCAAGGACGGCAAGCCGGAGAACGGTGAGATCCGCTACGGCCTGGACAAGGACGGCGTCGGCCTCTCCGACTCCAACCCCGAGTACAAGAAGATGGCCGACGTCATCGCCGCGGTCGAGAAGGCCAAGGCCGACATCATCGCCAAGAAGATCACTGTCAAGACCGCGCCGTAAGGCCGAGTCCGACATGTAGTCGTGGTCACCGGGGTCCGGGGAGCGGTCAGTGCCGCTCCCGGACCCCGAGCCGCGTCTTGTGAACCGTCACTCCGTGATTGGTTGTGGCCACTTGGCCGCAAGTTTTCACTTTCGACAGTGCTACGCGCGTAGAGGCATCGTGGACGCGGTACCGTCCTGCTCCCGCCCACCCGCCCGGCCGAGTCCCGCCCTGTCTCCCCCTGCCTCCGCTCCTTCCGCGCCAAGGAGAGTGCGTCATCAACGCGTCCAGCCCGCCCCCCGCCGTGGAACTGCACGGCATCACCAAGCGCTTCCCCGGCGTCGTAGCCAACAAGGACATCGCGATCACCGTCCGCAAGGGCACGGTCCATGCCCTCGTCGGTGAGAACGGCGCCGGCAAGTCGACTCTGATGAAGATCCTCTACGGCATGCAGAAGCCGGACGAGGGCACCATCGCCATCGACGGGGAGCAGGTCTCGTTCACCAGCCCCGGCGACGCCATCGCCCGCGGCATCGGCATGGTGCACCAGCACTTCATGCTGGCCGACAACCTCACCGTCCTGGAGAACGTGGTTCTCGGCGGCGAGAAGCTGTACGGCATCGGCGCCAAGGCCCGCAAGAAGATCAGGGAGATCTCGGACGCGTACGGCCTCGGCGTGCGCCCCGACGCCCTGGTCGAGGACCTCGGCGTCGCCGACCGCCAGCGCGTGGAGATCCTCAAGGTCCTCTACCGCGGCGCCAAGATCCTCATCCTCGACGAGCCGACCGCAGTGCTCGTGCCGCAGGAGGTGGACGCCCTCTTCGACAACCTGCGCGAGCTCAAGTCCGAGGGCCTGACCGTCATCTTCATCTCGCACAAGCTGGGCGAGGTCCTGAAGGTCGCCGACGACATCACCGTCATCCGCCGCGGCACCACGGTCGGCACCGCCGACCCGCGCAACACCACGCCCAAGCAGCTCGCCGAGCTGATGGTCGGCGCGGAGCTGCCCTCGCCGGAGACCCGCGAGTCCACCGTGACGGACGTACCGATGCTGCAGGTGGCGGGACTGACCGTCGCCGAAGGCGGCCTCGGCCCCGTCGCCACCGAGGACACCGCGCGGACCCCGGAGTCCTCCGACACCTTCGTGCACGAGCCGGCGGCGGGCGGCCGTCTGCTGCTGGACGACGTCAACTTCACGATCCACAAGGGCGAGATCCTCGGCATCGCGGGCGTCGAGGGCAACGGCCAGACCGAACTGATCGAAGCCCTGATGGGCATGAGCTCCGCCGACGCGGGCGTGATCACGCTCGACGGCAAGGACATCACCAAGGCGCCGGTGCGCAAGCGCCGCGAAGGCGGCATCGGGTACATCCCCGAGGACCGCCACCGCCACGGCCTGCTGCTGGAATCCCCGCTGTGGGAGAACCGCATCCTGGGCCACGTCACCGAGGCGCCCAACTCCAAGCGCGGCATCCTCGACCTGAAGGCGGCCCGCAAGGACACCGAGCGGATCGTGCGCGAGTACGACGTCCGCACGCCCGGCATCGAGGTCACCGCGGCCTCGCTCTCCGGCGGCAACCAGCAGAAGCTGATCGTCGGCCGCGAGATGAGCCACAACCCGAAGTTCCTCATCGCCGCCCACCCCACCCGTGGTGTGGACGTCGGCGCGCAGGCGCAGATCTGGGACGCGATCCGCGAGGCCCGCCGCGAGGGCCTGGCCGTGCTCCTGATCTCCGCCGACCTGGACGAGCTGATCGGCCTGTCCGACACCCTGCGCGTGATCTACCGCGGCCGCCTGGTCGCGGACGCCGACCCCGCGACCGTCACCCCGGAAGAGCTCGGCACCGCCATGACGGGCGCCGCCTCCGGGCACCTGGAAGCCACCGACAACCACTCCGCCGGTACCGACGCCCGTGCCGATTCCCCGGAGGACGAGGCCCGATGAAGAAATTCGACAAGGACCGGCTGCTCCTCGCCTTCGCCGGGCCCGCGCTGGCTCTGGTCACCGCCTTCGTGCTGACCATGATCGTGCTGGCGGCGACGGGCGTGGACCCGATCGACCCGCTGCGGATCATGGTCGAGAACGCGGGCTACGAGGACGTCCAGGTCCTCATCGTGAACCAGGCCGGTACGTACTACCTGGCGGCCCTGGCCGTGGCCATCGGCTTCCGCATGAACCTCTTCAACATCGGCGTCGACGGCCAGTACCGCCTCTCGGCGATGGTGTCCGCGGTGGTCGGCACGGCCGTCACCCTGCCGGGCCCGCTGCACATCCTGCTGATCGTGCTCGTCGCGATGATGGTGGGCGCCTTCTGGTCCGGCATCGCCGGCGTCCTGAAGGCCAAGCGGGGCGTCAGTGAGGTCGTCTCCACGATCATGCTGAACGCGATCGCGACCAGCCTGATCGCCTACCTGATCCTCCCGAAGAACCTCGGCGTCCAGCCGGAGGGCTCCAACGACCTGACCACCGGCGACATCGCCCAGTCGGGCTGGTTCCCGGCGGTCGGTCTCGGTGACGGCCTGGAGATCTACGGCTTCACCTTCGTGGCCTTCGCCCTCGGCATCGTCTACTGGTTCGTCCTGAACCGGACCCGCTTCGGCTTCGACCTGCGCGCCACCGGCGCCAGCGAGTCCGCGGCCCAGGCCTCCGGTGTGGACGCCAAGAAGATGATCATCACCTCGATGCTCATCTCCGGCGCCGTCGCCGGCCTCGCGGGCATGCCCGTGCTGCTCGGCGAGAGCCACACGTACAGCCTGTCCTTCCCGGTCGGCATCGGCTTCACGGGCATCACCATCGCCCTGCTCGGCCGCAACAGCCCGGTCGGCATCTTCTTCGCGGCGTTCCTCATGGCCTTCATCGACAAGGCCTCGGCCTCGCTCGACACTGCCGGGTACGCCAAGGAGATCGGCACGATCATGAAGGGTCTGATCGTGATCGCGGTCGTCGTCTCCTATGAGCTCGTAGGCCGCTACGGCATCCGCCGCCAGCAGCAGAAGGTCGGCGAGGAACTCGCCGCCGGCGGCGCCATCAAGACCGACAAGGAGGTCGCGGCGTGAGCACCAGCACCGTCTCCGCGGCGAGCGCGGCCCCGAAGAAGTCGGACGGCCGCCGAAAGCTCACCCTGCCCTGGATCCTGCTGATCATCGCGGGCGGCCTCGCGCTGGTCTCGCTGGTCCGTCTGATCAGCGGGGCCAACGACCTGACCTCCGTCGGCCAGGTCTCCGGCGCGCTCCAGCTCGCCGTACCGATCGGCCTCGCCGGCCTCGGCGGCCTCTGGGCCGAGCGCGCGGGCGTCGTCAACATCGGTCTCGAAGGCATGCTGATCCTCGGCACCTGGTTCGGTGCCTGGGCCGGCTACCAGTGGGGTCCGTGGACCGGCGTCCTCGTCGGCATCCTCGGCGGCGCCCTCGGCGGCCTGCTGCACGCGATCATCACGGTCACGTTCAACGTGAACCACATCGTCTCCGGTGTGGCCATCAACATCCTGGCGCTGGGCTTCACCCAGTACCTGTCGAACTTCACGTTCGCCGAGGCGCCGGGCGGCTCCTCCAAGCAGTCCCCGCGCATCGAGGACATCCCACGGATCAATCTCGGCGGGTTGTCGGACGCGCTGTCGGACCTCCAGGGCAAGCACTGGTTCTTCGTCTCGGACCTCGCGGGCGTCATCGGCGGAGTGGTCACCAACCTCTCGCCGCTGACCCTCATCGCCCTGCTCCTGATCCCCGGCACCTGGTGGGTGCTGTGGCGGACCGCCTTCGGCCTGCGCCTGCGCTCCTGCGGCGAGAACCCGATCGCGGCCGAGTCCCTCGGCGTCAACGTCTACAAGTACAAGTACATCGCCGTGATCGTCTCGGGCGGGCTGGCCGGCTTCGGCGGCGCCTTCCTCGCCATCACCACCGGCATCTACCAGGAGGGCCAGACCGGCGGCCGCGGCTACATCGGTCTCGCCGCGATGATCTTCGGCAACTGGATGCCCGGCGGCACGGCGCTCGGCGCGGGCCTGTTCGGCTTCATCGACAGCCTCAAGCTGCGCGGCGGCGCCGAGAACGTCCACGCCATGCTGCTGCTGATCGCGATCCTGCTGGTCCTGGTCACCGCCTGGCAGCTGTACAAGAAGAAGTACGTCCAGGCCGGCGTCGCGGCGCTCTTCGCCGTCCTGCTGTTCGTCTGGTACGCCCTGACCGACTCGGTGCCGAGCCAGTTCGTGGACGCGGCCCCGTACGTCACCACCCTGCTGGTCCTCGCGCTCTCCGCGCAGCGGCTGCGGATGCCGAAGGCGGACGGCATGCCGTACCGCAAGGGCCAGGGCAAGTGACGAGCCCGGCAACGGCCGCGGCCGTCGACTGGGAGGCCCTGCGCGTCGCGGCCCGGGACGCCATGTCCCACGCGTACGCGCCCTACTCGGGCTTCCCGGTCGGGGTCGCCGCCCGCGTCGACGACGGCCGGGTCGTGACCGGCTGCAACGTCGAGAACGCGAGCTACGGACTCGGCCTGTGCGCCGAGTGCGGACTGGTGTCCTCGCTCCAGGCCACCGGCGGCGGCAGGCTGACGCACTTCACGTGCGTGGACGGCAAGGGCGAGATCCTCGTCCCCTGCGGCCGCTGCCGGCAGCTGCTGTTCGAGTTCGGCGGTCCGGAACTGCTGGTGGAGACCCCCGACGGGATCCTGCCGCTGTCCGCGATGCTGCCCCAGGCCTTCGGGCCCGACCACCTGAGATAGCCGTACCGACGGCCCTCCGCCCCCTCCCGGGCGGAGGGCCGTCGTCTTCCTCCCTCCCCCTCCGTACACCCCCCTCTCTATGCGCGTAGAAGGAAGTCACCTCATGGACGTCATCTCCGTCATCCGGACCAAGCGGGACCGCGGCGAGCTGAGCCCCGAGCAGATCGACTGGGTCATCGACGCGTACACGCGCGGTGTCGTCGCCGACGAGCAGATGTCGGCGCTGGCGATGGCCATCCTGCTGAACGGCATGAACCGCACCGAGATCGCCCGCTGGACCGCCGCGATGATCGCCTCGGGCGAGCGCATGAACTTCGACTCCCTCTCGCGGCCGACCGCCGACAAGCACTCCACCGGCGGCGTCGGCGACAAGATCACGCTCCCGCTGGCCCCGCTCGTCGCCGCCTGCGGCGCGGCCGTGCCGCAGCTGTCCGGCCGCGGCCTCGGCCACACCGGCGGCACGCTCGACAAGCTGGAGTCCATCCCGGGCTGGCGCGCGCTGCTCTCCAACGAGGAGATGCTGCACGTCCTGGACACCACCGGCGCCGTCATCTGCGCGGCGGGCGACGGCCTGGCCCCCGCCGACAAGAAGCTCTACGCCCTGCGCGACGTCACCGGCACCGTCGAGGCCATCCCGCTGATCGCCTCCTCGATCATGTCGAAGAAGATCGCCGAGGGCACGGGCTCGCTCGTCCTCGACGTGAAGGTCGGCTCCGGCGCCTTCATGAAGAACATCGAGGACGCGCGCGAGCTCGCCTCGACCATGGTCGCCCTCGGCACCGACAGCGGCGTCAAGACGATCGCCCTGCTCACCGACATGTCCACGCCGCTCGGCCTCACCGCCGGCAACGCGCTGGAGATCCGCGAGTCCGTCGAGGTCCTGGCCGGCGGCGGCCCCTCCGACGTCGTGGAGCTGACCCTGGCCCTGGCCCGCGAGATGCTCGACGCGGCGGGCATCAAGAACGCCGACCCGGAGAAGGCGCTGGCCGACGGCTCCGCGATGGACGTGTGGCGCCGGATGATCGCGGCCCAGGGCGGCGACCCGGACGCGGCCCTCCCGGTCGCCCGCGAGCAGCACGTCGTCACCGCCCCCTCCTCGGGCGTCCTGACCCGCCTCGACGCGTACGGCGTCGGCGTCGGCGCCTGGCGCCTGGGCGCCGGCCGCGCGCGCAAGGAGGACCCGGTGCAGGCGGGCGCGGGCATCGAGCTGCACGCCAAGCCGGGCGACACGGTCACGGCCGGCCAGCCGCTGATGACGCTGCACACGGACACCCCGGAGAAGTTCGAGTACGCCCTCTCCGCGCTGGACGGCTCCTACGACGTGGCCCCGGCGGGCACGTCCTTCTCCGCCACGCCGATCGTGCTGGACCGCATCGCCTGACCTGCGGCTTCCCTTTCGGGCGAACGGGACCGGTGGACGCCCACCGGTCCCGTTCGGCATGCTGGGATCGGTGACGAACCGAATGAGGAGCACACCGTGAGCGCACTCACCGTCCAGCACGAGCCGGTCAACGGCGACAGCTGGGAGGGCATCGTCCGTCTCTGGGAAGGGACGAACGCGCCCGAGGGCTGCAAGGTGGAGATCATCGAGGGGATCGTCACCGTGGCGCCACCGCCCGTCAACCACCACAACTACATCGCTGAACTGGTCCAGGAAGCCCTGTACACGGCGAAGCCCGCCGACTGCGGGATCCATCAAACGCTCAACGTCGCGGTCCAGTCCCGGATCGGCCTCTACATCCCTGACCTCGCGGTCGTACCGCGCGATGTGGTGCAGTGCAAGGGCAACTCCGTTCCTGCGGATGCCGCCGAGCTCGTCGTCGAGATCACTTCGAGGTGGAACGCCTCCAACGACCGGATCGCCAAACTCGCCGGTTACGCGGCCGCGGGCGTCCCGCTGTACCTGCTCATCGACCCGCACACGTCCGGCAGTCCTACGGTCTACCTGTACGGCGAACCGCAGAACGGCACCTACCGTCTGCTGTCGGCGGGCAAGTTCGGCGACCCGGTGCGGCTTCCCGAGCCCTTCGACCTCACGCTGGACACCGCCCTCTTCCCCTGTCCCTGAAGGGAGGCCCCGCCCCGCCGATGAGTTCGGGCGGGGCCGGGGGTCTGCCTCGTGTGGAGACCAGAACGCTGGCGGTCGAGGGACCGGAGCCGGATACGGCCGAGCTGTGCGCGCGCGTGTACGAACTGTGCCGTGACGGGCCCGTCGGGATCGTGCTCGACGCGGGCGCGGTCGCGGCGCCCACGCTCGCGACCGTCCAGGCCCTCGCGCGGGCGGCACTGACCGCCCGGCGCCTCGGCGTCCCCCTCCGGGTGCGGGCCGCGCCCGGTCTGCTCGGCCTGCTGGAGCTCGTAGGGCTAGGGGAGCTGCTCGGGGAGGCCGAACAGCGGGAACCACCGGGCGGTGTCCAGGAAGGCGTTGAGCCCGACGATCTTCCCGCCTGAGATCTCCAGCACCTGGAGGGCCCACGGCTCGTGACCCTTCCCGGAGGCCGCGGGCCGGTACTGCCCGAAGGCCGGCATGCCGTTCGCCGTCGTAGGGACCAGTCGGGAGCCCTTGCAGCCGATGCCCTGGTTCAGGTGCCAGGCGGCGATGTCCTCGTGGCCCCGGAGCCACAGGTCGAACGGCGGCATCGACAGCACCGCGTCCTCGTGGAGCAGCGCGGTCAGCCGGGAGATGTCGTACGCCTCGAACGCCGCCAGGTAGCGCTCCAGCAGCTTCGCCTGCTCCGCGTCCAGCGGGTCCGCCGGATCGCTCTCGCGCAGCGCGTGGCCCGCGAGCGTCGCCCGCGCCCGCTGGAGGGCGCTGTTGACCGAGGCCACGGTGGTGTCCAGGAGCGTGGCGACCTCGTCCGCCTTCCAGGCCAGCACCTCGCGCAGGATCAGCACTGCCCGCTGCTTCGCCGGCAGGTGCTGGAGCGCCGCGACGAACGCCAGCCGTACGGACTCCCGGGCCAGTGCCGTCTCGGCGGGATCGGCGGTCTGCGGCAGCACCCGGCCGTCCGGGACCGGCTCCAGCCAGGTCACCTCCGAGCGCTCGTTCAGCACGGCGGAGGCCTGGTGCTGCGGGGCGCTCAGGTCCATCGGGCGGGCCCGCTTGTTGCCGGCCTTCAGCAGGTCCAGGCACACGTTCGTGGCGATCCGGTACAGCCAGGAGCGCAGCGAGGAGCGGCCCTCGAACTTCTCCCGGGCGCGCCAGGCGCGGATGTACGTCTCCTGCACCGCGTCCTCGGCGTCGAAGGCCGAGCCGAGCATCCGGTAGCAGTACCCGGTCAGCTCGACCCGGTACCGGTCCATCGCGGCATCCAGGTCGGATGGCGCCGTCGTCGCGAGGTCACTCATGGCCGTCGTCCCCCAGGTAGATCCGATACTCCGGAAACTACCGGAGGGGTCCGACAACGGCAGCCGGAGCAGGTCAGGGCCCGTGTCCCCGCTACGTGCCGGGCTTGCGGCCGTAGACGTGGACGGCGGTCCCGTTGCCCAGCAGGTTCCAGTAGGCCTTGGCGTCGGCGGGCCGCATGTTCACGCAGCCGCCCGAGCCGGGCGGGTTCCACATGCTCTTCGTCGTGGAGTGGAAGGCGATGCCTCCGTCGAAGAACTGGGAGTACGGCATCGCCACGTTGTAGATCGTCGACCAGTGGTCGATGGAGCGGTAGTGGATCTTCTTCGGTCCGGTGCGCGTCTCGGTGCCGTCCTTGCCGGTGCGCACCGGGACGGGGCCGTACTGCAGGGCGGCGCCGTCCTGGATCCAGCTGAGCTGCCGCGTCAGGTCGACGCAGGCGATCCGCCCCCGGTCCGTCGGGCAGGAGCCCGCACGGTTCGGGGTGCTCCCGGCGGCCCGCTGCTCCAGCATCGTGCTCATCGTCTGCCAGGTCAGCGGCCCGGCGTACCCCACCGTGGGCGTGATCCCGTGGGCCGCCTGGAACGACCGGACCGCCGCGCAGTCGGCCGCCGACTGCCGGCCGTCCACCGGCCGCCCCAGGAACTGCTCCACCTGCCGCTGGTACGGCCCGGTCGTGACGTTGCAGGCGGCGGCCTGTGCCGTGCCGCCCCCGGCCACCACCACCGGTACGGCCAGCACCGCCGCCGCCCCGCACACCACCGCGGCCCGCCGCCTCGCGTACGCGCGCCTCGCCCCCATCAGGTCCTCCCCTGGTCGCCGTGTCGTCCTGAGGGTTCAATGCCCGGAAAACGCGGGGGAGTTACCTGACGGGGCGGGTGGATTCGCCGGCGTGCGACCGCCGCCGTCAGCGCGCGACCGCGGCCGCCGTCATCGTCCGGCGCTCGGCGCGGGCCGAGTGGGACCCGTACAGCGTGATCGACACGACGCCCAGCACGGCCAGCAGCGCGATGCCCACCGTCGCCGCCCACCCGGCGGAGTGGTAGGCGAGCGCGCCCAGCGTGCCGCCGGCGCTGGAGCCGAGGTAGTACGCCGACTGGTAGAGCGCGGAGGCCTGCGCCCGGCCCGTCTTCGCCGTGCGGCTCACGGCGGCGGACGCCACCGCGTGGCCCGCGAAGAAGCCCGCCGTGATCAGTACCAGTCCGGCGAGGATCAGGGCCAGGGAGTCGGCCAGGGAGAACAGCAGCCCCAGCGCGGTGGTCGTCACCGCCAGGTACAGCGCGCCGCGCCGCCCCGCACGGGCCACGAGCCGGCCGGCGGCGGCCGAGGAGACCGTACCGACCAGGTAGATCAGGAAGATCGACCCGATCACGCCCTGTCCCAGCGAGAACGGCTCGTCGACGAGGCGGTAGCCGATCACGGTGTACACGGCGCCGAACACGGTCATGAACAGCGCGCCGATCCCGTACAGCCGCAGGAGCAGCGGATCGCGCAGGTGCCCGGAGACCGTACGGCCCACGGCGCGCGGGTTCAGCGACGCCGGGCGGAAGAACCGGGCCCGGGGCAACAGCACCAGGAAGGCCGCGGCGCAGGCGAGCGAGAGCAGGCCCACGGCCAGCAGGCCCACCCGCCAGCCGCCCAGCTGCGCCCCCCAGCCCGTGACGAGGCGGCCGCTCATGCCGCCGATGGAGTTGCCCGCGACGAACAGGCCGATCGCGCCGACGAGGGCCTTCGGCTTCACCTCCTCCGCGAGGTACGCCATCGCGGAGGCCGGGATCCCGGCGATCGCCGCGCCCTGGACGGCGCGCAGGACGACCAGCCACTCCAGGTTCGGCGCGAACGGCACCAGCAGGCCCACGGCCACGGCCACCACCATCGACCAGGTCATCATCCGGGTGCGCCCGAACCGCTCGGACAGCGCGCTCAGCGGCAGGACGAACAGCGCGAGCGCGCCGGTGGCCGCGGACACCGTCCAGCTGGCCTGACCCGCCGTCACGCCGAAGCCCGCGGAGATCGCGGGCAGCAGCGCCTGCGTGGAGTAGAGGAGGGCGAAGGTGGCGAGGCCGGCGGCGAAGAGCGCGAGGCTCATGCGGCGGTAACCGGGGCGGCCGGGCTCGCGGCCCTCGGGGGCTGCGGCGGGCGGCGCCGACCGCGGTGCCGACCGCGGTGCGGCTGCGGGCGCGGACTTCGGCGCGGGCGCGGATGCGGGCGCCGGCTCCGGCGCGGGTTCGGCGAACGACGAGGTGGAGGCACCCGGGATGACGGGTGCCCCGGTATGAGCGGGAGGCATACGTCGAAGGTAGGCCGGTGTTTTTCATGCGTCCAATGCACGGATTCGCGATAATCGTTCCACTCACGCATCAGCACAGCTCAGGGCGGCGCATGTCGATGAACCGTTACGAAGAAGACATGGCGGTGACACGCCTGCTGGCCCCGCGCCTCGCGTACTTCGCGGCCGTGGCCCGGCACGAGCACGTCACCCGCGCCGCGCACGAGCTCGGCGTCCCCCAGTCGACCCTGTCGCGGGCCATGGTCCGGCTCGAACAGGACCTCGGCGTCACGCTGTTCGCCCGCAAGGGCCGCACCGTCGCCCTCACCACCGCCGGCCACACCTTCCTCGCCTCCGCGGAGCGGGCCCTCGACGGGATCGCCCGCGCCGCCGAGTCCGTCCAGCAGGACGCCGACCCCACCGCCGGCAAGGTGGCCTTCGGCTTCCTGCACACCCTGGGCTCCGAGACCGTGCCCGGTCTGATCCGCGCCTTCCGCGCCGACCACCCCCGCATCCGCTTCTCCCTCGTGCAGAACTACGGCGAGGCCATGCTGGAGCGGCTGCGCGCGGGCGAGCTCGACCTCTGCCTGACCTCGCCCCTCCCCGACGCCCCCGACCTCGTCGCGCGCCGCCTCGACGAGCAGCGGCTGCGGCTGGTCGTCCCCGACGACCACCGCCTCGCCGGGCGCAAGCGCATCCGCCTCGCCGAGGCCGCCGAGGAAACCTTCGTCACCCTGGAGCCCGGCTACGGCCTGCGCCGCATCACCGACGACCTGTGCGCCGAGGCCGGTTTCGCGCCCCGGGTCGCCTTCGAGGGCGAGGAGGCCGAGACCCTGCGCGGCCTGGTCGCCGCCGGACTCGGCGTGGCCCTGCTGCCGCCCCCGGCCGTGGCCCGCCCGGGGGTCGTGGAGCTGACGGTCACCGCCCCGCGCGCGGTCCGCGAGATCGGCGTCGCCTGGCTCGACGGCCACCCGGACACCCCGCCGGTGGCCGAGTTCAAACGCTTCCTGCTGTCCCGCCGCGGCCGCCTGATCCCGGAGCTGGAGCCGCCTGCCTAGGCCCGGTCCTCAGGCCCGGTCCTCAGGCCCGGTCCGGGGCCCGGTCCGGCTCCTGCACCGGGTGCGCCGACAGCAGGAACCCCGCCTGGAAGCGGGACTTGGCGCCCACCGCCCGCATGATCTCCGCGATGTGCCGCTGGCACGTCCGCTCGGACATGCCCAGCCGCCGCGCGATCACCTTGTCCTCCAGCCCCTCCGACAGCAGCCGTACGATCGTCCGCCGCAGCTCGTCGGAGAGCGACCGGGCCGCCTCCGGGCTCACCGTCACCGGGAACGGCCGGGCCTCCAGCCAGGACCGCTCGAACGCCGCCGTCATGAAGTGCACGACGCCCGGCTCCCGCACCACCAGCGCCGCCCCGCTGCGGTCCGGCACCGCCATCAGGCCCGTGTGCGCGTCGAAGACCAGCATCCGCATCAGCCCGTCGCCGAGCGTGCGCACCTGCGCGCCCAGCGCCGTCACCCGCTCCACGTACGCCGCCGTGGGCCGCGAGTAGCGCGCCGTGTGCTGGTAGATCGTCCGCATCCGGACCCCGCGCGCCAGCAGCGACTCGTCCCGGCCGATCGACTCCTCCAGCGTCTCCAGCGGCCGCCCGCCGCCCGGATGGGAGGTCAGGAGCTCCCGCTCGCAGGAGGCGACCAGCTCCGCGATCAGGCTCCGTACGGCGCCCAGGTCGGTGACCAGCTCCAGCCGGCCCGAACCCCCGCTCGGATCCCGGTGCGCGGCCCCGGCCTCGTACGCCGGCACCAGGGTCTCCAGCCGCCCCCGCAGCCGGTCCATCTCGTCGTGGGTCTCCCGTACCAGCAGGGCCAGCGGCGCCAGCGCCCGGGCGGCGGCCGCCCGGGGCGCGACCGCGCTCCAACGGTCGGGCGCGCCGCCGGGCGCCCGCTGGAGCAGGTGCGCGGCGGCCAGCTCGGTGATCGCCGCGGCCGCGCGCACGCCGAGGGCCTCGGTGGCCTCGGCGGCGCCGAAGGCGTGCCGATCGACGGCGTACGCGTAGAGGCGCCGGGCCGCGGGGCTCAGCTCCTCGGGCTCTCCGGGTGGGTCGGCTGGCATATGCGTATTCGTCCCGGGCTGTGTCCGTTTATAAACCCCTCGTGTTCCCGCAAGGCGGCAAGACGACGCGTGCCCGGCCCGTTCCGGCATATGCCGAAGCGGCACAGTGGTCACACGGCGTGAGGGGGGAGCGCGGTATGCGGCAGCGGACACCCATCGAGGGGCGGGAGCCCGTTGCCGTCCTGCTGAGCCCGCGACCCGCCGTGGTGGCGGCCGCCCGCCGTGCGGGGGCGCGCACCGTGGTGGTCGCGCCGGTTCCATCGGTGCCATCCGACCGTGAGGGGGCGGAGCGGCGGGTACGGGCGGACTGGCGCGACCACCGCCGCCTCGTCGGAGCCGTCGGCCTCATGGAGGAGGTCCGCGACGGCCGCGCCGCCGTCTTCGGCTTCGACGCGGCCTCGGCCCTGGCGGCCGCGCGCGCCAACGAGGAACTGGGCCTGCCCGGCACCCCCACCGGCGCCGTCACCGCCCTCATGGACAAGGCCGTCCTGCGGGCCCGCTCCAACGTGCTGCACCCCGCCCGGCCCGTCTCCTTCGCCCGCTGCGGCCGCGCCGCGACCCTCCCCTTCGTCGCCACCCTCATCGGCTACCCGTGCGTGGTGAAACCGCGGGCCGGCAGCGACGGCGAGGGCGTCCGCCTGGTCCGCGACGCGGCCGAGGCGTCGGCCGCCGCCCTCGCCTACCCGGAGGTCACCGACCTCCTCGTCGAGGAGTACCTCGACGGTCCCGAACTCGCCGTCGAGGCCCTGTCCCGGGACGGCCGCCACCGCGTCCTCGGCTGGGCCCGCCGCCGTACGGGTCCGGGCCTGACCGCCACCGGCCACGAACTGCCCGTGCCCCTGGCCCCCGGCACCGCCGACGCCGTACGGGCCCTCGTGCGCGGCGTCCTCGACCTCGCGGGTCACGCCGAGGGACCCTCCCACACCGAGGTCGTCCTCACCCGGCACGGCCCCCGCCTGATCGAGGCCCACGCCCGCCCCGGGGGCGAGGAGTTCGCCCGGCTGCTCCGGCTCGCCCACGGCACCGACGTCCTCGGCCTCGCGCTCGCCTCCGGGCTGCGCCTGCCGGACCCGGTGCGCAGCCCCCGCGCCGCCTGCGCCGGGCTGCGGTACGTGGACTTCCCGCCCGGACGCCGCCTCGACGGGGTGCGCCCGGGTATCGCCGCGGCCCGCGCCGTGCCGGGGGTGGTGCGGGTCCAGCTGGAGGTGCCGCCCGGCGCCACCGTCCGCCGCGCCCCGACGGGGACCCTGCACCACGCGTACGTCCTGGCGACCGCCGCGACCCCCGGATCCCTGGCCCGCACCCTGGACCGCGCCACGGGCCTGCTGGGCCAGGCACCGCCCGCCCGCCTGGTCCCTCAACCGGAGGGCGGCCTGGCGTAGTCGCCGTACCCGGTCCAGTCCAGCACCACGCAGGGCTCGTCGCCCAGGACCCAGGCGTCGTGCCCGGCGGCCGCCTGGATGAAGTCGCCCGGACCGGCCTCGATCGCGTCGCCGGAGTCCATGACGATCCTGATGCGGCCGCTCACCACGTATCCGGTGTGCGCGGACTCGCAGCTCTCGGTGCCGGCCAGCGGCCTGATGTGGTCCGACCACTTCCAGCCCGGCTCGAACACCGCGCGCCCGACCTGTCCGCCGTCCGTCTCCAGCAGGTCCAGCCGGCCCTTGCCGGCGAGGAACGGCCGCGTCTCGTCGGCCGCGTCGAAGTTCCTGCACACCAGATCGGCCATGATCATCGCCTCCCGGGGAGAAGTCCCCGAGTCCTCGATCTCACTGTACGCCCGGCCCCCCGGCCCGGTCCGGGCCTCCGGCCGGGCGGGCTCCGCGAGGGCGGCCGGCGGCCGGCCCGGTGCGTCAGCGCCGCGACGCCCGGCCGAAGCCGGAGGCGAGCGGCATCCGCAGGCCCAGCGGCGGGGGCGCCGCCAGGGCGTCCGTCACCGGGCGCGAGTACCGGCCCGAGAACACCGACCCGAGGGCGAAGTCCACCGCCAGCGCGACGACTTCCGCCTGGTGCTCGCGCAGCCCGTGCCCGTCCGAATGCACCTCGAACCGGCACGTCGCCCGGTTCGCCTTCTTCGCCCGCGCCGCCAGCAGGAACGAGGCCTCCGGGTCGCTGCGCGCGTCGTTCGTGCCGTGCACGATCAGCACCCGCCGCCCCGCCAGGTGCTTCACCGGCTCGGGCGACCGCGCGGCGGCGTCCGCCTCCGGAAGGCACGGGGCCATCGCCAGCACGGAGTTGACGGCCTCGTGCCCCGCCGCCCGCAGTGCGGCCAGGCCGCCCGCGCCGTAGCCGGCCAGGCACACCGGCACGTCCCCGTAGCGCCGCACCACCTCGTCCACCGCCCACCGCGCCTGCTCCTCGCGGGGCGCGTCCCCGCCGTGCTGGACGGCGTGCGCGGCCAGCCCCTCCGTTCCGCCCGCCCGGGCCAGCGCCCGCGCGAGCGGGCGCAGGGGGCCGGGGGAGAATCTGGACGCTCCGGGAAGCAGGAGCACCACACCGTTGACCGTCGTGACCGAACCGTTCGCGCCGGCCGCCCGCCCCAAGCGGGCCCCGCGCGCCGGCGGCGCATGCTGTGCCATGGCGGAACAGTCTCAGACCCCGAGGTGTACGCCATCCGTCCGCGCGGTCTCTGTTACATATCGACCCCCGTCGCCGGGGCACGCTCTACGCGCGTAGGAGCTAGAGTGCCCAGATGACGAGCGAGACCCTCAACCTGCCGACCCCGGATCAGATCCGCCGCTCCCCGAAGGTGCTCCTGCACGATCACCTCGACGGTGGACTGCGCCCCGGGACCATCATCGAGCTGGCCCGCGAGGCCGGCTACGAGAACCTCCCCGAGACCGACGCCGACAAGCTCGGCATCTGGTTCCGGGAAGCCGCCGACTCCGGCTCCCTCCCGCGCTACCTCGAGACGTTCGCGCACACCTGCGCGGTCATGCAGACGAAGGGGGCCCTGTTCCGGGTCGCCGCCGAGTGCGCCGAGGACCTGGCCGAGGACGGCGTCGTGTACGCCGAGATCCGGTACGCGCCCGAGCAGCACCTGGAAGCCGGCCTGACCCTCGAAGAGGTCGTCGAGGCAGTGAACGACGGCTTCCGCGAGGGCGAGCGCCGCGCCAGGGCCAACGGCCACCGCATCCGCGTCGGCGCCCTGCTGACCGCGATGCGCCACGCGGCCCGCGCCCTGGAGATCGCCGAGCTGGCGAACCGCTACCGCGACAACGGCGTGGTCGGCTTCGACATCGCCGGCGCCGAGGCCGGGTTCCCCCCCACCCGCCACCTCGACGCCTTCGAGTACCTCAAGCGCGAGAACAACCACTTCACCATCCACGCGGGCGAGGCCTTCGGCCTGCCGTCGATCTGGCAGGCCCTGCAGTGGTGCGGCGCCGACCGCCTCGGCCACGGTGTGAAGATCATCGACGACATCGAGGTCGCCGCCGACGGCACGGTGAAGCTCGGCCGCCTGGCCTCGTACGTACGGGACAAGCGCATCCCCCTGGAGATGTGCCCGACCTCGAACCTGCAGACGGCCGCGGCCGCCTCGTACGCCGAGCACCCGATCGGTCTGCTGCGGAAGCTGCACTTCAGGCTGACCGTCAACACCGACAACCGGCTGATGAGCGGCACCAGCATGAGCCGCGAGTTCGAGCACCTGGTCGACACCTTCGGCTACACGCTGGACGACATGCAGTGGTTCACCGTCAATGCGATGAAGTCCGCGTTCATTCCTTTCGATGAACGACTCGCCATGATCAACGAGGTCATCAAGCCCGGATATGCGGAGCTGAAGTCGGAGTGGCTGTTCCAGCAGACCGCTTCCACCAGGGGTTCCGTCTCGGCCTAGGCCACGGCATGACGTACTGAAAGCGCCCGGGAGGAGCAATTCCCGGGCGCTTTCTCGTATTTACGGATGTTTGCGGGCGGGGGTTTGAAGTGACTAGTTTGCGGAGCCGCTCAATTCCCCGTCGCAAGGACGATCTTTGATGAAGAAGTCAGCTGCCAAGACCCTCGGTGTCGCCGCTCTCGGCGCCGCCTTCGCCGTCGTCGCCGCCGGTACCGCCTCCGCCGCCGTCCCCGCCGTCGGCCTCACCGACGCACTGACCAGCGCCACCGGCGCGCTCCAGGGAGCCACCAGCCAGCAGAGCGTCGGAGGTCAGCAGGGCGAGTCCTCCGACCCCGCCGCGCCGATCACCGGCCTCCTCGGCGGGCTGGCCCCGGCCACCGGCGCCCTGAACGGCCTCGGCGGCTGACGCTGCCGCGACCCGAACGCGCGCGCGGTGGGCGCACGCCTCTTCGACGAGGTGTGTGCCCCGCCGTGCCGTGTGCCACGATCACCACCAACTGCCCGCCGAAGCAATCGGTATGAGGTCTTTGGTCATGCGAATGAAGGCACGAGCGACCCTGGTCGCGCTGGTCCCCGCCCTGCTCGTCGCAGCGGTCGGATGCAGCAGTACGGACACTCCCGCCAAGGGCGAGGTACCGGATCCCAAGGGCTCCTCCCGCCCGGCCTCCGGCGCACCCGGCGCTCCGGCCCCGTCCGCGTCCACCCCCACCGGGGCCGCCGCGCCGAAGACCGGCGGCACGAAGGCGGAGCGGGCCGCGCTGGAACAGGGCGACCTGCCGGGCTATCAGATCTCCGCCCAGGGCAAGAACCCGAACGCCCCCGACGGCCAGCCGCAGGCCGACCGCAAGGCCTGCCAGCCGCTGGCGGACATCATGGGCGACAAGCCGGACCCGGCCGCCCGCGAGACGGTCAACCGCGGCGTCGGCTCCCAGAAGCAGATCGGCCTCGCCGTCTCCGCCTCCGTCAGCTCGTACCCGGAGGCCGACGCCAAGGCCCTGATCAGCCGCCTCAAGGCCGCCGTCGCCGCCTGCGCCACGGGCTTCTCCGCCACCGTCGAGAAGCAGACCGGCAGCTACCGCGACGTGCGGGCCGCCGCGTACACGACGTCCGGCGACGAGAGCGTCAGCTGGACCACGACCGCGGCCGCCCAGGGCGTCTCGGCCCAGGTCCACCTGGTCGTCGTGCGCGAGGGCGACACCGTCGTACGGCTGATGGCCCTCAACGTGGCGGCCGCCGAGCAGAAGGCGCTGGTGCCGCAGGAAGTGGCGGACAAGCAGCTGGAGAAGGTCCGGCTGGCCGGCTGATCCGCCGGGAGGTCCACCGGTCCACCGGGGGGTCCACCGGTCCACCGGGGGGTCTACCAGGCGGTGGAGGCGGTCTTGTCGTTCGGCAGCAGCAGCCACAGCGCCAGGTAGACCAGGAACTGCGGGCCGGGCAGCAGGCACGAGACGACGAAGATGACGCGCATCGTGTTCGCGGACGTTCCGAAGCGACGCGCCAGCGCGGCGCAGACGCCGCCGATCCAACGTCCGTCACGGGGGCGGGCCAGGGCGCTCATGGTTTCTCCTTCGTCGGGATCGCTCTTCTGCGATGCCTCAATACTCCCGCTGCACCGCCGATACGACCTCGGTCCAGGGGCCGACTCCGACCCTGGTAATTCTCGGGGTCGCCCCCTGACACGCGGCTCGCGCACGCCGCATCCGGGCCCGCAGCGCCGGTACGACGGCCGCGTGGGCGAGGAGTACGCCCACCGTGTTCAGCAGCACCGCGTCCACGTCGACGACCCGTCCCGGGACGGCGGTCTGGAGCAGTTCGATGCACACCGAGACCAGCGCGCCCGCGGCGGCGGTCCGGGTCAGCGAGGACCAGGCGGACAGCCGCGAGGGCGCGAGCCGGCCGCTGACCAGCGGCAGCAGCACCCCCAGCGGCGCCAGTAGGGCCAGACCCTCCCCGATGCGCCGGGCGGCCTCCAGCGGCCCCAGTGCCAGGTCCGCCCTGATCCCCTCCAGCGGGGTCAGATTGGCGGCCGCCGCCCAGGGCAGGTCCAGCGGCCGCAGGGTGAGCCAGCCGACGACCAGGAGATGAGCGGCGAGCAGGGCGCCGGCCGTGAGCCGGAGCCGGAGATGGATGGCGGTGGCGGCGTTTCCGCCGTCCTCATGACGCTGCACACCTGCGAGGACGCGTCACCGGTAGCGACGGTTCCGCACCGGCGGGGGTGTGGCGCGGGCCACGCCGGCCGGGCCGTCAGCCGACGGCGAGCAGCACGATCAGCAGCACAGCCCCGGCCACGGCGGGGGCGATGACCTCGTACGACCAGTGCACGCGCACGCTGCCCTGGGCGCCCGCCCGGGAGGCGCCGCGCTCGGCCAGCTCGCGCAGCTCGTCCACGACCCGGTCCGCCCCCGCCCGCTGGGGCCCGGCGGGCTCGGCGGCGGCGCCGTCCTGCGCCGGGGCGGCCAGGCTGCGGCCGGTCAGGCCGCCGCGGCGGCTGAGCTGGCGCCGGTTCGCCTTCTTGCGCTCCCGCAGCGAGACGGGCACCGACCAGAGCTGGTACGCGGACCCCTCGGCCAGTACCTCGGCCGAGTACCCGGCGCGCACGGTGTCCACGGCCGCCCAGGGCAGCTCGACGACCCGGAAGGGGTTGCGCACGCGCATCCGGTCGTCGTTGGCGAAGACGGCCGGGCGGATGGTGAACGCCACGATCAGCGGGACCGCGCACAGCGCCAGGGCCAGCGCGATCCACGGGGTGTTCCCCGAGCCGCGCACCACGGCGTCCCCGCAGAGCCAGGCGGTCAGCCCGAGCAGCAGCACCCCGGTGACGACGGCCATGGAGGAGCGGTAGACCCGGTCGTCGTAGACGGGCTCGTCGGTCGGCTGCGGCTGGCTGCTCATGCGGTCGATTCTGCCCCACGCCGTCCCGGCGGACGAGATCGGCGCCGCTCCCGCCCCCGGCGGGCGGGCGGGGGCGAGCGGAGGTGTCGATTTCGCACCGGAATCGGGGGAGGGGGGTGACAGGCCGCTACGCGCGTAGATATGCTCATGTGGTGACCATGCCCACCACCCTCACCGCATTCGCTGACGTGACGACGTCCGACAGTGCGCTGCGCCGCTTCCTGCACGGGCTGCCCGGCGTCGACGCTGTCGGCCTGGAGGCCCGCGCGGCCGCCCTCGGCACCCGTTCGATCAAGACGACGGCCAAGGCGTACGCCATCGACCTGGCCATCTCGATGATCGACCTGACGACCCTGGAAGGCGCGGACACCCCGGGCAAGGTCCGGGCGCTCTCCGCCAAGGCCGTCATCCCCGATCCGACCGACCGCACGACCCCGTCGACGGCCGCCGTCTGCGTGTACCCCGACATGGTGGCCACCGCCAAGGCGGCGCTGAACGGCGCCGACGTCAAGGTGGCCTCCGTCGCCACGGCGTTCCCCGCCGGCCGGGCCGCCCTGCCCGTCAAGCTGGCGGACACCGCGGACGCCGTGGCCGCCGGCGCCGACGAGATCGACATGGTCATCGACCGTGGCGCCTTCCTCGCCGGCCGCTACCTGGACACGTACGAGCTGATCAAGGCCGTCAAGGAGGCCTGCGTCCGCCCCGACGGCACCGCGGCCCGCCTCAAGGTCATCTTCGAGACCGGCGAGCTGTCGACGTACGACAACATCCGCCGCGCCTCCTGGATCGGCATGATGGCCGGCGCCGACTTCATCAAGACGTCGACCGGCAAGGTCGGGGTGAACGCCACCCCCGCCAACACCCTGCTGATGCTCGAAGCCGTCCGCGACTTCCGCGCGCAGACCGGCATCCAGATCGGCGTGAAGCCGGCCGGCGGCATCCGCACCACCAAGGACGCGATCAAGTTCCTGGTCCTGGTCAACGAGACCGTGGGCGAGGACTGGCTGAGCAACCACTGGTTCCGCTTCGGCGCCTCCAGCCTGCTCAACGACCTGTTGATGCAGCGCCAGAAGCTGAGCACCGGGCGTTACTCCGGTCCCGACTACGTGACGGTGGACTGATCACCATGGCATCCCTCTTCGAGTACGCACCGGCCCCCGAGTCCCGCTCGGTCGTCGACATCGCCCCCTCCTACGGGCTCTTCATCGACGGAGAGTTCACCGAGGCCGCCGACGGCAAGGTCTTCAAGACGGTCTCCCCGTCGTCCGAGGAAGTCCTCGCCGAGGTCGCGCAGGCGGGCGCCGCCGACGTGGACCGCGCCGTCAAGGCCGCCCGCCGGGCCTTCGAGAAGTGGTCCGCGCTGCCGGGCTCCGAGCGCGCCAAGTACCTCTACCGCATCGCCCGGATCATCCAGGAGCGCAGCCGCGAGCTGGCCGTCCTGGAGACCCTGGACAACGGCAAGCCGATCAAGGAGACCCGCGACGCGGACCTCCCGCTGGTCGCCGCGCACTTCTTCTACTACGCGGGCTGGGCCGACAAGCTCGACCACGCGGGCTACGGCGCCAACCCCCGCCCGCTCGGCGTGGCCGGCCAGGTCATCCCGTGGAACTTCCCGCTCCTCATGCTCGCGTGGAAGATCGCCCCGGCGCTCGCCACCGGCAACACGGTCGTCCTCAAGCCCGCCGAGACCACGCCCCTGTCGGCGCTGTTCTTCGCGGACATCTGCCGCCAGGCGGGCCTGCCCAAGGGCGTCGTCAACATCCTGACCGGCTACGGCGACGCCGGCGCGGCCCTCGTCGAGCACCCGGACGTCAACAAGGTCGCCTTCACCGGCTCCACGGCCGTCGGCAAGCGCATCGCCCGCACGGTCGCCGGCACCGACAAGAAGGTCACCCTGGAGCTGGGCGGCAAGGGCGCCAACATCGTCTTCGACGACGCCCCGATCGACCAGGCCGTCGAGGGCATCGTCACCGGCATCTTCTTCAACCAGGGCCAGGTCTGCTGCGCGGGTTCGCGCCTGCTGGTCCAGGAGTCGATCCACGACGAGCTGCTCGACTCCCTCAAGCGCCGCCTCTCCTCGCTGCGCCTGGGCGACCCGCTCGACAAGAACACCGACATCGGCGCGATCAACTCCGCCGAGCAGCTCGCCCGGATCACGGCGCTCGCCGAGACCGGCGAGGCCGAGGGCGCCGAGCGCTGGTCCCCGGAGTGCGAGCTGCCGTCCGCCGGCTACTGGTTCGCCCCGACGCTCTTCACGAACGTCACCCAGGCGCACACCGTCGCCCGCGACGAGATCTTCGGCCCGGTGCTGTCCGTGCTGACCTTCCGCACGCCCGACGAGGCGGTCGCGAAGGCCAACAACAGCCAGTACGGCCTGTCCGCCGGCATCTGGACGGAGAAGGGCTCGCGCATCCTCGCGGTCGCGAACAAGCTCCGCGCGGGCGTCGTCTGGGCCAACACGTTCAACAAGTTCGACCCGACCTCGCCGTTCGGCGGCTACAAGGAGTCGGGCTTCGGGCGCGAAGGCGGCCGTCACGGCCTGGAGGGGTACCTCGATGTCTGAGTCGTCGTCGACGCGTCTGAGTGTCTTCAAGACCTACAAGCTGTACGTCGGGGGCAAGTTCCCCCGTTCCGAGAGCGGCCGGGTGTACGAAGTGACCGACTCCAAGGGCAAGTGGCTGGCCAACGCCCCGCTGTCCTCCCGCAAGGACGCCCGTGACGCGGTCGTCGCCGCCCGCAAGGCCTTCGGCGGCTGGTCGGGCGCCACCGCGTACAACCGCGGGCAGATCCTCTACCGCGTCGCCGAGATGCTGGAGGGCCGCCGCGAGCAGTTCGTCCGCGAGGTCGGCGAGGCCGAGGGCCTGTCCAAGTCCAAGGCGGCCGCCGTCGTGGACGCGGCCATCGACCGCTGGGTCTGGTACGCGGGCTGGACCGACAAGATCGGCCAGCTCGTCGGCGGCGCCAACCCCGTCGCGGGCCCGTACTTTAACCTCTCCACCCCGGAGCCGACCGGCGTGGTCACGGTCGTGGCCCCGCAGGACTCCTCGTTCCTGGGCCTGGTCTCCGTGATCGCCCCGGTGATCGCGACGGGCAACACGGCCGTCGTCATCGCCAGCGAGAAGTCCCCGCTCCCGGCCCTCTCCCTGGGCGAGGTGCTGGCCACCTCCGACCTGCCGGGCGGCGTGGTCAACATCCTGTCCGGCAAGGCCGCCGAGATGGGCCCGCACCTGGCCTCCCACCAGGACGTCAACGCGATCGACCTGGCCGGTGCCGGTGCGGAGCTCGCCAAGGAGCTGGAGATCGCCGCGGCCGACAACCTCAAGCGCGTCCTGCGTCCACAGCCTGTGGACGACTGGACCGCCGACCCGGGCACCGCGCGCATGACGCCGTTCCTGGAGACCAAGACGGTCTGGCACCCCACGGGCTCCCTGGGCGCGGGCGGCTCCTCGTACTAGCGGCCGCCCCCGGGCCGTCCCCGTACGGGGAGGCCCCGCACGAACCGGCCCCGGCAGCGTCCCCCGCGCTGCCGGGGCCTTCCCGTGCCCGCGGACCGCTACGCCTTCGGGAGGGCCGGCCCGAGCAGCGAGGTCACGGCCGCGGTGGGCAGCTCGCCGACCGACGGCCCCTGGGTCAGGATGCCGGTGACCATGCCGGTGCCGACGGACGGGAAGTCCGCGACCTTGGTGGCCACGCCGTTGTCGAGCGGGTCCACGCCCGTGTGCGCGAGCGGGTTCACCTTGAGGTTCGAGATCGGATCGGCGACCCCGGCCAGGGCCGCCGGTACGGACAGCTCGCCGGCCTGGGCGCCCCCGGCGGCCATGGCGAGCGCCGCGCCCGCCATGGAGACGGTCAGGCCCGCGGCGCGGAGCCGGTTCGGGGTGGAGGGGGCTGCGTGACGTGCCATGGGAATCCCGCCTGAGGTCGTAGTCGCGTGCGCACGCAGCGTAGTTGAGGTGTGATCCTCGATACCAACCGGCCACCGGGAGGATCCCCTACCCGGGGGAATGGTTCAGACTGGTGTCCCGTGAGCTCCTCCTCTCCTTCGCCGACCCGAGTCGTCCTGCTGACCGGTCCGTCGGGCTCCGGTAAATCCTCGCTGGCCGCCCGCTCGGGGCTGCCCGTGCTGCGCCTCGACGACTTCTACAAGGAGGGTGACGACCCCACCCTCCCCCTGGTCGCCGGCAGCTCCGACATCGACTGGGACTCCCCGGGCTCCTGGGACGCGGACACGGCGGTCGCCGCGATCGCCGCGCTCTGCGCGACGGGCCGCACCGAGGTCCCGGTCTACGACATCGCGACCAGCTCCCGCACGGGCACCGAGACCCTGGACATCGCCCGCTCCCCGCGGACCCCGCTGTTCATCGCGGAGGGCATCTTCGCCGCCGACATCGTGAGCCGCTGCCAGGACATGGGCCTGCTGGCGGACGCCCTGTGCCTGCGCGGGCGTCCCTCGACGACCTTCCGGCGGCGCCTGGCCCGCGACCTGCGCGAGGGCCGCAAGTCGGTGCCGTTCCTGCTGCGCAGGGGCTGGCGCCTGATGCGGGCCGAGCGGGGCATCGTGGCCCGGCACACCGCCCTGGGCGCGCACGCCTGCGCCCGGGACGAGGCCCTCGGCCGGCTGGCCGCCGCCGCGGCGGGCCGCCACCGCACGCCCGCCACCACGGTGTAGGAGCGCGGAGCCCCCGCTGCCCGCGGAGCCCCCGTAGGCAGAGGCCGCGCGCCCGCGGCGGCTTCCGGGCATGCGAAAGGGCGGGAACGAACGGACCCCCGGCCGCTCGTTCCCGCCCCTTCACCCCCCGTTCCCCGTCCCACCCCCGCGGGACGGGCCCCCGGCCCGTTGGTCCGTACGGCGGCGCGTTACGCCACCAGCTCCTCGAAGGACTCCGCCTCGTCGTGGCCGAAGCTCAGCGCCTCGTCCTCCCGCAGCCGCCGCAGCGACCGCCAGATGCTCGACTTGACCGTGCCGACGCTGATGCCCAGGATCTCGGCGATCTCCGGGTCGGTGCGGCCCTCGTAGTAGCGCAGCACCAGCATCGTGCGCTGCGGCTCGGGGATCCGGGCCAGCGCCTGCCACAGCACCGCGCGCAGCTCCGTGCCGCGCATCGCGTCCGTGTCCGACGCCGTCTCCGGCAGCTCCTCCGTCGGGTACTCGTTCAGCTTGCGCCGGCGCCAGGCGCTGATGTGCAGGTTCGTCATCGTGCGGCGCAGGTACCCGCCGACGGCGGCCTTGTCGCTGATGCGGTCCCAGGCCCGGTACGTGGAGAACAGCGCGCTCTGCAGCAGGTCCTCGGCCTCGTGCCGGTCGCCGGTGAGGTGGAAGGCCGTCGCGTAGAGGGCGGACCGGCGCTCCTGGACGTACGCCGTGAACTCGGCCTCCGCCGCGGCGGACGGCTGCGCCGCCGGCGCCGGGACGGCGGCGGGCGGCTGGTACGTGTTCGCGTCGATGGCCACCACGTGCGACTGCCGGGGGCGGGCGACCGCGACCGTACGGACACCCGCCCGGCGGTTCACATCGTGCAGCCGCGTGACAATCGCGCTGGTGTTGATGCTGTGCAGCGTGTTCATCTCGCGCCCCCCGTCGTGGAGTCTGCTCCGGTCCGTGCTTCGTTCGATGACTGAAGCCTGCACGGCCGACTTAACCGGGGTGTCCGTCGACTGTCACAGGCCTGTCACAGCGGCCCCGTCGAGATCCGCCGCCCCCGACGGTCGAACTCCCGACGGCCGATGGGACAGAATGAGCCCGTGCCTTTCCTGTTGCTGATCGAGGACGACGACGCCATCCGCACGGCCCTCGAACTCTCCCTGTCACGCCAGGGCCACCGAGTGGCCACCGCGGCGACGGGCGAGGACGGCCTGAAACTGCTGCGCGAGCAGCGGCCCGATCTCATCGTGCTGGACGTGATGCTGCCCGGGATCGACGGCTTCGAGGTGTGCCGGCGCATCCGCCGCACCGACCAGCTTCCGATCATCCTGCTCACCGCGCGCAGCGACGACATCGACGTGGTCGTCGGCCTGGAGTCCGGCGCCGACGACTACGTGGTCAAGCCCGTCCAGGGCCGGGTCCTCGACGCCCGCATCCGGGCCGTGCTGCGCCGCGGCGAGCGCGAGTCCACCGACTCCGCGAGCTTCGGCTCGCTGGTCATCGACCGCGCCGCCATGACCGTCACGAAGAACGGCGAG
This sequence comes from Streptomyces sp. NPDC048461, assembly GCF_055587105.1. NCBI lineage: Bacteria > Bacillati > Actinomycetota > Actinomycetes > Kitasatosporales > Streptomycetaceae > Streptomyces > Streptomyces sp. NPDC048461. The sequence continues at coordinate 23,693 of NZ_JBVJGW010000005.1, read as the reverse complement.
GACCTCCAGCTCACCCCGACCGAACTGCGGCTGCTCCTCGAACTCAGCCGCCGCCCCGGTCAGGCGCTCTCCCGCCAGCAGCTGCTGCGCCTCGTCTGGGAGCACGACTACCTCGGCGACTCGCGGCTCGTCGACGCCTGCGTGCAGCGGCTGCGCGCCAAGGTCGAGGACGTGCCGTCCTCGCCGACCCTGATCCGTACCGTCCGCGGCGTCGGTTACCGCCTGGACTCCCCGCAGTGATCCGGGCGCTGCTCGCGGGCCGGCGCTGGACCAGCCTGCGGCTGCGGCTCCTGATGGTCTTCGCGCTGGTCGCGCTGACCGCCGCCGTCTCCGCCTCCGGGATCGCCTACTGGCTCAACCGCGAGGCGGTCCTGACCCGTACGCAGGACGCCGCCCTCGGCGACTTCCGGCAGGAGATGCAGAACCGGGCCGCCGCGCTCCCCGCGGAGCCGACGGCCGAGGAGATGCAGCGGACCGCCGAGCTGATGGCGGGCAGCAGCCCCGGCTACAGCGTGCTCCTGGTCCACGAGGGCACAGGCGGCCGCGAGGTGTTCGGCGCGGCCGGCCCCGATTCCTTCGGGCTGGACGACGTACCGCAGTCCCTGCGGCACGCGGTCGACGACCGGCAGAAGACGACCTCGGCCAACGACTCCGAGTACCACGTGTACTGGCAGCGGACGAAGCCGCAGGGCAATCCGTACCTGGTCGGCGGGACCCGGATCGTGGGCGGCGGGCCGACCGGCTACATGTACAAGTCCCTCGCCCAGGAGCGCGACGACCTGAACGCGCTGGGCTGGTCGCTGACGATCGCGACCGGACTGGCCCTGCTCTGCTCGGCGCTGCTCGCGCAGGCCGCGGCGCGGACCGTCCTCAAGCCCGTGCAGCGCCTCGGCGACGCGGCGCGGCGGCTCGGCGAGGGCGAACTCGACCACCGGCTGGCCGTGTCGGGCACGGACGAACTCGCGGACCTGTCCCACACCTTCAACAAGACGGCCGAGGCGCTGGAGAAGAAGGTCGCCGACATGAGCGCGCGCGAGGAGTCCAGCCGGCGCTTCGTCGCGGACATGTCGCACGAGCTGCGCACCCCGCTGACGGCCCTGACGGCGGTCGCGGAGGTGCTGGAGGAGGAGGTCGACCACCTCGACCCGATGATCGCGCCGGCGGTGGCGCTGGTCGTGAGCGAGACGCGGCGCCTCAACGACCTGGTGGAGAACCTGATGGAGGTCACCCGCTTCGACGCGGGAACGGCCCGGCTGGTGCTCGACGACGTGAACGTCGCCGACCAGGTCACCGCCTGCATCGACGCCCGGGCCTGGCTGGACGCGGTCGAACTCGACGCGGAGCGGGGCATCGTGGCGCGGCTCGACCCGCGCCGTCTCGACGTCATCCTCGCCAACCTCATCGGCAACGCGCTCAAGCACGGCGGCTCGCCGGTGCGGGTGTCGCTGGCCGTCGAGGGGGAGTGGCTGGTGATCGCGGTGCGCGACAACGGGCCGGGCATTCCCGAGGAGGTGCTGCCGCACGTCTTCGACCGCTTCTACAAGGCGAGCGCGTCCCGGCCGAAGTCGGACGGCAGCGGGCTCGGCCTGTCCATCGCCATGGAGAACGCGCACATCCACGGCGGTGACATCACCGCGGCCAACGCGGACGGGGGCGGTGCGCTGTTCACGCTGCGGCTGCCGGTGGACGTGGGAAAGGTGAGCGGTGATGACGAGGCGTAGGCGGGCGGTACGGAGACCGGCGGCGCGCGGACCGCTGGTGCGGAGGCCGGCGGCGCTGGTCCTGCCGTGCCTGGCGGTCGTGGCGGGCCTGGTCTCCGGGTGCGGGATCCGGGCGACGACCGTGCCGGTGGACGTGGGGCCGGCGCCCTCGCGGGTCTCGTGCGACACCCCGGACCAGGCGTCGGGCCAGGGCGGGGTGCAGGGCTTCCGGGCATCGGTGGAACTGGTCTGCGGGTCGCAGCTGGTGGGTGTGGAGCGGATCGTCCCGGTGCCCGAGAAGCGGGTCGTGCGCGACCCCGTGGCGCTGGTCGCGCAGGCGCTGCTGGAGGCGCTGGAGAAGTCGCCCTCGGCCCAGGAACGCGACGCCGGCTTCAGCACCGGGGTGCCCGCGGGGCTGACCGCGGGGGCGCCGAGGCCGGGCGATCCGGCGGGCACGGTACGCCTCAGCCGCAAGCCCGAGGACCTGCCGCCGGTGGCGCTGTCGCAGATCGTCTGCACGCTGGCGGGCAACGAGGCGGTGTCGGCGGGCGAGGGGCCGGTGGTCCTGGGCGGTCCCGACGCGGACCCGCCGCGGGAGTGGGAGTGCACGGAGGCGGTGCGCTCGCGGCCCGAGTCGGTACCGACGCTGGGCGAGCTCGTACGCCCGTCGGCGACGCCTTCCTGACGGGTCCCGAGCACGCCGTCGGCCCCCGAGCCTGGGCTCGGGGGCCGACGGGGCGTGCGGAGGGTCAGATCCCGGCGGCTGCCGCGAGGTCCTTCTTGACCGCGTCGAGGATCTCCTGGCCGCGGGTGCGGGCCGCGGCGAGGCCGGAGGCCCCGGCGACCGGGACCACCACCTCCAGGTAGCACTTCAGCTTCGGCTCGGTGCCGGAGGGGCGCACGATGACCCGGGCCTTGTAGTCGCCGTCCAGGTGGTAGCGCAGGCCGTCCGTGGGCGGCAGCGCCGCCGTACCGACGGACAGGTCCTCCGCCGAGACGACCCGCAGACCGGCGAGGGACGCCGGGGGCTCGGCCCGCAGCGCGGCCATCGCCGAGGCGATCACCGACAGGTCCGAGACGCGGACCGACAGCTGGTCGGTGGCGTGCAGGCCGTGGGCCAGCGCCAGGTCGTCCAGCAGGTCGGTCAGGGTGCGGCCCTGCTCCTTCAGCTCCGAGGCCAGCTCCGCCACGAGCAGGGCGGCGGTGACGCCGTCCTTGTCGCGGACGCCCTCGGGGTCCACGCAGTAGCCGAGCGCCTCCTCGTAGCCGTAGCGCAGGCCCTCGACGCGGGCGATCCACTTGAAGCCCGTCAGGGTCTCCTCGTAGCCGACGCCCGCCGCCTCGGCGATCCGGCCCAGCAGGCTGGACGAGACGATCGACTCGGCGAACACGCCCCGCGCTCCCTTGCGCACCAGGTGCGCCGCCAGCAGCGCGCCGACCTCGTCGCCGCGCAGCATCCGCCAGCCGGCGGCCGACGCGGGGTCCGGGACGGCCACCGCGCAGCGGTCGGCGTCCGGGTCGTTGGCGATCACGATGTCGGGGTTCACCCGGGCGGCCGTCGCGAAGGACAGGTCCATCGCGCCCGGCTCCTCCGGGTTCGGGAACGCCACCGTCGGGAAGGCCGGGTCGGGCTCGGCCTGCTCGGCGACCAGGACCGGCTCCGGGAACCCGGCGCGGGCGAAGGCCGCCAGGACGACGTCCTTGCCGACGCCGTGCATGGCCGTGTAGACCGTCCGTACGCCCCGGGCGGACCCGGGGCTCAGCACGGCGTCCGTACGGGCCAGGTACGCCTCCAGGACCTCGTCGCCGAGGTCCTCCCAGCCGGACTCCGGGCGGGGGACCGAGGCGAGGGTGTCCACGCGGGCGATCTCCGCCGCGATCCCGGCGTCCGCCGGGGACACGATCTGCGAGCCGTCGCCGAGGTAGACCTTGTAGCCGTTGTCCCGGGGCGGGTTGTGGCTCGCGGTCACCTCGACGCCGGCGACGGCGCCCAGGTGCCTTATGGCGTACGCCAGGACCGGAGTCGGCAGCGGGCGGGGCAGGACGGCCGCGCGCAGACCGGCTCCCGTCATGACCGCGGCGGTGTCACGGGCGAAGTCCGCGGACTTGTAGCGGGCGTCGTAGCCGACGACGACCAGGCCGCCGGCGTGGCCCTCGGCCTTCAGGTAGGCCGCGAGGCCCGCCGCCGCCCGAATGACCACGGCGCGGTTCATCCGCATCGGGCCCGCGCCCAGCTCGCCGCGCAGTCCGGCGGTGCCGAACTGGAGCATGCCGGAGAAGCGGTCCGCGATCGCGGCGGTGTCGCCCGCGTCGAGGAGCGCGGCGAGCTCGGCCGCCGTCTCGGGGTCCGGGTCCTCCGCCAGCCAGGCCCGCGCCCGGGTGGTCAGGTCGTCCTGTTCCTGCACTGCTTCCGCCTTACCTCTCGTACCTCTGGGTCCCTGCGGCCCTCGTGTGCCCGCTCAGATGCGCGCGAGGACCTGGGTCAGCAGCGTGCCCATGCGCGAAGCCGAGTCGCGGCCGGCCTGGAGCACCTCTTCGTGGTTCAGCGGCTCGCCCGACAGGCCCGCCGCCAGGTTGGTGACCAGGGAGATGCCCAGCACCTCGGCGCCGGCCTCGCGGGCGGCGATGGCCTCCAGCACGGTGGACATGCCGACCAGGTCGGCGCCCATCACGCGGATCATGTTGATCTCGGCCGGGGTCTCGTAGTGCGGGCCGGGGAACTGCACGTAGACGCCCTCTTCGAGGGTCTCGTCGATCTCCTTGCACAGCGCGCGCAGGCGCGGCGAGTAGAGGTCGGTGAGGTCCACGAAGTTCGCGCCGACGATCGGCGAGGTGGCCGTGAGGTTCAGGTGGTCGCTGATCAGGACCGGCTGGCCGGGCTTCATGCCCTCGCGCAGACCGCCGCAGCCGTTGGTCAGCACGATGGTCTTGCAGCCGGCGGCGACCGCGGTGCGCACGCCGTGGGCGACGGCGGCGACGCCGCGGCCCTCGTAGTAGTGGGTCCGGCCGAGGAAGAGCAGCGCGCGCTTGTCGCCGATCTTGTACGAGCGGATCTTGCCGCCGTGGCCCTCGACGGCGGGGGGCGGGAAGCCGGGCAGGTCGGTGACCGGGAACTCGGCCTCGGGCGCACCGAGCGCCTCTGCGGCGGGGGCCCAGCCGGAGCCCATCACGAGGGCGACATCGTGGGTCTCGGCGCCGGTCAGCTCGCGCAGACGGGCGGCCGCGGCGTCGGCGGCGGCGAAGGGGTCGGTAACAGATGCGTTCACGCGGACGAGCGTAACCGCTCAATCCCTACGCGCGTAGATGGCGCAGCTCACGGTGTTCGGATCGTTGCCTTGTCGTTTCCGCCGAATCGTCCCCGTCGGGCGGGTGGGCGGTGCGGGGGCCGGGGTGCGGGGCCGGAGTGAGGGGTGCGGGGCGGCCGCCGGGCCGTGGAGGGGCGCGGGGCGCGGAGGGGCGGGGCGTGGAGAGGCGTGGGGCGCGGGGCTCAGCAGGGACGCTTGCGCAGTTCCATCACGTAGTCGTGCGGGGCCCCGGCGGACTCGGCGGCGTCGGCCAGCTCGCCCAGGTAGCGCGCGGAGGGCAGCCCGCCCTCGTAGCCGTTCAGGACGTACACCCAGGCCGCCTCCTCGCCGTCGAGGGTGTGCACCCGCACGCGCATGCGGCGGTAGATGTCGAGCCCGACGCCCTCCCAGCGGTCCATCGAGTCCTCGTCCAGCGGCGCGATGTCGTAGAGGGCGACGAAGATCTGGTGGCGCGGGGCCTCCACGATCGTCGCGAGCGCGCCCTCCCAGCCCATCTGCTCGCCGCCGAAGGTCAGCCGCCAGTCGTTGATCCAGCCCGTGCCGCGCAGCGGCGAATGGGGAGCGCGGCGCGTCATCAGCCGCGGGTCGAGGTTGCCGGCGTACGCGGCGTAGAGCGACATGTGGTCGAGGGTACGGGAGGGGCGGCGGTGGCCGCGTTCCCGGATGGAGGGACCGGGCGCGAAGCACCTTGATGCGTGCGGGACAATGGGGCACGGAATGCATCCCCCGGGGAGACCCCCCGGAACACCGGCCGGGGCGGCAGCCGACCGGGTAGACGTGAGGCGGACTTTTCGTGACCCGGATCGTGATCATCGGCGGTGGACCCGGCGGGTATGAGGCAGCCCTGGTGGGGGCCCAGCTCGGCGCGGAGGTGACCGTCGTCGACTGCGACGGTCTGGGCGGAGCGTCGGTCCTGACCGACTGCGTCCCTTCGAAGACGCTCATCGCGACGGCCGAGGTCATGACGACCTTCGACTCGTCGTACGAGGAGCTCGGCATCGTCGTCGCGGACGACACCCCGCACATCGAGCAGGCCGCGCGCGTCGTCGGCGTCGACCTCGGCAAGGTGAACCGGCGCGTGAAGCGCCTGGCGCTCGCCCAGTCCCACGACATCACCGCCTCCGTCACCCGGGCCGGCGCCCGCGTGCTGCGCGGCCGCGGCAAGCTCGGCGGCCCCCAGGGCATCGACGGCACGCGGGACGTCATCGTCACCGCCGCCGACGGCTCGGAGACGATCCTCACGGCCGACGCCGTACTGATCGCGACCGGCGGGCACCCCCGCGAGATCCCGGACGCGATGCCCGACGGCGAGCGCATCCTGAACTGGACCCAGGTCTACGACCTGGAGGAGCTCCCCGAGGAGCTCATCGTGGTCGGCTCCGGCGTGACGGGCGCCGAGTTCGCCGGCGCGTACCAGGCCCTCGGCTCCCGGGTGACGCTGGTCTCCTCCCGCGACCGGGTGCTGCCGGGCGAGGACCCGGACGCCGCCGCCGTACTGGAGGACGTCTTCCGGCGCCGCGGCATGAACGTCGTCGGGCGCTCGCGCGCGGAGTCCGCGAAGCGGGTCGGCGACCGGGTCGAGGTCACGCTGTCGGACGGCCGGGTGCTGACCGGCACGCACTGCCTGATGGCGGTCGGCGCGATCCCGAACACCCGGAACATGAACCTGGAGGAGTCGGGCGTCCGCCTCAAGGACTCCGGGCACATCTGGACCGACAAGGTCTCCCGCACGTCGTCCCCCGGCGTGTACGCGGCCGGCGACGTCACCGGCATCTTCGCCCTCGCCTCGGTCGCCGCCATGCAGGGCCGCATCGCGATGTACCACTTCCTCGGCGACGCGGTGGCCCCGCTGGACCTGAAGACGGTCTCCTCGAACGTGTTCACCGACCCCGAGATCGCCACCGTGGGCTACACCCAGGCCGACGTGGACTCCGGGAAGATCGACGCGCGGGTGGTGAAGCTGCCGCTGCTGCGCAACCCGCGCGCGAAGATGCAGGGCATCCGGGACGGCTTCGTGAAGATGTTCTGCCGCCCGGGCACGGGCATCGTGGTCGGCGGCGTGGTCGTCTCCCCGCGCGCGAGCGAGCTCATCCACCCGATCTCGATCGCGGTCGACAACAACCTGACGGTCGAGCAGATCGCAAACGCGTTCACCGTGTACCCCTCGCTGTCCGGTTCGATCGCCGAGGTGGCCCGCCAGCTCCACACGCGCAAGGTCGACGGCAAGGCCTGATCTGCCCCAACCGCCCCACGCCGCAACGGCGTTGGGGCGGTATGCGCGGTTGTGGCCGGAGGTTCACCCAACCCTCGGAGCGCGTATACCACTAGTTGCCCTTCCATACGGACAACTTCGGTATTCCGGCGCAAGGAGCTGAAAGCAGACGGTCGTTGGGGTTACTGTCAGTTTCGTGTTCGCTGCAGAACGTCGCCAATTGATCCTCGAAATGGTGCGGGCCAACGGAGCGGTATCGCTCCGGGAGCTCGCCCGCGTCGTCCAGACCTCCGAAGTGACCGTACGGCGGGACGTGCGGGCGCTGGAGGCAGAAGGACTCCTCGACCGCCGGCACGGCGGTGCGGTCTTGCCGGGCGGTTTCACGCGGGAGTCCGGCTTTCCGCAAAAGTCCCATCTCGCGACGGCGGAGAAGACCGCCATCGCCGACGTCGCGGCCTCCCTCGTGGAAGAGGGCGAGGCCATCGTCGTCGGCGCGGGAACCACGACCCAGGAGCTGGCCCGCCGGCTCGCCCGGGTGCCCGGCCTCACCGTGGTGACCAACTCCCTCCTGGTCGCCCAGGCGCTGGCCCACGCCAACCGGGTGGAGGTCGTCATGACCGGCGGCACGCTGCGCGGGTCCAACTACGCCCTCGTGGGCAGCGGTGCGGAGCAGTCCCTCCAGGGGCTGCGCGTCTCGCGGGCCTTCCTGAGCGGGAGCGGCCTCACGGCCGAGCGGGGCCTGTCCACGTCCAACATGCTCAGCGCGAGCGTGGACCGGGCCCTCGTCCAGGCGGCGGCGGAGGTGGTCGTCCTGGCGGACCACACGAAGCTGGGCACGGACACCATGTTCCAGACGGTGCCGACCGACGTCATGACCCGCCTGGTCACGGACGAGCCGCCGCCGCACGACGACCGTGCGGGCACGGAGCTCCAGGCGCTGGCCGACCAGGGCGTGCAGATCACGGTGGCGGGCTCGACCCACCCGGGCGCCGCGGGCGACCCGATGCAGGGCCGCCGCCCCCGCCGCGACTCCCCCCTCCCGGTCCAGCGCCGGTCGGCCCCGCCATCGCAACTGCGCAGCGCGTCGGCCCTCCCGGACCCGGGGGACCGCGAGCGGGAACGGGCGAGGGTGGCGGACATGCGACGGCGGTGACATCGAAACAGGGCCCTCTGAGCGATCAGAGGGCCCTGTCGTGTGCTGTATGGCTGGGGGCTTACCTACTGCATGTCGTCCAGGAGCTGACGCCAGAACGAATGTCTATCCGACATCACTTCTGGGTCGAGGGCCTTAAATGCCGTTGAAGCGAACCCGAAGAGCTCCGTGAAGCCGGGATGGATGTCGGGAAGCTCTGCTCGCTCTTTCTCGCTGGCGATCTTCCATGCGTCATCCAGTGCCGCAGCACCATCCTCGGCGCATTCTGCCAAGATCGGGATGAGGGAGTGCCATCTCCATGCGCATTCGATGAGACAGGCGACGCTGGAATTCACTACCGCCGGTTGGATGCCCTCCGGATGGACTTCCCGGAGTTGTGGCGGAAGATCGGTGAAGCGAGGCAGGTACCACACTTCACCCGTGCCTGCTGTGGCGACAATGGTTCCGACGCCTGCGTCGCCGAGGCGATAGCAGGCGACGGCGCCCTCTGCCGGCAGTGGTTTCCGCATCATGGGCGCCTGCTCATAGCCGCAGGTGATGCCCACGTAGTCCTCGTTCAGTTCGGAAGGCAAGCCACGGGTCCAGAGTGCCTGCCGGTCACGCTCCGGTAGATCCCAGAGCGAAGGATCGAACGAGGGGATGACGCCAGCCGACCGTCCCCCGAGGAGTTCAGTGAGATCGGTGTCCAGGACATGTTCTGCTCGAGTCAAGAACCTCTTGCTATCCACCGTATGCCATCCTTCGGATCGTAGACTGCGCGTATCCCTCCCCCTTGTCGAAACTCCATGAGAATGAAGCGTTGCCGAATTTTCCCATACGTCCGGCACACTCGTGTGAGGCTGTTGTGCAGAATGCCCGCTCTGAGTACACAGCCCTCACTTGATCCGGGGAGATTCCCAACTCCTCCAGGAAGCTGTCGGCGTGAGCTTCCGAATGTGTTTTCTTCGGCGTGTTGTGGAACGCCAGGTTGACATCGCTGCCATTGGACATCCGGATCTGGTAAACCGCCACGTTCTGGCCTGACGCGACACCTGCCTGCTGGCGGTATTTGATGGCGATCTGACTCAGGTCGGTTGACCCGTACTTTACAACTCCGCAGTTGTGGGTGAGAAGCGGTGTACTGCCCGCCAGCACGAAGTACGTGTGCTCGCTGGAGACTGTGAGGTTGCGTACCTGCTTCTGCTGGGTCCAGCGCTCGATCCCGGCCACCTGGACCCAGGTGCCGGACGAGGTCTGGAGCCATTGCCCGACCGCGAGGTCGGTCGCCCTCAGCCATGTCCCGAGAGCCGGAGCCCAGAACGGGTGTCCGTCGGTTGCGGTCACCGAATCGGTGGCGTTGCCCTTACCACCATCGGTGTCGATCGTGATCTTGACGAGGTTCTTCTGGCCGTCGCCGATAATCTGGGCAACGACCGGTTGAGCCGAGCTGGTGCCGGATTCTGCGTTGGCGGCCAAGACCTCGTCGCCGGTCGCGATGTCCTCGATAGGCTTGGATGACCCGTCTGCCATGAGGACATGTGTGCCCGGCACAAAGCTATTGGTGTTACAGCTGGTGGCCTGCGTGTCGCTGCCGCTGTCGTTGTCCTTGGAGGCTGACTTCTTCGGGGCGTCGCCCTTCTTCGTCTCCGATGACTTCGATGCTTTGCCGCCGCCGTCGGCCTTCTTGGCCTTGGTCGCGGAGGACCTGCCCTGCTTCGCCGCCGTCGCCTTGGCCTCGTCGGCCCTCTTCGCTGCTGCCTGGGCTGCCTCTTGTGCCGCCCTTCTCGCCGCCGCTGCTTCCTCTTCGAGCTTTCTCGCTCGTTCGGCTGCTTCTTCTATCTGGCGCTTCCACTCGGCGAGGTCCTCGGCGTACTTGGCCATCGCCTGCTGGTAGCGCTCGACCCGCCTGAGGATGTCGCGAGCCAGGCTGAGCTTCTGCGACCAGCTGTTGAAGGCCTCCCAGGCCCGGTCCAGCGCCTTGATGATGCGTTTGGCGCGGCCCGCGAAAGGCAGTGCCGCATCCAGGGCGAGGCCCGCGCAGGCACCCCACGAGCCGCCGAGGCAGTCGCGGATGTCGTTGTAGCCCGAGGCGTCCTTCAGGATGCCCATCGCGATTTCGAGCGCGATGTCCAGAGCGCTCTTGCCCTGGATCATGTTCGCCCAGGCAGCCTCTGCGTCCGTGAAGTCCTTGATCGGCATCGTGGGAGGCGCGATCGACAGGCCGCTCGGGTCGCTGAACGTGATGGGCGAGTTGTTCGCGTAGACGTACGGGTTCTGCTGTTTGGGCTCGTTGAAGTCGATGACCGGGTCGACCGACAGGAACCGGCCCGTTGCCGGGTCGTACTCGCGAGCGCCGAGGTGGACGGTGCCGATGGTCTCGTCGACCTCGCCGCCGACGAAGCCCTTCTTGCCCGGCCAGACGGACGGAGCCGCGCCGCGGGTCTCGCCGTACGGGGTGAACTTCCGACGGGTGACCGCCGAGGTCTTGGTGTCGACCGCGGTGGTCGCCGTACCGTTCTGGTCGCCCATCAGGTACGACGTGGAGGTCACGCCGTCCTTGACCGTCTTGACCATCGTCGGGCCGGCCGGGTGGGCGTAATAGCGCGTGCCCTCCAGCTTGCCCGCTGCCGTCAGCTTGACCTCGGTACCCGGCAGGTACAGCGTGGTGCCGGTCTTGTCGCGCTTGATCAGGCGGTTGCCGCCGGCGTCGTAGACGAACTCCGTCGACTCGGTGCCCTTGGTCACCTTGGCCAGCTGGCCCGATGCGTTCCAATCCCAGTTCTGGGTGTCGCCCTGGATGGTCCGCGTCTTCGTGTTGCCCGCAGCGTCGTAGGTGTACGACTCGGTGCGCGAACCGCCCGGTCCGGTGGTGTCCACCTTCTTCAGACCGTTGGCAGCGGCCTGTCCCGGCGTGCCGTAGGTGTAGGCCCGGGTGACGTCCTTGGTGAGGTCACCAGTGGGGGAGTGCTGGACGTCCTTCGTGCGGTTGCCCGCCGCGTCGAAGCTGTACGAGCTCCAGTACGGGTTCGGGCCGCCGACCTTGGGCTTGGACCCCGGGCCGGACGCGTTCGGCTGGACCGCGCAGTCGTCCGTCGCCGTCCAGGCCTCGTTCATCCGGCGCAGGTAGTCGTACGCGAAGCACTGCACGTCGGCAGTAGGGGAGGTGCCCTCCTTGTCGGTGATCTTGAGGATGTTTCCGACGTCGTCGTACTTGAACGTCGTGTCGTTGATCGCGCCCGGAGACTTCTCCTGGCTGTTGACGCTCCTGGTCAGCCGGCGGGTCTGCTCGTCGTAGTAGTTCGACGTGTAGACCTGGGAGCCGGCCGCTCCCGTGTAGGTCCGGAGTACGTCGCCCATCGGCGAGTAGTCGACCTTGTCGACGAACGTCTGCCCCTCGATGCCCATCATCGTGGGCAGCTCGAAGTGGTTGTACTTCATCTCGGTGAGTTCGATGGGCAGGCCGGCCACGGCCGGCTGCTCCATCCACTCGGTCAGGCCGGTGTTCTCCCGGTACCCGGTGGTGAACGCGTAGGTACCGCCGAGTGCGCCCTCCGAGGAGGGGATGGTGATCTTCGTGCCCGTCGGGCGGTATTCGGTGTCGTACCCGGTGACTTCCTGGGTGTACGCCTTGCCGTCCACGTACCGCGTCGAGGCCACCGGCAGGCCGATGGCGCCCGGCAGGGTGTCGTACGTGGTCGAGGTCAGCTTCGGACCCGTGACCGAGCCCTCGTGGGTCGCGACGGTGCGGCCGAGAGCGTCGTATTCGGGGGCAGTGACCTTGCCACGGGCGTCCGTCAGCGTGGCCAGCCGGTCACCCTGGCCGTACGTCATCGTCGACGTGCCCTTGTCGGGGTCCGTCTGCTTCGTCTGGCGGCCGCGGATGTCGTACTCGAAGCCCCACTTGTCGCCCGCCTGGCTGACGACCGACTCCAGTGCGCCGCGCTGGTTGTACGCGTACGTCGTCTTGTCGAACGCGCCCGTCGGGGAGTCCGACTTGAAGAAGCGCAGCTCCGTCTTGCGGCCCGCGCCGTCCAGGAAGGCCCGGGTCGGGGTTTCGCCCTTCGGGGGGTCGACGGTGATGTTGTCGCCGCCGTACGCCGTCGTCGTGCGCGACGTCTCCTCGCCGAACTTGCGCGAGATCTGGGCGACCGAGCGGCCGGAGCCGTCGTACTGGGTCATCGTCGAGGACGGGACCTCGTTGTCCTTCGGGGCGAACTGCACCCCGGAGGCCGTGCCGGCCGTGTAGTAAGCGCCGTTGCTCTTCCAGACCTGGCCGAGGCTGTTGTAGAAGGTGTCCGAGATGACCCGGCCACCGCTCAGTGCCTCCATCTGGGTCTGGCGGATCCGCAGGCTGCTGTCGTAGATGTCGTAGCTGGTGCGGTAGGTGCCGTCGTCCAGCAGGGCCTTGTTCGTGATGACGACCGGACCGTCGGTGCGGACGTCGTACGAGAACATGCCGTTCGGCGACTTGTTCTGCGGGTTGCGGGACGGCGACCACACCTTGGCCAGACGGCCGAGGGAGTCGTACTCCATCACCTGCCGGCGGCCGTTGGTGTCCTGCTTGGCCAGGATCGACCCGCGCCCCTGGTCGGTCTCCGTGGTCTGGGTGTGGCCCTCGGAGTTGGTGGTGACGACCTTGGTGACGATCTGGCCCGACGCCGGCGTGTAGTCCAGCTTCGTGGTCTTGCCGAAGACGTCCGTGCTGGTCTTCGGACGGCCGTACGCGTCGAAGGTCGCGCTGCCGTCCACCTGGTAGGTGGGGGTGCTGCCGGAGTAGCCCGTCAGGGACTCCGTCGACTTCACGTTGCCCGGCGCGTCGTACGACATCTTGATGTCGGAGGTGACGTCAGCCGGGCGCTGGACGCCAGTGGCGTCACACGCCTTCGCGACCGTCTCCACCCGCTTCTGGCGGGCGATGATCCAGCGGGTCTCGTCCGCGTCGTACTCGTAGCGCGTGCAGCTGTCGTCCGACGGGTCGGCGACATCGCCGCGGTTCGAGACCCATTCGGCGAAGCCGCGGGTGTCGTACTTCGTCGTCATCGCCGTACGGCGCCAGCCGCGGCCGTCCGACAGCAGAATGCGGGAGTTGACGCCCGTCGCCTGCTGGACGAACGACTGCTGCGGTTCGATGTCCTCCGCCGCCGTCTCGCCCTTGCGCAACCGGGTCGCGGTGGGTCCGTGGAGCCACGGGGTGTACGTGGTCGCCGCCTCCAGGGCGCCGCCCTCGCCGTTGTACGCCAGGACCTCGCGGGTCTGGCCGGCGTAGAGCCGGTGGTCCGCGATCTCGTTGCCCTCGGAGTCCTTGACCTTCACGGACCGCTTGGCGCCCGCGGGGGTCGCCCGGTCACCGTCGAGGCCGCGGAAGAACAGCGTCTCCGTCTGGGAGCGCTTGTCCGGGGCCTGGCCGATGAAGGTCTTGACCCGCTCGTAGCCGCGCCACTGGGACCAGGTGCGCGTCTTGGGACGCATCATCTCGGTCTCGTCGTCGAACGCCCACGCAGGGTTGCCGACGAACTCGTACGCGGTGCGCCGAGACGGCGAGTTGCCGTTGCGGTCGTCCTCCTGGACCCAGTCCACGACGTGCTTGTGGAACCAGTCGGTGGAGTAGATCTTCCGCTCGTGCGCGGGATCGGTGGGATCGGGCAGCTCGGAGACCACCGGGTAGCAGCGCAGCGTGTTGGACTCCGGAGAGGCCGGCATCACGCGCGGGTCGGCCGCCCGGCACTGGGTGTCCGCGTAGTGGGCGAGGATCGTCGAGCCGGTCTCGGTGTCGATCGCCTCGATCCGGTAGCGGCGGTAGGGCGGCTTGCCGTCGCCCAGGCCGTCCACGCGGTTGTCGAGCTGCTTGCCGCGGAACTTGACCGCGGGCAGGTCGAGCGGTGCGCCGTTCTTGCCGTAGTGCTTGATCTCGGCGAGCCACAGCGGGTAGTCGGTGCCGTCACCGGTCGCGGGGAAGCTCTGCTTCAGCGTCCAGGTGTCGACCGCCTTGTGCGCCGTTCCGTTCCAGACCGAGGTGGTGACCTCGGTCAGCCGCTTGCGGGAGAAGAAGGTCGGGGTGAACCGGCCCTTGCACTCCTCGCCGCTGGCGCAGAGCTGGTCGCCCGGGGTGTCGGGCCACTCCTTGGCGATCTCCCAGGCGACCTCCGGCTTCAGCTTCGCTTCCGCGCAGTCGAAGGTGTCCGTCTTGATGCAGCGCTCTTCGACCTTGAAGTTCACCTGCGCCGGGGCGCCGGCGAACAGGTTGTCGCTGCGCAGGCCGTAGGAGATGTGGTCCAGCCAGCCGGAGCGGTCGTACGCACGGGCGGTCGAGCCACCCGCGATCTTGTAGTTGGAGCCGTAGTGGTTGACCTCCTTCTCGTACCAGTACGTCATCGCGTTGCCGCGCGGGTCCACGACGTAGTCGAGGTTCCAGCGGTACGTCTGGTCGCAGACCGCATCGGCGAACGTCGTCTTGTAGCAGGGCTCGCCCGGGTGGTTGCCGTAAACGGGCACGTTCCAGGCGGACTTGGTGACGGGCTTGCCCGCGGTCCAGCCCGGGACCCTGTTCAGACCGAAGTAGAACTGGATGCCCTGGGGGTTGGTGAACCGCCAGTGGTCGCCTTCCTTGTCACCGTTCTGCGCGCCCTGGAGCAGCTCGATCTTCGAGCCGTCGTCCTTGGCCGGGCGCCACATCTTGGTGGCGTCGTCCAGGACGAGCGGCGTGGAGCCGCCGTTCAGGGACATCGTGACCATGGGGGCGCCGTGACAGAGGTCGCCCGTGTCGTCCTTCGGGTTGTTGTACCCGGAGTCCTTGCGCTTGTCCTGGCTGCAGGGGACGTAGCCCCGCTCGATGTAGTTCGAGGCCAGGTCCCAGCCGTCGCCGACCCACGAGGTCTGCTGGGCCGCGGCGCTGGTGCGGCCGTCGATCTGGGAGCTGGAGTAGCCCAGCGACAGCGACGGGCTCGGGCCGCCGAGGGAGGCGGGGATCTCCAGCGGGTAGGACCAGGAGAAGTCACCCGCCGAGCCGCCGGCCTGCCAGGAACCGGACGGGTTCAGTGAGGTGGCCTTGTACGTGCCGTTCGCGCCGTCGGCGCCCGGTGAGGCGGCCAGGGTCATCCCGCCGGAGGCGGGGGCGGCGGCCACGGAGGCCAGGCCCGAGACGGCCGGGGCGTTCAGGAACGCCTTGCCCGCGGGCTTCGGTGCCGCGGCGGGCTTGGCCGGAGCGTCGAAGGTGGCGACGAGCTTGCCGGTCTCCGCGTCGTTCCTGGTGGTGACCGGCGTGCTGCCCTGGCATTCGGGCTTCTGCGGGGTGGTCAGCGCGCAGGTCGGGATCGCGGTGAAGCGGAGGCGGGAGCCCCAGCTGCCGCCGTAGGCGTTCTTGAAGGCGGCGTAGTCGAGCTCCACCGAGACGGGAGCGGCGGAGCTTCCCGTGTCGGTGCGCTCGACGGAGAGGAGCAGGCTGCTCGTCAGGCCGGCGCGCTCGGCGGCGGCCTGGTCGTGCAGGGCGACCTTCACCTTGACGTCGTCCGCCGGGGCATCGGCGGCCGGAGCCCCCGCTGCCGAACGCTGGGCGACGGCCGACAACTTCGTGAGGTCTGCGGAGGCCACCGAGACGGGGAGCTTGCCCGCCTTGACCGCCCGACCCGCCACGCCCGCCTCGCGCGCCGGGAGGGCGAACGCCCCGGCGGAGGAGGACTTCAGCGCCGGGGCCGGAGCCGAGAGGGTGTTGGGCAGCGTGACCTCGGCGGAACCCGCCGCGGGCCACGCGATCTTCGGGGCACCCTTCCAGGCCTTGGCCTGCGACTCGGCGGGGCCCGGCGCGGGCTTGCCCTTGACGGGTTCGCCCGTGACCTTGGTCAGCTTCTGCTTGCCGGGCAGCGCGGGCCCGGCGGCCGCCGCGTCGATCGCGGTCAGCCCCGTGGTGAGCATGGCGAGGGCGATAACAGGTATCGGCCACCGCCAGACACGCCTCAAAGGCGCACGCATGACGTGCGCCTGGGATCTCTTCAAAATTCGAACACTCCAGTCTGGGAGCGCGGGTCCACAGGTTCCTGCGCTATGGGCAATCGGGCTGAACCTAACAGCGGAACGGGTGGGTCGCCGAAAATTTGCCGAGGCTCCAGATGGCCAAGGGGTCGGGCATCTCTGCAGGTGGGTGGGGTATGTGGAATGATTCATTCGGAATTTGTTATTCCGCAGGAATGTCTGGTATTAGCGCGCACGGGAATGGCGTCGAGGGTGATTCCCCTTCGTCCTTTCGGTGGCCGGGCTGCTACAAATCAATCGAACACCGGCGACCCACCGTCAAGAAAGGGCCAAAAATTTGGCCCACGTGGGGCCGCATCGATTGTTTTCGGTCGCCCCTGTCGCGGAGTGGCTGAAACCGACCCCGAGGACTCTGTCAGTGAGACCCTTCCCGACGCGCCCGCGCGTCGCCGGCCCGCCCTCCCGCAGGGCGCCGGTAGTCACCCTGGCGACCGCTCTGGTCGCCGCGCTGCTCGGCAGCGCGATACCTGCGGCGGTCGCCGCGTCCGCGGTCACCCCCGCGGCCGACAACCCGAAGGGCGCGACGCCCACCGAGGCGGAGGCGACTGCCAAGGCGACCGCCGAGGCCCGGCGCAGCGGCAAGCGGGTCGAGATCCCCGCGCAGCGCACGGAGAGCGAAGAGATCTGGGCCAATCCGGACGGCACCTTCACCTCCGAGCAGTCCGTCGTGCCGACGCGCGTCTACCGCGACGGCAAGCTGGTACCGGTGGACACCGGCCTTCAGAAGCTCAAGGACGGGCGGATCGCCCCCAAGGCGATCCGCACCGAGATGACCTTCTCCGGCGGCGG
Source organism: Streptomyces sp. NPDC048461 (assembly GCF_055587105.1). Lineage (NCBI taxonomy): Bacteria > Bacillati > Actinomycetota > Actinomycetes > Kitasatosporales > Streptomycetaceae > Streptomyces > Streptomyces sp. NPDC048461. Next base: position 6,530 of record NZ_JBVJGW010000005.1, on the reverse strand, counting down.
CAGCGCCCCGCTGGTCACCATGCGCAAGAACGGCCGGGACGTCACCCTCACCTGGCCCAAGCCGCTGCCCGCCCCGAAGGTGGAGGGGAACAGCGCCACCTATGCCGAAGTCCTCAAGGGCGTGGACCTGCGGGTCGCCGCGGACGCGACGGGCTTCTCGCACCAGCTCATCGTCAAGACCCGCGAGGCCGCGACCGATCCGGCGCTCGCCTCCCTCGACTTCGGCCTCAAGGGCAACGGCCTCACGCTGCGCAAGGAGCCGAACGGCGAGCTGAAGGCCCTCGACCCCGCGGGCCAGCCCCTGTTCACCTCGGCCAAGCCACAGATGTGGGACTCCGGCGCCGACCAGCCCGCGCCCGCCACGCCGCCCGTCGCCGCGGCCAAGTCGTTCGCCGAATCCGCCGTCGAATCCGCAGCCGGCCGGACCCCCGCGGCGGACCCGGCCGTGCACCAGGTCGCGGAACGGGTGCCGGCCGTCGACGGCATGTCCCTGCGCAGCAGGCAAGCCGATCTCGGCGTCGAACTGAAGGGTGACAAACTCACCCTCACCACCGACCGCGGGCTGCTCACCGCGCCCGACACCAGGTTCCCGGTCGTCATCGACCCGGTGTGGCGGGACGACTGGAAGTCGGCCTGGGCGCTCGCCTACAAGCACAACGGCATCGCCGGCTCGGCGGGCCAGTCCTACTGGAACGGCGGCACCCTCAGCAAGGACGCCCGCGTCGGCTGCGCCAAGGACCCGGCCTACGGCAACGCCGTCGTCTGCGCCAAGACGTTCTTCCAGATCGGGATGGGAGACCTGGGCGGCAAGCAGATCCTCGACGCCACCTTCAGGATCCAGCAGCGGCATTCCGGCTCCTGGAACTGCCAGTCCGGTGACATCCAGATCTGGGACACCAACGGCATCAACGGCAGCACCAGCTGGAACAACCAGCCCGCCTGGAAGCGACTGGTCGACTCCTCCAGCCGGTCCTACGGCGGTCGCAACTGCTCCAGCGACGGCTCCTTCCTGGAGCTGGACGTGACCTCGGCGGTCTCCGACGCAGCCCGCTGGAACTGGCCCGCCTGGACCATGGGCCTGAAGTCCTCCAACGACACGGTCGACGTCTCCTGGCGCAGGATGAACCCGGACAGCGCCCGGATCTCGACCCACTTCAACACCTTGCCGAACCCGCCGGCCGAGCGCGAGATGGACCCCTCCGTGGCCTGCCAGGGCGGCGTGATCGGCACGACGGACCAGATCGTGCTGCGGGCCCGCATCAGTGACGCCGAGGACAACGGTCTGCAGGCCGAGTTCCACTACTGGAACGCGGACGACTACGGCACCCTGAAGGCGCCCAAGGTCGCCGTCGCCAACGGCGGTGTCGCCCTCCTGAGGATTCCGCTCTCGGATCTCACCGGCTCCACCTACCGGTGGGACGTACGCGGTCTCGACGGGGCGGGAGCCGGCCCCTGGGCCGGTCAGTGCGTGTTCTCCATCGACCGCAGCCGGCCCGGTGAGCTGCCCAAGATCACATCGGCGCAGTTCCCCGAGAACGACGACCTCAACACCGCGTACGCACGCACCGAAGGCACGTTCGTCCTGAGTGACAACGGGGTGGGCGACGTCACCCAGTACCAGTGGTACACGGCCGACGACCCGACCGTCCGCACCGTCAACGGCAAGACCGCACAGATCAAGTACACCCCGACGGCTGCCGGTCCGCACTCCCTCTATGTCCGGAGCCTCGACGCGGCGGGGAACCGGTCCGACGTGAAGTCGTACCACTTCTATGCCAAGCGTCCGCCGGAGCGCGACAAGCGCGGTGACCTCAACGGTGACGGCATCATCGACATCTGGAGCGCGGACCAGGGCTCCGGCAAGCTGTGGATGGTACCGGGCAAGGGCAACGGCACCTTCGCCACACCCCGGCAGGTCCAGCACGGCACCTTCGGCAACGTCGTCTCCCTGAGCCAGACGGCAAGCTGGAACAGCGGGGACTACTACGAGGACCTCGTCGTCCTGCGGCCCTCGGCTGAAAACGCCAACGACAGGCAGCTGTTCGTCTACCGCGGCTCGGGCGACGGAACCCTCGAGGACCCGAAACTCACCCAGATCGAGCTGAGGGCGGCCGCCGAGAACAGGCACTGGGCGCAGGCCCAGCAGGCCCTCGCCATCGGCAGCGTCAACGACGACAACAAGGACGGCAAGATCGGCGAGGACGACTACCCCGACCTCCTGGTCAAGGAGGACGCCAAACTCTGGCTGTACTTCGGTACTCCCTCGGGCAACATCGCCCTGCGCCTCATGCCCATCCTGCTCGGCAACGCCGACTGGCAGGACATGACCCTGATCGCCCCCGGAGACCTCAACGGCGACACGCTGCCGGAGATCTGGGCCCGGAACAAGACCACCGGTCAGGTCCACCAGTACTCCAGCCGCAAGACCGCCGACACCGCGGCGCCGGCGGCCCTCGACCTGACCGTGTACGCCGACCCCGCCGTCCGGTCCGGCTCCATCGGTACCGGATTCACCGGCGCCGCATACCCGCACCTGACCACCTCCGGAGACTTCGAGAAGGACGGCTTCGCCGACCTGTGGTCGCGCAACAACAACGGCGTGATCAACGAGTTCCCGGGTCGCCAGCCGGCCGGCGGCTCGGCCTTCGGCGCAGCCCGCCAGGTCGCGGTCAGCGGTACGTCCTGGACCGAGTGCGAGAGTGTTCCCTCGGCCGTCTCGGGCACCCACTCGCTTTGCGGTCCGATCCTGGCCAAGTTCCGTGCCAAGGGCGGCGCCGTCCACTTCGGCAAGCCCTCGGGCAACGTCACGGATACGGCCGACGGCGGCAAGTTCGTGCACCTGCGCACGAACGGGTCCACCAGCGACAACGCCTCGATCTACTGGCACCCGAGCAGCGGTGCCTGGCTGACCATGAACGGCATCCGCACGAAGTGGATGAGCCTCGGCGCGGAGAAGGGCATCCTGGGCTACCCGACCTCCGACGAGAACCTGGCCTTCGACCAGGAGGGCTGGTTCTCGACCTTCACCGGACCCGGCGGTGACGGCGCCATCTACTGGGCACCCGCCTTCGGCTCCTGGTCCATCCACGGCGCCATCTACAAGAAGTACCTGGAGACCGGCGGCCCCGGCGGCTGGCTCGGATACCCGACCACCGACGAGACCGCGACCCCCGACAACCGCGGCCGCTACAACCACTTCCGGCACCGAGGCCAAACCTCGGACACGGCCTCCGTCTACTGGAACCCGAACACCTCAGCCGCCTGGTCGGTGCGCGGCACCGTCCGCCAGAAGTGGATCTCGCTCGGCGCGGAGAAGAGCTTCCTGGGCTACCCGAGGTCGGACGAGTACGACGTCTACGGCGGCCCGCGCGAGGACTTCGACAACGGTTACATCCGGCACAACCACTGGACCGGCGTCAGCGTCGAGCACCGGCCCGACGACCGCACGGACCAGCTGCGCACCGAACTGGCGGGTGACTTCAACGGAGACGGTCGCGCCGACCTGGCCACCGTCTACGACTTCGGTTCGGACGACACGGCGCTCTACACCATGCCCGGCAAGGAGGACGGCGGCTTCGGCGCGCCCGTGCTCGGCTTCAACAGCGGCTGGGGCAACTGGCGGTACAGCCAGTCCCAGTGGGTGGCGGGCGACTTCAACGGCGACAAGATCGACGACCTGGCCGCGCTGTACGGCTACGACGACGGCTCGAACGGGATGTTCACCTTCCTCGGCGGGAAGGACGGCACGTTCAAGCCGCTGTCGCGCAGCGCCCACACGGGTCCGGGCAACTGGGACGCACGGAAGGCCAAGCTCGTCGCCGGCGACTTCAACGGCGACAAGCGCGACGACGTGGCGTTCTTCTACGACCACGGCGGCTCGACCGGCGCCCACACCTTCCTGTCGAAGGCGGACGGCACCTTCAACTACTCCTTCGGCAGCTGGCGCTCCGCCCAGGGCGGCTGGTACTGGAACGAGTCCAAGCAGGTGGCCGGCGACTTCAACGGCGACGGCCGCGACGACATCCTGGCCGTCTACGGCTTCGGCAACGGCACCGTCACCGCCTACACGCTGCTGGGCAAGGCCGACGGCGGCTTCGCCGAACCCAAGGCGTCGTGGACCCGCTCCCCGGGTCAGTGGGACTTCAACAGGAGCAGGCCGACGTCCGGTGACTACAACGGGGACGGCCGCGCCGACCTCGCGATCATGTTCGACTACTCCGCCGAACGCAGCGCCCTGTTCACCCTGCTCGGGAAGCCCGACGGCGGAGTCGCCGAGGACTTCATGAGCTGGAACATGGAGAACGGCTGGTCCGCGGAGAAGGCCGGTCCGCCGGTGTCCGGGGACGTCGACAACGACGGCCGCGATGACGTCGGCCTCATGTACACCGAAGGGGACGGCGGGACCTCCGCCCAGACCTTCAAGGCGCTGGTCAACGGCGGGTTCGCCAACCCGCTGAAGAGCTGGGCGGCATCGGCCGGCACCTTCTAGTCCGGCCGGTCCGGTAGTACCGCATCGCGCCGGCACCACACGAAGGAGCCCCCGCCCGGATCGTCCGGGCGGGGGCTCCTTCATGGGGTGCTGCGGATCAGTCCTTGATTTCGCAGATGGTGGCGCCGGAGGTGAGGGAGGCGCCGATTTCGGCGGTGAGGCCGGTGATGGTGCCGGAGCGGTGGGCGTTGAGGGGCTGCTCCATTTTCATGGCTTCGAGGACGACGATGAGTTCGCCTTCCTCGACTTTCTGGCCTTCTTCGACGGCGACCTTGACGATGGTGCCCTGCATGGGGGAGGCGAGGGTGTCGCCGGAGGCTGCGGGGCCGGTCTTCTTCGTGGCGCGTCGTTTGGGCTTGGCTCCGCCGGCGGCGGCGGTGCGGGCGAGGGTCATGCCCAGGGAGGACGGCAGGGACACTTCGAGGCGTTTGCCGCCGACCTCGACGACGACGGTCTCGCGGCCGGGCTCGTCCTCGGTGTCGTCGACGGCGGGAGCGACGAAGGCGGGGATGTTGTTGGTGAACTCGGTTTCGATCCAGCGGGTGTGGACCGTGAAAGGCCCTTCCGCGGGGTTGAAGGCGGGGTCGGTGACGACGGCGCGGTGGAAGGGGACGGCGGTGGCCATGCCTTCGATCTGGAACTCGGCCAGGGCGCGGGCGGCGCGCTGGAGGGCCTGTTCGCGGGTGGCGCCGGTGACGATGAGTTTGGCGAGGAGGGAGTCCCAGGCGGGTCCGATGACGGAGCCGGATTCGACGCCGGCG
>NZ_JBVJGW010000005.1:0-1182 GCF_055587105.1 Streptomyces sp. NPDC048461 | reverse complement strand
TTGGAGGGCCTGTTCGCGGGTGGCGCCGGTGACGATGAGTTTGGCGAGGAGGGAGTCCCAGGCGGGTCCGATGACGGAGCCGGATTCGACGCCGGCGTCGAGGCGGACGCCGGGGCCGGTGGGCGGGGCGAAGGTGGTGACGGTGCCGGGGGCGGGGAGGAAGCCGCGGCCGGGGTCTTCGCCGTTGATGCGGAACTCGATGGAGTGGCCGCGCAGGGTGGGGTCGTCGTAGCCGAGTGCTTCGCCGTCGGCGATGCGGAACATTTCGCGGACGAGGTCGATTCCGGAGACTTCTTCGGTGACGGGGTGTTCGACCTGGAGGCGGGTGTTGACCTCGAGGAAGGAGATGTAGCCGTCGGCGGAGACGAGGAATTCGACGGTGCCGGCGCCGACGTAGCCGGCTTCCTTCAGGATGGCTTTGGACGCGGCGTAGAGCTCGGCGTTCTGGGCGTCGGTGAGGAAGGGGGCGGGTGCTTCCTCGACGAGTTTTTGGTGGCGTCGCTGGAGGGAGCAGTCGCGGGTGGAGACGACGACGACGTTGCCGTGGGTGTCGGCGAGGCACTGGGTTTCGACGTGGCGGGGCTTGTCGAGGTAGCGCTCGACGAAGCATTCGCCGCGGCCGAAGGCGGCGACGGCTTCGCGGACGGCGGAGTCGTAGAGTTCGGGGATTTCTTCGAGGGTGCGGGCGACTTTGAGGCCGCGGCCGCCGCCGCCGAAGGCTGCCTTGATGGCGATGGGCAGTCCGTGCTCCTGGGCGAAGGCGACGACTTCGTCGGAGCCGGAGACGGGGTCGGGGGTGCCGGCGACCAGGGGGGCTCCGGCGCGTTGGGCGATGTGGCGGGCGGCGACTTTGTCGCCGAGGTCGCGGATGGCCTGGGGCGGGGGTCCGATCCAGGTCAGGCCCGCGTCGAGGACGGCCTGGGCGAAGTCGGCGTTCTCGGAGAGGAAGCCGTATCCGGGATGGATGGCGTCCGCTCCGGAGTCGGCGGCGGCCTGGAGGACTTTTCCGATGTCCAGGTAGCTGCCGGCCGGGGTGTCACCGCCCAGCGCGAACGCTTCGTCGGCCGCGCGGACGTGCAGGGCGTCCCGGTCCGGATCGGCGTAGACGGCTACGCTCGCGATCCCGGCGTCCCGGCAGGCCCGGGCAACGCGGACAGCGATTTCGCCACGGTTGGCGATGAG